>NZ_JACHNE010000001.1:6390804-6708965 GCF_014205255.1 Streptomyces caelestis | reverse complement strand
GGTACAGCTCGTCGGCCTCGAAGGCGAGGAGCCACTCGTAGTCGCCGAGGGAGAACGACGCGACCGTGTTGGCGCGCACGTCCGGGAAGCCGCGGGCCATCTTGCCGTGGTCGGCGAGCATGCGGCGGCGGTCCTCGTCGGGCAGCAGGTACCAGTCGTAGGAACGCACGAAGGGGTAGACGCTCACGTAATTGCGGGGCGTCTCGTCGGCGAGGAACGCCGGGATGTGCGAGCGGTTGAACTCGGCGGGGCGGTGCAGCGCCATGTTCGACCACACCGGTGTGAGCGCCCGGCCCAGCTTCGTGCGGCGGAAGAGGTTGTACGCCTCCTGCAACGCGTCGCTGGTCTCCGCGTGCCACCAGATCATGAGGTCGGCGTCGGCGCGCAGGCCCGAGACGTCGTACGTGCCGCGGATGGTCACGTCCTTGGCGGCGAGCTGGTCGAACAGCTCCTGGACCTCGTCGGCGTACCCGGCGCGGTCCTCGGGGAGGACGTCCTTCAGCCGGAAGACGGACCAGAGCGTGTAGCGGATGACCTCGTTGAGGTCCTTGGCCAGCTTGCCCTTGTTCGGGATGCGGTCGGGCGTGGCGCTGGAGGCCGTGGTGGAGGCGTCGTCACTCATGCTCCTCATTCTCCCGCTCCGCCGTGCAGGCTCTGCACCGGGTGGGCGGTGAGCTCCTGCACAGCCCGCAGGTCACCCTGGATCTGGTCGACGGCGGCGTACGCGCTCGCGATGCACGCCGGGATGCCGACGCCGTCGTACGGCGCGCCGCACACGGCGAGCCCCGGGAGCTTCGCCACATGCTCGCGGATGCGGGCCACGCGCGCGTGGTGGCCGACGGGGTACTGGGGCAGGCCGTCGTCCCAGCGGGTGACGCGGGTGGCGACGGGTGTGGCGTCCAGGCCGGTCGCCGCCTTCAGGTCGTGCCGGGAGACCGCCACGAGCTCGTCGTCGTCGCGCTGGAGGATCTCCGTCTCGCCGTACCGTCCGACGGAGGTGCGCAGGACGACCAGGTCCGGATTCTCGTCGGCGATCCAGCCCCACTTCCGCGAGGCGAAGGTGGAGGCCTTGATGGTGCGCCCGTCCACCGGCGGCACGAGGAAGCCGCTGCCCTCGGGCAGGCCCGCCTCGGCGCGGCGGTAGGCGAGGGTGACCAGGGCCATGGAGGCGTACTCGACGCCGCCGAGCTCGGCGGCGGCCTCGGGGGACTCGGTGCGCAGGAGCCGGGCGGCGGCGGGGGCGGGGACGGCGAGCACGACCGCGTCCGCGTGCAGCACCCGCTCACCGGTGACCACGCGCCATCCGCCGCCGTCCGCCGCGCTGTGGCTCAGGTCCGTCACCGGCGCCCCCGTCAGGATCTCGCCCCCGCGCGCCCGCACCGACTCCGCCACCGCGAGGGGCAGCGTGCCGACGCCGCCCTGGAGGCCCATGAACACCGGGCCGGTCTGCTGGGCGGCGGCCGCCTTCGCCTGGATCTCTCGGACCCCCTCCGTCAGGGAGGTGTGGCTGCGGGCCGCCTGGAAGAGCTGGGGGACGGCCGAGCGCATCGAGAGGCGGTAGGCGTCGCCCGCGTAGACGCCGCCCAGCAGGGGTTCCACCAGGCGGTCGACGACCTCGCGGCCGAGGCGCGCGGCCACGTACTCCCCGACGGCCACGTCGTCGCCGACCTCCGTGCGGGGCAGCCCGGCGTCGCGGTCGATGCGGGCGAGGCCCTCGTCGGACAGCACACCGGACAGGGCCGCGGCGGTACCGGGCACGCCCATCACGTGGCCCTTGGGCATCGGGCGCAGAGCGCCCCGGGTCCAGATCGAGGCCGTCGCCGTCGCGGGCGGCTGGAGCCGGTCGGCGAGACCCGCCTCCCGGGCGAGCGCCACCGCCTCGGGGCGGCGGGCCAGCATCGACTCGGCGCCGAGGTCCACGCGCGCGCCCGCGATCTCCCCGGGCAGCAGCTTGCCGCCGACCCGGCCGGAGGCCTCCAGCACGGTCACCCGCGCCCCGCGGTCCAGCAGCCGGTGCGCGGCGGCCAGTCCCGCGATGCCCGCCCCGATGACGACGACCTGCCCCATGCCCGCACGGGCTTGAACTTCGCGCATGCCCCCAGCCTCTCAGACCCCACTGACAGCGCTGCCGCGCCCCGGTGTCCTTCACGAGTCCCGACCGTGACCGCATCGGAACCGTCCCGGACCAAACGTCCGGCGCCGCCCGGGCGTCGAAGAAGCATCAGCCGAACCGATCCTCCCGGGGGAAGCCCACATGCGCACACGACGACCCGCCCGCCGCCCCGTCCCGGCTCTCGCCGCGCTTCTGCTGGCCGCGGCCCTCGCGCTCACCGGATGCAGCGGCGCGGGAGAGGACTCCGCCGGCAGCAGCGCCGACCGGGGAGTCGCCGCCCCGGACGCCGACGACAAGGGCGGCGCGAACGAGGCAGCCCCCGGTGGCGCCGGCAGGGGAGCCAGGGCGACCGCGCCGGCGAAGCTCCCCACGGCCCACATCATCCGCACGGTCTCACTGACCGTGCAGGTCAAGGACGTCCCGAAGGCCCTGGAGGAGGCCCGCACCGGCACCGAGAACGCGGGCGGATACGTCGGCAACGAGACCACCACCCGGGACGAGGAGGGCCACGAGCGCACCCGCGTCGTGCTGCGCGTGCCCGTCGGGAAGTACGACGAGGTCCTCACCGAGCTGGAGGGCGCGGGCAAGCTCCTCGACCGCAGCGCGAAGGCGCAGGACGTCACCGACCAGGTCGTGGACGTGGGGAGCCGCATCACGTCGCAGCGCGCGAGCGTGGCCCGGATCCGCGAGCTGATGGACCGGGCCACCAAGCTCAGCGACGTGGTGACCCTGGAGGGTGAGCTGAGCACCCGCCAGGCCGACCTGGAGGCGCTGCTCGCGCGCCAGCAGTCCCTGAAGGACCGCACGAGCCTGGCCACCATCACCCTGTCGCTGTCCGAGACCCCGGTGAAGAAGGAGGCGAAGGACGACGACCCGGGATTCGTGGACGCGCTCGCGGGCGGCTGGAACGCGTTCGTGACGATGCTGCGCTGGATCGCGGTGGCACTCGGCGCGGTCCTGCCGTTCGCGGCGGTGGCCGCCCTGCTCGCGCTGCTGTGGCTGCGCGTCGTACGCCCCCGCCGCCCGCGCCCCGCGCCCGCCACGAGCGCCCTGGGGCCGCTGCCGACGGCCCGTCCGGCCCCGCAGTCCACGCGGACTCCTGACGAACAGGACTGAAATGCCGTGCTCCCGTAGCGTGTTCGCATGAACATGAGCCGTACGCGCAGGGAGCGACTGGTCGTGATCGGCGGCGACGCCGCGGGGATGTCCGCGGCGTCGCAGGCGCGCCGTCTGAAGGGGCCCGACGAGCTGGAGATCGTGGCGTTCGAACGCGGCCACTTCACGTCGTACTCGGCGTGCGGCATCCCGTACTGGGTGGGCGGCGCCGTCCCGGACCGGGACCGGCTCATCGCCCGCACACCCGAGGAGCACCGCGCGCGGGACATCGACCTGCGGCTGCGCACCGAGGTCACGGACATCGACCCCGACCGGCAGCGGGTACGCGCGCGTGACCTCGAATCCGGCGCCGAGTCCTGGACGTCGTACGACAAGCTCGTGATCGCGACCGGCGCCCGGCCGATCCGGCCGGACATTCCCGGCATGGACGCCCCCGGGGTGCACGGCGTGCAGACGCTGGACGACGGCCAGGCGCTCCTCGACACGCTGGCACGCACGCGTGGCCGCCGCGCGGTGGTCGTCGGGGCCGGCTACATCGGCGTGGAGATGGCCGAGGCGCTCATCAACCGCGGCTACGAGGTGACGGTCGTCAACCGCGGCAGCGAGCCCATGTCGACCCTCGACCCCGACATGGGCCGCCTGGTGCACGAGGCCATGGAGGGCCTGGGCATCACGATGGTGAACGACGCCGAGGTCACGAAGATCCTGACAGGCGACGACGGCCGGGTACGGGCGGTGGCCACCCAGGACCGCGACGTCCCGGCGGACGTCGTCGTGCTCGGCATCGGCGTCCGCCCCGAGACGACCCTCGCGAAGGCCGCCGGCCTCCCCCTCGGCCCGCACGACGGCCTCCTCACCGACCGCTCGATGCGGGTGCGCGGGCACGAGAACATCTGGGCGGGCGGCGACTGCGTGGAGGTCCTCGACCTGGTCTCCGGCCAGCAACGGCACATCGCGCTCGGCACCCACGCCAACAAGCACGGCCAGGTCATCGGCACCAACGTCGGCGGCGGCTACGCCACGTTCCCGGGCGTGGTCGGCACGGCGGTCAGCAAGGTCTGCGACCTGGAGATCGCGCGTACGGGACTGCGCGAGAAGGACGCCCGCCGCGTGGGCCTGCGCTTCGAGGCGGTCATCATCGAGTCGACCAGCCGCGCGGGCTACTACCCGGACGCCTCCCCCATGACGGTCAAGATGCTCGCCGAACACCGCACGGGCCGCCTCCTCGGCGTCCAGATCGTCGGCCGAGAAGGCGCGGGCAAGCGGGTCGACATCGCGGCGGTCGCCCTCACGGCGGGCATGACGGCGGAACAGATGACCACGTTGGACCTGGGCTATGCCCCACCGTTCTCCCCTGTCTGGGACCCGGTGCTGGTAGCGGCCCGCAAGGCGGCGGCAAAGGTGCGCGGTTCTTTCTAGGGGACGGTGGAACAACAAGCCTCAGGGGCGCGGGGCCGTGTCGATCCGCGGCTCCGCCGCGTGGGCGCGACCAGCCGCACCCGGCAACGAACCCGCACCCCTACGGCGAAGCCCTACGCGGTCCCAGCAGTGCCGTTGATCCGGTCAATCGCCTGCCGCGCCTGCTCCGCCGGCGGCCGCGACGGCAACGACGACACCGACGCCGAGGCCGAAACCGCCGGCGGCTGCTCCCCGGCCGGCTTCGCATGCGCGGCGATCCTGGACGACCGCAACCGGTGACTCACCGCCTCGTCCAGCGTCACGGGCCGCCGCATCTGGGTCGCCAGCCGCCCGGCCTCCTGGCCGAGGCGGGCCACGTCCTCCCACGGCAGCCGCACCACCAGCGTCAGCTCCGCCTCGCCGTCGGGCAGTGCGTGCATCGGAGGAGTAACTCGGTCGTTCATCGCCTGTTCCTCACGTCGGCCCCGCGACCCGCCTTCCCCGCGCCGCGGGCGGTTGCCGAGACATACGCGCGCCCGGACGGCCGCGTTCAGCGGCAGGACCGATTCGCCGGCGGCGCCCCGGGCACACGTGTGGTGTGGTCATCCCCGTTCACGACGTGAATCCCGCGCGGCGCACCCCCTGGGTGACGTACGCCCTGCTCGCCGCCGGCATCGTCGTGTTCCTGCTCACTCCCGGCATGGCCGGTTCCCTGGTGGGCGAGAGCAGCCTGGCCCAGCTGTGTCACCTCCAGGCGTTCCTCGACCAGTACGCGGCGGTGCCACGGGAACTGATCCGCCATCAGATGCCCGGACTGGTGCCCACGGGTGACATCGGGGTGGGCCCGCAGGGACCCGGCTGCGTGGTCGGCCCGCCGCCCCACGACAAGTCGCCGGAACTGAGCGTCCTGACGGCGATGTTCCTGCACGGCAGCTGGCTGCACCTGCTGGGCAACATGCTGTTCCTGTGGATCTTCGGCAACAACATCGAGGACCGGATGGGCCACATCCGCTTCCTGCTCTTCTACGTGGTCTGCGGCTACGCGGCCGCGTATGCCTTCGCCCTCGCGAACACCGACTCGGGCGACCCGCTGATCGGCGCGTCCGGGGCGATCGCCGGGGTGCTGGGCGCCTACCTCGTGCTCTACCCGAGGGCCCGCGTCTGGGTCCTCGTCCCCTTCCTGATCTTCCTGCCGCTGCGGCTGCCCGCCTGGATCGTGCTCGGCTTCTGGTTCGTGCTCCAGGCGGTGTACTCCTCCGGCGAGGGCATCTCCGGCGCCGGGACCGTGGCCTATCTGGCGCACGTCGCCGGCTTCGTGGCGGGCATGCTGATCGCCTGGCCGCTACGCCCCGGCACTCCCCCGCCGCCGGAACCGCCCGGCGTGCTGTTCGGCCGGCGCGCGCGGCCGAGCTGGTGAGTGGGCCGGGGACGAATGTCACGCAACACCGGAGGCGGGGCACCACCCCGGCGTCCGGTCAGCCGGTGGCGAGGAACTCGAGCGTGTCGATCACGCGGTTCGAGAAGCCCCACTCGTTGTCGTACCAGGCGACCACCTTGACGTGGCGGCCGTCGACGCGGGTGAGGGCGGAGTCGAAGATCGACGAGGCGGGATTGCCCGTGATGTCGGACGACACGAGCGGGTCCTGCGAGTACTCGAGGATGCCGGCGAGCGGCCCCTCCGCCGCGGCGCGGTACGCCGCCAGCACGTCGTCGCGCGTCACGTCGCGGGCGACGGTCGTGTTGAGTTCGACGATCGAGCCCACCGGCACCGGTACGCGGATCGAGTCGCCGGACAGCTTGCCGTCGAGGTTCGGCAGCACCAGGCCGATCGCCTTGGCGGCGCCGGTCGTGGTGGGCACGATGTTGACGCCGGCGGCCCGGGCGCGACGGGCGTCGCGGTGCGGACCGTCCTGCAGGTTCTGCTCCTGCGTGTAGGCGTGCACCGTCGTCATGAACCCGTGCTCGATACCGGCGAGGTCGTCGAGCACCTTGGCCAGCGGTGCGAGGGCGTTGGTGGTGCAGGAGGCGTTCGAGACGATCGTGTGCACAGCCGGGTCACAGGCGTCGGTGTTGACCCCGAACGCGAGCGTGACGTCGGCGCCGTCCGACGGCGCGCTGACGAGTACCTTCTTCGCGCCGGCGTCGAGGTGGGCGCGGGCGGCCTTGGCCGAGGTGAAGCGGCCGGTGGCTTCCAGGACGATGTCGACGCCGAGTTCGGCCCACGGCAGCTGCGCCGGTTCGCGCTCGGCCAGCACCGTGATCCGACGGCCGTCGACGACGAGGGTGTCCCCGTCGACGGTCACCGGGCGCCCGAGCCGGCCGGCCGTGCTGTCGTAGGCGAGCAGCCGGGCGAGAGTGGCGGGCTCCGTCAGGTCGTTGACGGCGACGATGTCCAGGGCGCTGTCGCGCTCCAGCAGTGCGCGCAGCGCATTGCGTCCGATGCGGCCGAATCCGTTGATGGCGATGCGAGTCATGAGTGATGTCCCTTCCCTCGCCACCAGGCTCGCCCGCGGCCGGCGCCGCTGACAGTGGCGGGATCGCCACGGTTCAAAAGGATCTCGCCACGAGGTTCCGGGCGGGTCACTCGCCCCGGGTGAAGGTGCGCCGGTACTCGCTCGGTGTGGTGCCGAGGATGCGCTGGAAGTGCAGGCGCAGGTTCGCGCCGGTGCCGAGCCCGACGTCGGCGGCGATCTGTTCGACGCTGCGCTGCGAGCGCTCGAGCAGTTCGCGGGCCAGGTCGATGCGGGCACGCATCACCCACTGCATCGGCGTGTAGCCGGTCTCCTCGACGAAGCGCCGGGAGAACGTGCGCGGCGAGACCCCGGCCTGCCGCGCCAGTATGTCGAGGGTGAGGGGCTCGCCGAGCCGGTGCAGCGCCCACTCGCGGGTGGCGGCGAACCGCTCGCCGAGCGGCTCGGGGACGCTGCGCGGCACGTACTGGGCCTGGCCGCCGCTGCGGTAGGGGGCGGCGACCAGACGCCGGGCCGCGTGGTTGGACGCGGCCACTCCGAGGTCGCCGCGCAGGATGTGCAGGCACAGGTCGATGCCGGAGGCGGCGCCGGCCGAGGTGAGCACGCTGCCCTCGTCGACGAACAGCACGTTCTCGTCGACCCGGACGAGCGGGTGCCTGGCCACGAGTGCCCGCGTGTAGTGCCAGTGCGTCGTGGCGCGCCTGCCGTCGAGCAGGCCCGTGGCGGCGAGCGCGAAGGCGCCCGTCGAGATGGCGGCGAGCCGCGCGCCCCGCTCATGGGCGGCGATCAGTGCGTCGACGACGGCCCGCGGCGGGTCGTCGCGGTCCGGGAACCGGTAGCCGGGGACGAAGACGATGTCGGCCCACGCGAGCGCGTCGAGGCCGTGGGCGACGTAGTACGCGAGGCCGTCGCCGCCGGTCACGAGACCGGGCGCCGCCCCGCACACCCGCACCTCGTACGGCATGCTCGCGCGGGTCGTGAAGACCTGCGCGGGAATTCCGACATCGAGCGGCTTCGCACCCTCCAGAACAAGGACGGCGACGCGATGCAGGCGGGGTGCGGGCACGGGAAGAGGTTACGTGGGGCGGGACTTCTACCCGCATCCGGCGAGTCCACCGCCGCCACCGGAGCCTCTCCGGCAGGCGGGCGCGGCCCGGCCGTCAGGACCGGCCCTGCCGCCGTCTCCGTCAGCGGGCGGTCTGTGTGTGCACGTACTCCACCAGCCGCGTCAGCGCGTCCGGGTCCGTCGACGGCATGACGCCGTGGCCGAGGTTGAAGACGTGCCCCTCCAGCCCCGCCGCCGAGTCCAGGACCTCACGGGTCTTCGCCTCGACGGCCTCCGTCGTGGCGAACAGCACCGTCGGGTCGAGGTTGCCCTGGAGCGCCTTGCCGGGGCCGACGCGGCGGGCGGCCTCGTCCAGCGGGACGCGCCAGTCGACGCCGACGACGTCCGCGCCGGCCTCGCCCATGAGCCGCAGCAGTTCGCCGGTGCCGACGCCGAAGTGGATGCGCGGGACGCCGTAACCGGCCACGGCCTCCAAGACCTTCGCCGACGCCGGCAGCACCGAGCGCCGGTAGTCGGTGGGGGCGAGGGCACCGGCCCAGGAGTCGAACAGCTGGACCGCCGAGGCGCCCGCCTCGATCTGCACCTTCAGGAAGGCGGCCGTGATGTCGGCGAGGCGGTCGAGCAGGTCGGCCCACAGCTCGGGGTCGCCGTACATCATCGCCTTGGCGTTCTCGTACGTGCGGGACGGGCCGCCCTCGACGAGGTAGCTGGCGAGGGTGAAGGGGGCGCCGGCGAAGCCGATCAGGGGCGTGGTGCCGAGTTCGCGGGTGAGCAGGCCGATGGCCTCGGTGACGTAGGAGACGTCCTCGGCGGTCAGGTCGCGCAGCTGGGCGAGGTCGGCGCGGGTGCGGATGGGGCGCTCGACGACCGGGCCGACGCCTGGCTTGATGTCGAGGTCGACGCCGATGGCCTTGAGCGGGACGACGATGTCGCTGAAGTAGATCGCCGCGTCGACGCCGTGCCGGCGCACCGGCTGGAGCGTGATCTCGGTGACCAGCTCGGGCCGCATGCAGGACTCGAGCATCCCGATGCCCTCGCGCACCTTGCGGTACTCCGGCAGTGAGCGCCCGGCCTGCCGCATGAACCACACCGGCGTGTGCGGCACGGGCTCGCGCCGGCAGGCCTTGAGGAAGGCCGAGTCGTACGGGGCGGACGGCTGCTGGGCCCGGGGGGCGTCGTTGGCACTCACGGGCCAAGTTTCGCACGCCCCCGATGGGCGTGATTCAGCCCCTGGACGGGCGCGGGGTGTCTAGCCCGGCGCCCGGGCTCCGGTCCCCGTAATCTTCCGGCATGGCTGCGGCTCAGGGACGACTGTCGGACGGCGCTGGCGGAATGGACGAAGCGAAGGACACCGAGCAAGACCGGCGGGAGGCGGACACCGCCCCGCTGCCCTTCCGGGCCGCCGTCGACGCGCTCATGGCGGCGCGGCTGCGGCCCCAGATCGAGGTCGAGCCGACCCGCCCGCCCAGGCGGCTCGCTCCCTACGCCTACGCGCTGGAGGCCGCGGTCGTCGACGGTGACGAGGACCTGGCCGACGGCCGGCTGGTGCTGCTGCACGACCCGGCGGGACACGAGGCCTGGCAGGGCACGTTCCGGCTGGTGACGCTGGTGCGCGCGGAGCTGGAGCCGGAGATGGCCGCGGACCCGCTGCTGCCGGAGGTGTGCTGGTCCTGGCTGACCGGCGCGCTCCAGACGCGCGGGCTGACGTACGGGGAGCCGAGCGGCACCGTCACGCGGGCGAGCTCGCACTACTTCGGCGGTCTGTCCGCGCGCCCGGCCGCCTCGCAGATCGAGATCCGTGCCTCGTGGACGCCGCGCGAGGGCCTGGGCGGGGTGCCGGACACGGCCGCGCACCTGGCGTCCTGGTGCGATCTGCTCGCCCAGGTCGCGGGGCTGCCGCCGGCCGCGCCGGGCGACGCGTCGGTGGTGACGCTGCCCCAGCGGCGGGGCCCGCAGTCCCGCTGATCGAACCTGTTCCGACCCCGTACTGATCGAACTTGTACGGGGCGGTCAACCATGCCCGGTCGACGATCACACCTGCGTCCCCCTCTTGGCCGAATCACTTTGTCGATACGGCCACTTTCGACCGCGTACCGACGCAGACCGAAACCGTTCGGCCTTCGAGTGATCGACCGCGTGTCCGAATTGCACGGATTGTTATCACCGATTCGTGATCATTCCCTAAAGGCGGACGGGCCGGGTGCCGAAGACGACTGTGACCTTGAAAGCACGGTTCGTCCCGGCTTCACCCCCACGAGCCGGCCCCGTCCCGCACCCCAGGAGGCCTGGTGTCCGTTCTCCTCGAGCAGCCCGCAAGCCTGGTCGCCTACCGCCCGAACAAGCCGACCGCCATGGTGGTCGTGGCCGACCCGCGCGTCCGCTCCACCGTCACCCGCCACCTGTGGGCGCTCGGTGTGCGCGATGTCATCGAGGCCTCGTCCATCGCGGAGGCTCGTCCCCGCATCGGCAACCCCCGCGACATCTGCGTCGCCGACGTCCACCTGCCGGATGGCTCCGGCCTCACCCTGCTGTCGGAGACCCGCGCCGCGGGCTGGCCCAACGGGCTCGCCCTCTCCGCCGCCGACGACATCGGCGCCGTGCGCAACGCGCTCGCCGGCGGTGTCAAGGGCTACGTCGTCACCGGCACCCGCACCAACGTCGGGCTCCCCACCCGGCCGGGCTCCGCCCCCATCGGCGCCGCCGCCGCACGCCTGCACCGCCGCCCCCCGGGTGCCCCGAGCCACCCGGGCGGCTACCGCGAGCTCTCCGGCCGCGAGGTCGAGGTGCTGCGACTGGTCGCGGAAGGCCAGTCGAACAAGGCGATCGGCGTCTCGATGGGCCTGTCCGCACTGACCGTCAAGAGCCACCTCGCCCGCATCGCCCGCAAGCTCGGCACGGGCGACCGCGCCGGGATGGTCGCGGTGGCCCTGCGGACGGGAATCATCCACTGACCCGCTCCATGATGCCCCTTGGTGATCATTCACTCACATGAACGGGGCCGACCGCGGATCCCCCTCATGTCACTCACGGTTCGCCAACCCGACACTCCCCCGACCTGACTGGTTTGCGACCCCCGGGCGCCCGTCGACGGAACGTTCCGTCGACGGGCGCTGTCCATACACGGATACCCTTGACAGGTGACCGACGCCCACGAGACCGCAGCAGACAGCTCACTGCGAACCACCGGAGGCGCTCCTCCGGACGACGGCGGATCTTCTGCTACGGAGGCGCCGATCCCTTTGCTGGAACCACGTGAGGGCATTCCACCCGTGGTGGCGGACGAGGCTGCCCTGGCCCGGGTGATCGCCGCCTTCGAGGCGGGCTCCGGCCCGGTCGCCGTCGACGCCGAGCGGGCGTCCGGCTACCGCTACGGCCAGCGCGCCTACCTGGTCCAGCTGCGCCGCCAGGGCGCCGGAACGGCTCTGATCGACCCCGTCGCCTGCCCCGACCTGTCCGCCCTGGGCGAGGCCCTGTCCGGCGTCGAGTGGGTGCTGCACGCCGCCACCCAGGACCTGCCCTGCCTGCGCGAGATAGGCATGGTGCCGACGCGGCTGTTCGACACGGAGCTGGCCGGGCGGCTCGCCGGGTTCCCCCGGGTCGGCCTCGGCGCGATGGTCGAGGGCGTCCTCGGCTTCGTCCTGGAGAAGGGGCACTCCGCCGTCGACTGGTCCACCCGCCCGTTGCCCGAGCCCTGGCTGCGCTACGCGGCGCTGGACGTCGAGCTGCTCGTCGACCTGCGCGACGCGCTGGAGAAGGAGCTCGACCGGCAGGGCAAGCTGGAGTGGGCCCACCAGGAGTTCGACGCGATCGCCTCCGCTCCCCCGCCGGAGCCCCGCAAGGATCCGTGGCGGCGTACGTCCGGCATGCACAAGGTGCGCCGGCGGCGGCAGCTGGCCGTCGTACGGGAGCTGTGGCAGACCCGGGACCGCATCGCGCAGCGGCGGGACGTCTCCCCCGGCAAGGTGCTCGGGGACGCGGCGATCGTGGAGGCCGCGCTGGCGGTTCCGGCCAACGTGCACGCGCTGGCCGCGCTGAACGGTTTCGGACACCGGATGAGCAAGCGGCAGCTGGAGCAGTGGCAGGCGGCCGTGGACCGGGCGAAGGCGCTGACCGAGGCGCAGTTGCCGCAGCCGGGGCAGCCCGTGACCGGGCCTCCGCCGCCGCGGGCCTGGGCGGACAAGGATCCCGTTGCCGCCGCTCGGTTGTCCGCGGCCCGGGCGGGGGTGTCGGCGCTGGCCGAGCAGCTCAACATGCCGCAGGAGAATCTGATCACGCCGGACACGGTTCGGCGGGTCTGCTGGGAGCCGCCGGCGGTGGTCGACGCCGAGTCCGTGGCGGCCGCGCTCGCCGGGTACGGCGCGCGGCCGTGGCAGGTCGAGCAGGTGACTCCCGTACTGGTGGAGGCGCTGGCCGTCACGGAGGCCTAGCCGCCGCAGGGCCCTTCGCCGTACGGCGGCTGCGCGCCCCTGGGGGCAGCCCTCCTACTTCGTGGCGCCTCGGGTGAAACCGTTGTAGATGAACCGCTGGAGGACCAGGAAGACGATCAGCGTCGGGACGATGACGAGGATCGCGCCTGCCGAGATGGTCTCCCAGTGGGCTCCGAAGGGGCCCTTGAAGCGGAACAGGGACGTCGATATCACGCCAAGATCTTCGGAGGGCATGTAGAGGAAGGGGATGTAGAAGTCGTTGTAGACGTTGATCCCCTTCACGATCACGACCGTCGCGATCGCGGGCTTGAGCAGCGGGAAGATGATCTTCCGGTAGACCGTGAAGGCGTTGGCGCCGTCGATGCGGGCCGACTCGTCCAGTGAGACCGGGATGGCCCGGACGAACTGCAGGAAGATGTAGATCGACACGATGTCCGTGCCCATGTAGAGCGCGATCGGCGCCCAGAGACTGTCGAACATGCCGAGGCTGTTGACGATCTGGAAGGTGGCCACCTGGGTGGTCACCCCGGGGACCAGCGCGGCGACCAGGAACAGGGCCAGGACGAGCTTCCGGAAGCGGAACCGGAAGCGATCGATGGCGTACGCCGTCATCGAGCCGATGAGGACCGTGCCCCCGATGGCGACGACCAGGATCACCGCCGTGTTGCCGAACGCCGAGAGCATCCGGCCGTCCTGGAACGCCGTCACGTAGTTGCCGAAATTGAGCGGGTCGTCGGGCAGCGTGAGGGCGCCGCCGTCGTCCGCCATCTCCCCGGAGGTCTTCAGCGAGGTCAGGAAGACCACGGTGAGCGGCAGGAGCACGACCAGCGTCGCGAGGACCAGGGACAGGTACACGAGGGCACGGGCCACGGCACGGCGCGTCATACGAGGTCCACCTTGTCGTCCGGGACGAGGCGCCGCTGCACCCAGGTCACCGCCAGGATGATCAGCAGCAGTACGACGGCCGCCGCCGAGGCGAGGCCCGTCTTGTTGAACTGGAAGGCCAGCTTCACGGTCTGGATCACGAAGGTCTCGGTGCCGGTCGCGCCGCCGGTCATGATGTACGGGATCTCGAAGACCGACAGCGACCCGGAGACGGACAGGATCACCGACAGGCTCAGCACGGGCCGGATGCCGGGCGCGATGATGTGGCGGAACTGCTGCCAGCGGTTCGCCCCGTCCAGTTCGGCCGCCTCGTACAGCTCCCCCGGGATGGACTGGATCGCGCCGAGGAAGAGCACGAAGTTCAGGCCCAGATAGCGCCAGACGGAGACGCCGGCGAGGGAGACGTTGGCCGACGTGGGTGTGCCGAGCCAGGACCGGTCACCGTCGTGGCCGAAGAGGCTCAGGATCGCGTCGAGTGTGCCGCCGTCCTGGAAGAAGTACAGGAAGACGAAGCCGATCGCGACACCGTTGATCAGGTACGGGAAGAAGAGCACGCCCTTGAAGAAGTTGCGGAAGCGGACGTTGAAGCTCAGGACGGTGGCGAAGTAGAGGGCGGCGCCGATCTGCACCACGGACGCGGCGAGGTAGTAGCCGCTGACGAAGAACACCTCGAACAGCTCTGGCCGGGTGAAGAGTTCGGTGTAGTTCTCGGCGCCCGTGTAGCGCAGCTCGGGGCTGACACCGTCCCAGTCGGTGAAGCTGTACGCGACCATGTTGACGATCGGCGCGTAGGTGAAGGCGATCAGCAGGGCGAGCGGGGCGATCAGGAACAGCCAGGGGGTCACGCCCCGCCACCGCCGAGGCCGGCGCGCGGCGGACGGCGGTGCCGGCCCGGCGGGCGCGGCCTGCGACACCGGCCGCGCCGCCTTCCGGGTGGTGTCGGTCATCAGGACCCCAGGTTCTTCTGCGCCTCGGTCCACTTCTCGCCCAGCCCGGTCAGGAAGTCGTCCAGGCTGCCCTTGCGGGCACCGCGGGCGAGGTCGACGAGTTCCTGGCGGTAGTCGGGCTTGTAGATGCCGACCTCGGACTGGTTGTCGATGGACTTGACCTGGGCGCCCTTGGTGTCGTCGAGGTCGAGGAGCTTCACGCCCGCCTCCTGGTACGGCCCCAGGACGTCGGGCAGCGGGGCGTCCTTGAGGGGCGAGAGGGCGAGGTTGGCGTCCGCGTAGCCGGACTTGTCGGTGAACCAGTCGATCCAGGCGCGGGCGGCGGCCTTGTGGTCGGAGTTGACGTTGACGGCCTGGTTGTAGTCGGGCAGCGTCACCGCGCAGAACGTGCCGTTCTTCTGGGCGGGGAAGGGCATGAACCCGATGTCGTCCGAGTCGGCTCCGGCCTGTTTCGCCGCGCCCTGCATCTGGATGACCGCCCAGGAGCCGAGCCACATCGTGGCGATCTCGCCCTTCGCCAACTTGGGCTTGGACGCCTCCCAGTTGGTGGTCGTCGGGTCCTTCTCGATGAGCCCTTCGCGCACGATGTCGTACAGCAGCGTGTCGGCGGTGCGCAGATCGGCGCCGTCGGCCCAGGGGTCGCCCTCGGCGAGCTTCGTGGTGGCCTGCTCGTCACAGCCGACCGAGCCGTTGACCTGCGTCCATTGGGTGAGCGGCCACATGTCCTTGAAGTTGGTGTAGTACGGGATCGCGTCGGTCTTCGACTTGATCGCCTTCAGGTCGTCGAGGAACTCGGCCGGCGTCGTGGGCCAGTCGGTGATCCCGGCCTCGCTCCACACCTTCTTGTTGTAGATGAAACCCGGGACCGCGCCGAGCGGGCTCTGGCCGTAGACCTTGCCGTCGACGGTCGTGTAGTCGGTGAAGCGGTACTTCTTGCTCCGCTCGGCCTCGGTGCCGAGGGAGGCGAAGAACTTCGGGTAGTCCTTCTTCTCGATCACGGCCGGGATCATCAGGACGTCGCCGTAGTTCTCCGTGTTCATACGGATCTTGACCTCGCCCTCGTAGTCGGTGAGGCCGTCGAACTCGACCTTCACCTTGGGGTAGGTCTTGTTGAACTCGGCGGCGTACTTCTTCATCGTCCCGTCCTGCACGAGGTCGGTCCGGTGGGTGAGGACGGTGATGGTCCCGTCGACCTTGGCGGGATCGTCGGGGGCGTCGGCATCCGCGCCCTTCGAGGTGCCTCCGGTGCCGGTACAGCCCGAGGCCAGCAGGGCGGCGCCCACGGCGAGGGCGAGGACGGTACGGCGGTTCATGTGCATCAGCTCCGTTCGCGGAGAGGAACTCGGGACGGAAGAGCACGTGCGGTATGGCTGGTTCGGCACTCTGACAGCGCTTTCTCAACCGGTAAAGTCCCATTCCCGCCAAGGCTGCGAAAACCTGTACACGACTCTTCACTGGACCGGTTAAGGGAGTGCGCATGCTGGAGGCCGCACCGCTCGGCGACGGATGGATCCTGCGGCACAAGTCGGGCCCGCTCCCGGCCTCCGTGCCGGGCTGCGTGCACACCGACCTGATGGCGGCCGGGGTGATCCCCGACCCGTTCCTGGGCCTGGGCGAGTCCGAGGTGGCGTGGGTGGGGCGCCGGGACTGGACGTACGAGCGCGACCTCACGAGCGCCTCCGCGCAGGAGCAGACCGACCTGGTCTTCGACGGGCTCGACACCGTCGCCGAGATCTCCCTGGACGGACGGCTGCTGGGCGAGGTGCGGAACATGCACCGCTCCTACCGGTTCGACGTGACGGGGCTGTCCGGGCGGCTGACCGTGCGGTTGGTCTCCGCCTACGCCGAGGCCGAGGCCGTGCGGGGACGGCTGGGCGAGCGGCCCGCCGCCTACGCCGAGCCCTACCAGTACCTGCGCAAGATGGCCTGCTCCTTCGGCTGGGACTGGGGGCCGACCCTGGTGACGGCCGGGATCTGGCGACCCGTGCGCCTGGAGCACTGGTCGACGGCCCGGATCGCCCGGGTGCGTCCGCTGGTCACCGTCGACGAGGGCGTGGGGGTCGTCGAGTTGGCCGTGGACGTCGAGCGCACCCGGGTCGAGGCGCCGCTCGCCCTGGAGGCGACGGTGGGCGGGGTGCGGGCCCGGGCGGAGATCGACGGGGCGAGCGGGGCCGTACGGCTCCGCGTGCCGGACGTCCGGCTGTGGTGGCCGCGCGGCTACGGCGAACAGCCTCTCTATGACGTCGAGTTGCGGCTTCTCCACGGCGACGACGCGCTGGACGTGTGGCGGCGGCGGATCGGCTTCCGGACCGTGGAGCTGGACCGGCGGCCCGACGCGCACGGCACCGGCTTCACCCTCGTCGTCAACGGCGAGCGGCTCTTCGCGCGGGGCGTCAACTGGATCCCCGACGACGTCTTCCCGTCCCGGATCACCCGCGAGCGCTACCGGGAACGGCTGGAGCAGGCCGCCGGGGCGGGCGTGGACCTCGTACGGATCTGGGGCGGCGGGATCTACGAGAGCGAGGACTTCTACGACGCCTGCGACGAACTCGGGCTGCTGGTCTGGCAGGACTTCCCGTTCGCGTGCGCGGCCTACCCGGAGGAACAGCCGCTGCGCGGCGAGGTGGAGGCCGAGGCCCGGGAGAACGTCGTACGGCTGATGCCGCACCCGTCGCTGGTGCTGTGGAACGGCAACAACGAGAACCTGTGGGGCTTCAGGGACTGGGGCTGGGAGCCGCGGCTGGCCGGGGACTCCTGGGGGGAGGGGTACTACCTGGGCGTACTGCCGCGTGTGGTGGCCGAGTTGGATCCGACGCGGCCGTACACGGCGGGGAGCCCCTGGTCCGGGTCATGGGACCGGCATCCCAACGATCCGGCGCACGGCACGCACCACTCCTGGGACGTGTGGAACCGTGAGGACTACGCCGACTACCGGCTGAGCGTGCCCCGGTTCGTCGCCGAGTTCGGCTGGCAGGCGCCGCCCGCGTACGCCACGCTGCGCCGGGCGCTGCCCGGGGAGGAACTCGCGTCCGACTCCCCCGGCATGCTGCACCACCAGAAGGCCGACGACGGCAACGGGAAGCTGGAGCGGGGGCTGGCGCGGCATTTCGCCGTGCCGGACGGGGACTTCGACCGCTGGCACTACCTGATGCAGGTCAACCAGGCGCGTGCGATCGCCGCCGGGATCGAGCACTGGCGCTCGTACTGGCCGGTGTGCGCGGGCACGGTCCTCTGGCAGCTCAACGACTGCTGGCCGGTGACGTCCTGGGCGGCGATCGACGGGGACGGCCGGGAGAAGCCGCTGTACCACGAGCTGAAGCGGCTGTACGCGGACCGGTTGCTGACGCTCCGGGAGCGGGACGGCGGGCTGGTGCTGGCCGCCGTCAACCAGGCGGCCGGGGACTGGACGCCGGCGCTGACCCTGCGGCGGATGTCCGTCGGGGGCGAGGTGCTGGGGCAGGCGGCCGTGGAGGTGACGGCCGGGGGGCGGGCGGTGGCCCGTGTCGATGTTCCGCGCGAGCTGACGCCCGACGGGCCTGAGGAGTTCCTGGTCGCCGACGCGGAGGGGCTGCGGGCGGTGCACTTCCCGGTGTCGGACCGTGAGGTCGCCTACCCCACGCCGGAGTTCGATGTCTCGCTCGCCCCCGACGGCATCACCGTCACCGCCCGCACCCTGGTACGGGACCTGCTGCTCCAGGCCGACCGGCTGGATCCGGGGGCGCGGGCCGACCGGGGGCTGGTCACGCTGCTGCCGGGCGAAGAGGTGACCATCGGGGTGCGCGGCTGGAAGACCCCGGACGCGGAGCGTGCTCGTGCGGCCCTGTACTGCGTGGAGCCCACCCGATGACGGCAACGCCGGCTCCCCGCGTCACCATCAAGGACGTGGCCGCGCGCGCCGGCGTGTCCAAGGGGGCCGTGTCGCTCGCGTTCAACCACAAGCCCGGGCTGTCGGAGGCGACCCGGGACCGGATCTTCCGGGCGGCGCGGGAACTGGGCTGGGCGCCGAACCTCACGGCGCGGACGCTCGCCGGTTCGCGCGTGGACGTGATGGGGCTCGCGGTGTGCCGGCCGGCCCGGATGCTCGGGCTCGAACCCTGGTACATGGAGTTCGTCTCGGGCGTGGAGAGCGTCCTGGCCGAGCACTCCTGCTCCCTGCTGCTGAGGCTCGTACACAATCTGGACGAGGAGCTGGGGGTCCAGGAGGCGTGGTGGCGGGGCCGGCAGATCGGCGGGTCGATCCTCGTCGACTTCCGGGCCGACGATCCCCGGGTGGGCCTCGTGGAGCGGCTCGGGCTGCCGGTGGTCGCCGTGGGGCATCCCTCGCTGACCGGGGGGCTCACCTCGGTGTGGACCGATGACGCTACGGCCGTGACGGAGGCGGTTCGGTATCTGGCCGCGCTGGGGCACCGGCGGATCGCCCGAGTGGGCGGGGCGGCGGCTCTCGGTCACACGGCCATCCGGACGGCGGCGTTCGACGAGGCGGCGGGGGCGCTGGCCGGGGCGTGGCAGGTGGCGACGGACTTCTCCGGGGACGCGGGGGCGCGGGCCACACGGTCCCTGCTGACGGCCGCGCCGCCGGACCGGCCGACGGCGATCGTGTACGACAACGACGTCATGGCGGTGGCGGGGTTGTCGGTGGCGGCGGAGATGGGGTTGCGGGTGCCGGAGGATGTGTCGCTGCTGGCCTGGGACGACTCGCAGCTGTGCCGGTTGACGCATCCGACGCTGTCCGCGATGAGTCATGACGTGCATGGGTTCGGGGCGGAGGTGGCCCGGACGTTGTTCTCGGTGATCACCGGCGATGGGGCGGCTGGGTCACATCCTGTGCCGACCCCTGTTCTGACGCCTCGGGGTTCCACTGCGCCGCCTCGGTGAGCGCCGTAGGGGAGTGCGGGAGCGTTGTGGCTGGTCGCGCCCACGCGGCGGAGCCGCACATTGACACCGCCCCGCGCCCCTTGAAAAGGGCACTGCGCCACCGGGCGTTTTTTGTGTGACGTTCACCGCTCGCCATGTCAGGACTGGGCAGCTACGTTACTCATAAGTAGCATGGGATGAGCAAGCGCTCAGCGTCCTGGACCCTGGAGGAGAGCCATCGTGCCTCGTACCGTCAGGGACGTCGTCTTCGTAGACGGCGTCCGCACCCCGTTCGGCAAGGCGGGCCCGAAGGGCATCTACCACGAGACCCGTGCCGACGACCTCGTCGTGAAGGCGATCCGGGAGCTGCTGCGCCGCAACCCCGGTCTCGACCCGAAGAAGATCGACGAGGTCGCCATCGCCGCGACCACGCAGATCGGCGACCAGGGCCTCACGATCGGCCGCACCGCGGGGATCCTCGCCGGCCTGCCGCAGTCCGTCCCGGGTTACTCCATCGACCGCATGTGCGCGGGCGCCCTGACGGCCGTGACCTCGGTCGCCGGTTCCGTCGCCTTCGGTGCCTACGACATCGCCATCGCCGGTGGTGTCGAGCACATGGGCCGTCACCCCATGGGCGAGGGCGTCGACCCGAACCCGCGGTTCGTCTCCGAGAAGCTGGTCGACGAGTCGGCCCTCTTCATGGGCATGACCGCGGAGAACCTGCACGACCGCTACCCGCAGATCACCAAGCTGCGCGCCGACGAGTACGCCGTGCGCTCCCAGGAGAAGGCCGCCAAGGCGTACGCCAACGGCAAGATCCAGGCCGACCTGGTGCCGGTCTCGGTGCGCCGCACCTCCCCCGAGGCGGGTGAGACGGGCTGGGGCCTGGTCACCGCCGACGAGCCGATGCGCCCGGGCACGACGCTGGAGAACCTCCAGGGCCTCAAGACCCCGTTCCGTGTGCACGGCCGGGTCACCGCCGGTAACGCGGCCGGTCTGAACGACGGCGCCACCGCCTCGCTCATCGCCTCCGAGGACTTCGCGCGGGAGCACGACCTTCCGGTCAAGATGCGCCTGGTCTCCTACTCCTTCGTGGGCGTCGAGCCGGAGGTCATGGGCTACGGCCCGATCCCGGCGACGGAGAAGGCACTGGCCCAGGCAGGCCTGTCGATCTCCGACATCGGCCTGTTCGAGATCAACGAGGCCTTCGCCGTCCAGGTGCTGGCCTTCCTCGACCACTACGGCATCGCCGACGACGACGAGCGCGTCAACCAGTACGGCGGCGCCATCGCCTTCGGCCACCCGCTGGCCTCCTCCGGCGTCCGTCTGATGACGCAGCTGGCCCGCCAGTTCGAGGAGCAGCCGCACGTCCGCTACGGCCTGACCACCATGTGCGTCGGCTTCGGCATGGGCGCGACGGTCATCTGGGAGAACCCGCACTTCGAGGGGGACAAGTGAGCACCACCGCCGAGCTTCTGAAGCAGGCTTCCGAGCTGTTCCCGGACGAGGTCGTCACGAGTGCGCACGTACGCCACTTCGACCTCCCCTCCGGTGCCGGGCGCTTCGCCCTGATCACCCTGGACAACGGCCACGACCACACCAAGCCGACCACCTTCGGCCCGGCCTCGCTGGCGAACCTGAACGCCGCGATCGACCAGGTCGAGAAGGAGGCGGCGGACGGCGAGATCACCGGCGTCGGCATCACCGGCAAGCCGTTCATCTTCGCGGTCGGCGCCGACCTCAAGGGCGTGGAGATCCTCAAGGAGTACGAGCACGCGCTCGCCATCGGCAAGGGCGGCCACGAGGTCTTCAAGCGGCTGTCCAAGCTGGCCGTGCCGACCTTCGCGTACTACAACGGCGCCGCGATGGGCGGCGGTGTCGAGGTCGGTCTGCACTGCACCTACCGGACCGTCTCCGCGGCCGTCCCGGCGTTCTCGCTCCCCGAGGTGTTCCTCGGCCTGGTCCCCGGCTGGGGCGGCTGCACGCTGCTGCCGAACCTGATCGGCGCCGACAAGGCCGTCTCGGTGATCATCGAGAACAGCCTCAACCAGAACAAGCAGCTCAAGGGCAAGCAGATCTACGAGCTCGGGATCGCCGACGCGATCTTCGAGGGCGCGGACTTCCTGGAGCAGTCGCTGATCTGGACCGCGTCGGTCCTCAAGGGCGAGCTGGAGATCGAGCGCCCGGTGATCGACCGTGGCGAGGGCTGGGACCAGGCCGTCGCCAAGGGCCGCTTCATCGCGGACTCCAAGGTGCACGGCGCCGCCCCGGCCGCCTACCGCGCCCTGGACATCATCGCCGCCGCCAAGAACGGCGACCTCCAGCAGGGCTACGACGCCGAGGACAAGGCCCTCGCCGACCTCATCATGGGCGGCGAACTGCGCTCCGGCATCTACGCCTTCAACCTGGTGCAGAAGCGCGGCAAGCGCCCGGCCGGTGCCCCGGACAAGTCCCTGGCCCGCCCGGTCACCAAGGTCGGTGTCGTCGGCGCCGGTCTGATGGCCAGCCAGCTCGCGTTGCTGTTCCTGCGCCGCCTGGAGGTGCCGGTCGTGCTGACCGACATCGACCAGGAGCGCGTCGACAAGGGTGTGGGCTACGTCCACGCCGAGATCGACAAGCTGCTCGGCAAGGGCCGGATCAACCAGGACAAGGCCAACCGCCTCAAGGCGCTGGTGACCGGTGTGCTGGACAAGGCCGAGGGCTTCGCGGACGCGGACTTCATCATCGAGGCCGTGTTCGAGGAGATGGGCGTCAAGCAGAAGGTGTTCGCGGAGGTCGAGGCGGTCGCCCCGGCGCACGCGATCCTGGCCACCAACACCTCGTCGCTGTCGGTGTCGGAGATGGCGGCGAAGCTGAAGCACCCCGAGCGGGTCGTCGGCTTCCACTTCTTCAACCCGGTCGCCGTGCTGCCGCTGCTGGAGATCGTCCGCGGCGAGCAGACCGACGACGCCTCCCTGGCCACGGCGTTCGGCGTCGCCAAGAAGCTGAAGAAGACCGCGGTGCTGGTGAAGGACGCCCCGGCGTTCGTCGTGAACCGCATCCTGACCCGCTTCATGGGCGAGATCCAGAACGTCATCGACGAGGGCACCCCGGTCGAGGTCGCCGAGAAGGCGGTCGAGCCCCTGGGCCTGCCGATGTCTCCTCTCGTCCTGCTGGAGCTGGTCGGCCCGGCGATCGGCCTGCACGTCTCCGAGACGCTCAACAAGGCGTTCCCGGACCGCTTCACGGTCTCCCCGAACCTCAAGGCGGTCGTCGAGGCGGGCAAGCGCGGCTTCTACGTCTACGACAGCGGCAAGCCGGAGCTGGACCCGGAGGTCGCCGCGCTGCTGAAGCAGGGCGACAGCGTCCTGACGGAGGAGCAGGTGCGCGAGCGGGTGCTCGACGCGGTGGCGCAGGAGATCGGGCTCATGCTCGACGAGGGCGTCGTCGCCGAGGCGCAGGACATCGACCTGTGCCTGATCACGGGCGCCGGCTGGCCGTTCCACCTGGGCGGCATCACGCCGTACCTGGACCGCGAGGGCGTCTCCGAGCGCGTCAACGGCAAGAGGTTCCTGCCGCAGGGCGTGGCGAGCGTCCCCGCGTAACGCGTAACCCCTGAGGGGGGGGTGGGGCGTCCGGATCGTCACCGGACGCCCCACCCCCCTTCTGTGTGCCACCACGGAGGAACGGGGTGTCAGATCTCCCGCCAGGCCTCCAGCGCCAGACCCGGTTCGTCCTTGCGGCGGGTGAGCAGCAGCATCCCGGTCGACGGGGAGAGGGAGGCCGCGACGACCTCGTCGTGCTCGTCGAGGGCCAGTGACACCGCGGCGTCGGCGGGCAGTCGGGGTCCGGACTCGGTCCACCAGGCCCCGGCGGACTCCTGCTCGGTCGGATAGGCGGCAAAGGCGACCCGGCCACTCGACGACCGCTGGGCGAGCACGGTGCAGTCGTGCCCCTCTATCTCACAGCGCACGGAGGACACGGGCCCCGGACCGGCGGAGGCGATGAGCGTCACCGGCTTCTCCCCCGGGCGCCAGGCGCACAGGTCGCCGGAGGTGTCCGTGAAGAAGAGGGTGGTGTGCCCGGCGGACGTCGCGAGCGCGCGCAGGGTCCCCGGACGAGCGGGCACGTCGATCCCCTCGCCGCGCACCGGGGTCCGGCCCGGCTCCTCCTGCCGCCAGTGCAGAATCCCACCGGCCGCGGCGGCATACACCTCGACCAGCCCCGACTCCCCCGTCACGGCGGCCAACTCCCCCTCCACCTCGCTCCCCCCGAGGTCCTGCCAGGGCCCCCAGCCGCCCTTCTCCTTCTGGTTGCGCAGACCGACTCCGCCGCCCTTGGTGCGGACGAAGACATAGCCACGCCCCTGCGCGTCGACGGCGACGGCCGGCTCGCCCGTCCGGTCGCCCTTCTTGTCGGGGTGCCCGATCGGGACCCAGTCCAGGGGCGCGAGCCGGGGCCGGAAGTGAGTGGAGTGCACGAGCCCCGACTCGCCCGGGACGGTGGGCCGCCAGGCGGCCAGATGGGCGTAGCCGTCGGCGCCCTGGCCGACCGCGACACCCGGGTGCAGCTTCTGGGTGCCGCCGACGGTTCGGGGGGCGTCCCAGGAGCCGGCGGGGCCACGTTCCGCACGGCACAGGACGGCGTCGCCGGAGGGCAGGTAGACGGTGAGGCGGCCGTCGCGGCCGCGGATGAGCCAGTCGCCGTTCACCGGTTCACCTTACGCGGGCGGGACGACCGGACGCCGCGCCCGCCCCCTGTCCGGCCGTGATCCGCCATGCGACCCTGACCACATGAACAGCCACGCTCCCCTGCTTGTCGTCGTCGACGCCGCGAATGTCGTCGGGTCGGTACCGGACGGGTGGTGGCGGGACCGGAAGGGGGCGGCGGAGCGGCTGCGGGACCGGCTGGCGTCGGACGGGGTGCCGGAGGTGGCCGGGCCGGTGGAGATCCTGCTCGTGGTGGAGGGGGCGGCGCGAGGGGTGGAGTCCGTGACCGGGGTGCGGGTGGAGTCGGCGGTCGGCAGTGGGGACGATCACATCGTGGACGTGGTCGCGGGGGCGGGCGAGCGTCCGGTGCTGGTGGTCACGGCGGACCGGGAGCTACGGAGGCGGGTCGGGGAGCTGGGGGCGGAGGTGGCGGGACCGCGTACGGTCCGTCCGTAGGCGCCCGGCGTTTTGCTGGGGCGGGGTGGGCCCGCAACCCGGCGGAACGGGTGCGCCCTTAAGGTCTCTTCTGGATAATCCGCCTCGGATCGATTTGCTCTACGCTGGCCGGCATGACCGCCATGACGCCCGCGCGCACCGAACCGGACCTGTCGTTCCTCCTCGACCACACCAGTCACGTCCTGCGGAGCAAGATGTCCGCCGCCCTCGCCGAGATCGGCCTGACCGCTCGAATGCACTGCGTGCTCGTCCACGCCCTGGAGGAGGAGCGCACTCAGATCCAGCTCGCCGAGATCGGCGACATGGACAAGACCACGATGGTGGTGACGGTGGACGCCCTGGAGGAGGCGGGTCTGGCCGAGCGCCGCCCTTCCAGTACGGACCGGCGGGCCCGGATCATCGCCGTCACCGACGAGGGCGCCCGCGTCGCCGAGCAGAGTCAGAAGATCGTCGACCGCGTGCATCGCGACGCCCTGACCACGCTTCCCGACGGGGACAGGGAGGCCCTCCTGCGGGCCCTGAGGTGCCTCGTCGGCGGCGCTCTGGCGAACCCTGTCGAGGCCCCGCGCACCGCCCGCCGGGCGCGCCAGTCCAGGTAGGCGGGGAGGCGGGGAGGCGAGGCAAAGTAAGACCGAAAGAAATAGTCTGCAACAAAACCATCTGCTACGGTCTCTCCTGTTGCCCCAACTGACAGGAGAGACCACATGTTTGCCGCATCCGGCTCCGCGCCGTCGCCCGCTTCTCCCGCCGCCCCGCGCTCACGACGGCTCGCCCTCGGAGTCATCGCCACCGGGATGCTGATGATCATCCTCGACGGGTCCATCGTGACCGTGGCGATGCCGGCCATCCAGAACGACTTGGGGTTCACCCCCGCCGGCCTCAGCTGGGTCGTCAACGCCTACCTCATCGCGTTCGGCAGCCTGCTCCTGCTGGCCGGCCGGCTCGGCGACCTGATCGGTCGCAGGCGCATGTTCCTGGCCGGCACCGCCGTCTTCACCGCCGCCTCGCTGCTGGCCGGCGTGGCCACCTCGCCCGCCGTACTGATCGCCGCCCGCTTCCTCCAGGGCATCGGCAGCGCGATGGCCTCCGCCGTCAGCCTGGGCATCCTCGTGACGCTGTTCACCGAGCCCAGGGAGCGCGCCAGGGCCATCGCCGCCTTCAGCTTCACCGGCGCGGCGGGCGCGTCCATCGGCCAGGTCCTCGGCGGTGTACTCACCGACGCGCTCAACTGGCACTGGATCTTCTTCATCAACCTGCCGATCGGCATCGGCGTCCTCGCGATCGCCGTCCGCGTCCTGCCCGGTGACGTCGGTTCGGGCCTCAAGGCGGGCGCGGACGTAGTCGGCGCGGTTCTGGTCACCACCGGTCTGATGCTCGGCATCTACACCGTCGTCAAGGTCGAGGAGTACGGCTGGACCTCTGGCCGCACCCTCGGCTTCGGCGCCCTCGCCGCCGTACTGCTCGCCGCGTTCCTCGTCCGGCAGGCCACCACGAAGAACCCCCTGATGCCGCTGCGGATCTTCCGCTCGCGCAGCGTCCTGGCCGCCAACCTGGTCCAGATCCTGATGGTCGCCGCGCTCTTCTCCTTCCAGATCCTCGTCGCCCTGTACCTGCAGAAGGTGCTCGGATACGGCGCCGCCGAGACCGGCCTCGCGATGCTCCCGGCAGCCGCCGTCATCGGTGCCGTCTCGCTGGGAGTCTCCGCCCGTCTCAACGCCCGCTTCGGTGAGCGCAACGTCCTGCTGGCGGGCATCTCGCTCCTCGTCGGCGCCCTCGCTCTCCTCACCCGCGTCCCCGTGCAGGCCAGTTATGCCGTCGACCTCCTTCCGGTCATGCTGCTCGCCGCGGGCTTCGGCCTCGCGCTGCCGGCGCTGACCACACTCGGTATGTCCGGCGCGAACGAGGAGGACGCCGGTCTCGCGTCCGGCCTGTTCAACACCACCCAGCAGATCGGCATGGCCCTGGGCGTCGCGGTCCTGTCCACTCTGGCCGCCTCCCGCACCGAGAGCCTCGCGGCTGACGGCCGGACGGCGGCCGAGGCGCTGACCGGCGGCTACCGGCTCGCCTTCGCGGTGGGCACGGGGATCCTCGTCGTCGCTTTCGCCGTCGCCTTCACGATGCTGCGCCGCCCCGAGCGCCAGGCCGCCGAGGAGCCGGCCGCCGACACGCAGACTCCCGCCCACGCCGGAGCCGTCTGACCCATCCTTTCCCCTCTCCCGCCCCGACCGCTGAAAGGCTGATCCCCATGAGCGAGAACACCGCCACCGAAACCACCACCGGCACCACCGAGAACGACGGCCCCGCCCCCCGGGTGCTCACCGAACAGGAGCTCTCCCAGCTGCTGCGGCAGCAGCAGTTCGGCGTACTCGCGAGCGTCAGGAGCACCGGCCACCCGCACCTGTCGACCGTCCTCTACGACTGGAACGCCGAGGAGCGCCTACTGCGCATCTCCTCCACCGCCGACCGCCTCAAGGTCCGTCAACTGCGCCGCAACCCGCACACCTCACTGCACGTCAGCGGTCCGGACGTCTGGTCGTTCGCCGTGGCGGAGGGCGAGGCGGAGATCGTGGACCCGGCCGACGGGGCGGCCCCCGGCGAGCAGCCGCTGCCCGACCGGCGCGTGGTGATCCTGATCCGGGTATCCCGCCTGTACGGGACCGCCCTGGACATCCCCTCCCAGGACTGAGAAATCAGTGCGTACGCCGGATCGCGGAAGAATCGTGCGGGTCCAGCAGTTCAGCAGGTCTTGGACGGCGTCGAAAATCTGGTAGAGGGTGAGTCCGCCGTATCGGCTTGTGGGGCCAGGCTCAGTTCGGTGAAGAACGCGTGCGCCGGCGGTTGGCCCGCGACCACGGCCGAACCGCCGGAGCTAGGGCTGTGTTTGCTCGCTCCTTGCGAGGCGGCTGTGTGTACGGCCGTAGAGGAAGTACACGAAGAACCCGGCGGCCATCCAGATGCCGAACCGCACCCACGTCTCGGCGGGCAGGTTGATCATCAGCCACAGCGAGGCGCACACCGACAGGATCGGGATGACCGGCACCCAGGGGGTACGGAAGGCCCGGTGCAGGTCGGGGCGGGTCCTGCGGAGGACGAGCACACCGATGGCGACGACCACGAAGGCGAACAGCGTGCCGATGTTCACCAGCGCGGCGAGCTCGGTCAGCGGCGTGAAGCCGGCCAGGACCGCGATGACGACGCCGAGCAGGATGGTCGGCCGGTGCGGGGTCCTGAACCGCGGGTGGACGCGGGAGAAGAACCGCGGCAGCAGCCCGTCACGGCTCATCGCGAAGAACACCCGGGTCTGCCCGAGCAGCAGGATCATGCACACCGTCGTCAGACCGACCGCGGCGCCGAAGCTGATGAAACCCGCGTACCAGGGATGCCCGGTGGCCTTGAACGCGTCCGCGAGCGGCGCGTCGACGGACAGCCGGCTGTAGTGCTGCATGCCGGTCACGACGATCGACACAGCGACGTACAGGGCCGTGCAGATGAGGAGCGAGCCGAGGATGCCGCGCGGCATGTCGCGCTGCGGGTTCCGGGTCTCCTCCGCCGCCGTGGCCACGACGTCGAAGCCGATGAACGCGAAGAACACGACGGAGGCGGCGGTGAAGATGCCCATCACGCCGAAGTTGGAGGGCGCCCAGCCGAACATGAGCTGGATCAGCGGGGAGTCGAGACTTGCCCCGGCCTCCACGGGCTGCTCTTTCGGGATGAACGGGTCGTAGTTCTCGCCCTTGATGAGGAACGCGCCCGCGATGATCACGACGAGGACGACCGTCACCTTGATGGCGACGACGAGCGACGTGATCCGCGCGGACAGCTTCATGCCGAGTACGAGGATGCCGGTGAGGACGAGGACGAGCGCGGCGGCGAGGATGTCGAAGCCGAAGACGTCGGAGCCCTCTCTGCTGCCCAGGGCCGCGGGCATCGCCCAGCCCGCGTTGTCCATGAGTGACTGGATGTAGCCCGACCAGCCGACGGCCACCACCGCCGTACCGAGCGCGAACTCCAGGACCAGGTCCCAGCCGATGATCCAGGCGGGCAGCTCACCGAGGGAGGCGTACGAGAACGTGTAGGCGGATCCGGCGACCGGGACCGTCGACGCGAACTCGGCGTAACACAGCGCGGCCAGCGCGCACGCGACGCCGGCCGCGACGAACGCCAGAGCCGTCGCGGGCCCGGCGTTGTTCTTCGCGACTGTTCCGGTGAGGACGAAGATGCCGGTGCCGATGATCACGCCGACGCCGAAGACGGTCAGATCCAGCGCGGACAAGGACTTCTTGAGCGCGTGCTCTGGCTCCTCGGTGTCGAGGATGGACTGCTCGACCTTCTTCGTCCGGAAGAGGGTACTGCTCACGGGGTACCTCCCACGCTTGTCGTCCTCGACATGATCGAGAGGGGGCACCGTCCGTATGCCCCGGCGCGGTCGGATTCACGCCAATGGGCCGGTTCCACCACCCTTCACGGTGGTGGAACCGGCCCATTCAGCGGTGTCAGTCGCGCGCGGGTTCCACGGAGTCGACGGCGTCGGCCGCGGAGCGCTCGGTGGGGGTCCCCCCGCTCGAGCGCAGCCGAGAGTGGGGGAGGCCGTCCAGCTTGGCGACCAGCCCGGTCACCTGGCGGGCGATGTCCGGCGCGGTGAGGCCGATCTCGGCCATGACCTCGGCGCGCGAGGCGTGGTCGAGGAAGCGCGGCGGGATGCCGAAGTCGCGCAGCGGCACGTCGACGCCCGCGTCGCGCAGCGCCTGGGCGATGGCGGAACCCACACCGCCGACCCGGCTGTTGTCCTCCACGGTGACGACCACGCGGTGCTGCTCGGCGAGCGGCGCCATGGCCTCGTCGACGGGTTTGACCCAGCGCGGGTCGACGACGGTGGCGGAGATGCCCTGCTTGTCGAGCAGGCCGGCGATCTCCAGGCACATCGGCGCGAGGGCACCGACGGAGACCAGCAGCACGTCGGGCCGGTCGGTACCGGGCTCGCGCAGCACGTCCATGCCGCCGACCCGGCCCACGGCGGGAACGGCGGGACCGACGGCGCCCTTGGAGAAGCGGACCACGGTCGGCGCGTCGTCGACCGCGACGGCCTCGCGCAGCTGTGCGCGGACCTGGTCGGCGTCACGCGGCGCGGCCAGCCGCAGCCCCGGCACGACCTGCAGGATCGACATGTCCCACATGCCGTTGTGGGACGCCCCGTCGGTGCCGGTGACACCGGCCCGGTCCAGCACGAAGGTCACTCCGCACTTGTGCAGGGCCACGTCCATCAGCACCTGGTCGAAGGCGCGGTTGAGGAAGGTGGCGTACACCGCGAACACCGGGTGCACGCCGCCCGTCGCCAGGCCCGCCGCGGACACGGCGCCGTGCTGCTCGGCGATGCCGACGTCGTAGACCCGTTCGGGGAAGCGCTTGGCGAACTTGTCCAGGCCCACCGGCTGGAGCATGGCGGCGGTGATGGCGACGATGTCCTCGCGCTCCTCACCCAGCTTGACCATCTCCTCGCCGAACACGGACGTCCAGTCGGCGCCGGAGGAGGCGATGGGCAGGCCCGTGTCGGGGTGGATCTTGCCGACGGCGTGGAAGCGGTCGGCCTCGTCCTGGAGGGCGGGCTGGTAGCCGCGGCCCTTCTCGGTGAGGCAGTGCACGATGACCGGCCCGCCGAACCGCTTGGCCCGGGCGAGCGCGGACTCCAGGGCCTCCAGGTCGTGTCCGTCGATGGGGCCGACGTACTTCAGGCCGAGGTCCTCGAACATGCCCTGCGGGGCGATGAAGTCCTTCAGGCCCTTCTTGGCGCCGTGCAGGGTGCCGTAGAGCGGCCGCCCGACGACGGGGGTGCGCTCCAGCACCTCCTTCGTGCGGGCGAGGAACCGCTCGTAGCCGTCCGTCGTCCGCAGGGTCGCCAGGTGGTTGGCGAGGCCGCCGATGGTCGGGGCGTAGGAGCGCTCGTTGTCGTTGACGACGATGACGAGCGGACGGTCCTTGGCGTCGGCGATGTTGTTCAGCGCCTCCCAGGCCATGCCGCCGGTCAGCGCGCCGTCACCGATCACGGCGACGACGTGACTGTCGCGCTCGAGCAGCTCGTTGGCCTTGGCGATGCCGTCGGCCCAGCCGAGGACGGTCGAGGCGTGCGAGTTCTCGATGACGTCGTGCTCGGACTCGGCCTGCGAGGGGTAGCCGGACAGGCCGCCCTTCATCTTCAGCCGGGAGAAGTCCTGGCGGCCGGTGAGCAGTTTGTGCACGTAGGACTGGTGACCGGTGTCCCAGAGCACCTTGTCCTTGGGCGAGTCGAAGACCCGGTGCAGGGCGATGGTGAGTTCCACCACGCCGAGATTGGGGCCGAGGTGACCGCCGGTCTTGGAGACCGCTTCGACAAGGAAGGTCCGGATCTCCTCCGCCAGCTGGTTCAACTCCTCCAGGCTGAGCCGGTCCAGATCGCGCGGTCCCCTGATACGGGTCAGCAGCGGCACCCGTGCCTCCTTGCAGTAGAGCTGTTGCCGGGCTTGTCGAGTCTAATGTTCCGCCTTCGCGGGCGGCGCCGAGGCTGTGCGTCGTACGTCACGCGTTCGGCTGTACCCAAGTTGTGCCGCACCTACGACATGACTGTGCCCGGCACCCTTCCGGTGCCGGGCACGGTCATGTCCTTCAGCGCTACGCGCGACCCGCGGTCTTCTGCGTCTTACGCGTCACCGCGTCGATCACGACCGTGGCCAACAGCACACCACCGGTGATCATGTACTGGACCGGAGAAGCGATGCCCTCCAGCGCCAGCCCGTACTGGATCGACACGATCACCAGCACGCCCAGCAGCGCGTTCCACGTGCGCCCACGACCGCCGAACAGCGACGTGCCGCCGATCACCGCGGCCGCGATCGCGTTCATCAGCAGGTCGCCGCCACCGGCGCCCTGGTTGGCCGCCGCGATCTTCGAGGCGATGAACAGACCACCCACCGCGGCGAAGGTCCCGGAGATCGCGAACACCGAGATCCGGACCATCTCCACGTTGATGCCGGCCCGGCGCGACGCCTCGACGCTGCCGCCGAGCGCGAACACCTTCCGTCCGTACGCCGTGCGACGCAGCACGAAGTCCGTGACCAGCAGCACCACGATGAAGATCACCACGGCCAGCGGCAGGCCCTTGTACTGGTTGAAGACGATGGCGACGGTGAACGCGACGATCGCCAGCAGCACCGTCCGCACGATGGTCTCGCTCAGCGGCCGCGACGGCACCCCCGCGGCCTCCCGGCGCCGGTTGCCGAGGAAGGAGCTGAGGAAGAACCCGGCGGTCACCACGGCGGCCAGGCCGTAGGCGGCGGCCACGTCGGAGAAGTAGTAGCTGGTCAGCTGGGCCACGACCCCGTCCGGGTCGAGGTTGATCGTGCCGTTGTCGCCCAGGATCTGGAGCATGAAGCCGTTCCAGAACAGCAGTCCGGCCAGGGTGACGGCGAACGCGGGGACACCGATCTTCGCGAAGAAGAAGCCGTGCAGCGCGCCGGCGACCGTGCCGGTGACGATGGCCAGCAGGAAGGCGAGCCACTCGTTCATGCCGTTGGTGACGTTCAGCACGGCGAAGCTCGCACCCGCGACACCGCTGACCGAGCCGACCGACAGGTCGATCTCGCCCAGCAGCAGCACGAACACGATGCCGACGGCGATCATGCCCGTGCCGACCATGGCGACGGACATGTCGGACAGGTTGCCCGCGGTGAGGAAGTTGGAGTTCAGGCTCGTGAAGATGAGCCAGATGATCGCCAGGCCGATGACGACCGGGATGGAGCCCAGGTCGCCGGACTTCATCTTCCGCTTGAACTCGGTGACGTAGCCCGCGAGGCCCTGCTCGCGCACCAGCAGCCGGGGGTCGACGACCGTGACGGCGGCCTTGGCCGCCTCGGGGTTCTCCACGACGTGGTCTTCGGGAGCCGCGGAGGTCTTGTCGATGCTCACTTGGAAACCTCCCCGTTCGTGCGCGCCGCACGGCGGGTCACGGCGTTGTCGGTGGCGCCGGTGATGGCGGAGATGATCTCTTCCTGCGAGGTCGACTTGACCTCGAAGATGCCGTTGTTACGCCCGAGGCGCAGCACGGCGACCTTGTCCGCCACGGCCTTCACATCGGCCATGTTGTGGCTGATGAGGATCACGGCGTGGCCGCGCTCGCGCAGCCGCTCGACCAGGTCGAGAACCTGCGCGGTCTGCTCGACGCCGAGGGCGGCGGTGGGCTCGTCGAGGATGACCAGCTTGGGCTCCCCGAGCATGGACCGGGCGATGGCCACGGTCTGGCGCTGGCCGCCGGAGAGCGAGGCGATCGGGATGCGGACGCTGGGGATGCGGATCGACAGCGTGTCGAGCAGCTCGCGGGAGCGGCGCTCCATCTCCACCTCGTCCAGGACACCGCGCTTGCGGATCTCCCGGCCCAGGTAGAGGTTGCCGACGACGTCGATGTTGTCGCACAGCGCGAGGTCCTGGTAGACGGTCGCGATGCCCAGGTTCTGGGCGTCGTGCGGTTTGTTGATCTGGACGGACCTGCCGTCCCATTCGATGACGCCCTCATCGATGGGGTGCACGCCGGCGATCGTCTTGACCAGCGTGGACTTTCCGGCTCCGTTGTCGCCGACCAGGGCGACCACTTCACCGGCGTGGACCTCAAGCTCTACGTCGGTGAGCGCCTGTACGGCACCGAACCGCTTGGAGACCCCGCGCAACGCCAGCACGGGCGTAGCGGACACGTGAACCATCTCCTTCGCCGCCTGACCCGGCGGGAGGTTGTGCAGAAGTGTGGGAGGAGTGATCACTCCGGCGCCCCGCGGAGCTTGCGGGGCTGGTGTGGCGGGACGCCGGAGGAACTCTGGGCAGCCGGTCCCGTACGGGCTTCACGGGAGTCCGGACCCGGACTCCCGTTTCCCCCAGGGGACCTGACGGCTGCTTATCGGAGACCGATCGCCTACTCGAGGCCGATCTTGTCGCAGGCGGCCTTGTACTTGCCGGAGCAGATCTCGCTCACGGTGTAGATGCCGTCCTTGATGACGGTGTCCTTGATGTTGTCCTTGGTCAGCGAGACGACCGGGACCAGGACGGAGGGGATGGCCTTGGTGGTCGGGCTGTCGACCTTGTCCTTGGCGATCGAGTCGAGCGACTTGCCCTGGGCGAGAGCGACGGCCATCTCGGCCGCGACGTTCGCCTCCTGCGGGTAGGGCTTGTAGACGCTCATGTACTGCTCACCGGTGATGATGCGCTGCACGCCCGCGAGTTCGGCGTCCTGGCCGGTGACGGGGATGTCGGCGATGCCGGCCGCCTTCAGGGCCGTGATGATGCCGCCCGCCATGCCGTCGTTGGCGGAGTAGACGCCGACGATCTTGTCCTTGCCGAGGGCGGAGATGGCGCCCTCCATGTTGGAGTTGGCGTTCTCCGGCTTCCACTCCTTGGTGTCGTACTCGCGGCCGATCTTCACCTTGCCGTCGAGCACGGAGTGCGCGCCCTTCTTGAACTGGGCGGCGTTCGGGTCGGTGGAGGACCCGTTCATCATGACGATCTGGCCGTCCTTGGCCTTGTCGCCCAGGGCCTTCAGCAGGGCCTCGCCCTGGGTCTTGCCGACGGTCTCGTTGTCGAACGAGGTGTAGGCGTCGATCGGGCCCTCGGCCAGGCGGTCGTAGGCGACGACGGGGATGTTCGCGTCCTTGGCCTTCTTCACCGAGCCGGCAATGGCCTTGGAGTCCACGGCGTCCACGATCAGCACGTCGACCTTGTTGGTCACCATCGTGTCGACCTGCTGGTTCTGGGTGCTGGCGTCCTGCTTGGCGTTGGCGTAGACGACCTCGCCCTTGCCGTTGGTGAGTTCCTTGACCTTCTTCTCGATGAGCACCCGGTCGAACTTCTCGTAGCGCGCGGTCGCGTTCTCCGGAAGGAGCAGGCCGACCTTGATGTCGTCGCCCTTCTTCGCGGACCCGGTGGAGTCGGCGTTGCCGCCGGACTCCTTGGCGCTGCCACAGGCAGCAAGCGAAACAGCCATCGCACCGGCGGCAATCGCAACGGCGGCGCGACGCATACGCGTGTTCACTTCAGAAACCTCCCTGACGAGGCCGCGACATTGCGGCCGAGGTGGCTGGAAGTCAACTCGGCCACACGTGCGACGTCAAGAAGTAAATCCTTAACGAGATGGCAACGGTGCCATCCGTTCTCTAAGTGAAGGCAGGGGTTGCCGCCTGGAGCGCCCCAACGGCAGTGCCGTCCAAAAGTGTTGAATCGCCCATCTCGCTGAGGGCCAGCGCGAGCGCTCCGAGCACCTCCGCACGGCCGCCGAGCGCCCCGGGGAGAACGGAAAGCTGGCGTGCCGCGCTGGGGATGGCGTAGCGGCCGACGGACTCCCGGATCGGTCCGAGTACCAGTTCACCGGCCTCGGCGAGATCACCGCCGAGGACCACACGGCTCGGGTTCAGCAGGTTGCAGAGATTGGCGACTCCACTGCCGATGTGGCGGCCGACGTCGGCGATCACCCGACGGCAGCCCGGGTCTCCGTCCCGCGCGAGCCGTACGACGCCTTCCATCGTCAGGTCGGTGCCGTGGCTGGACTGGAGGAGCGGGAGCACGTAGCGCGCGGCCGCGAAGGTCTCCAGGCAGCCGCGGTTTCCGCAGCGGCACACGGGGCCGGATTCGTCGAGTGTAATATGTCCGATTTCTCCGGCGGTACCGCCCGGACCGCGGTAGATCTTGCCGTTGATCACCAAGCCCGCACCGACGCCGCTGGCGACCTTGATGTACGCCAGGTCGCGCACGCCGCGGCCGCTGCCCCAGACCATTTCGCCGAGGGCTCCGAGGTTGGCGTCGTTGTCCACGTGCACGGGGACGCCGAGGCGGCCGCGGAGCTCCTCGGCGGGCTTGGTGCCGGTCCAGCCGGGGAGGATCGAGGTCGAGCCGAGGGTGCCGGACTCCACGTCGATCGGGCCGGGCACGCCGAGGCCGACGCCGGCGATCTTGGTACGGTCGACCCCGGTGGCCTCGATCAGGCGGGTGACCAGCTGTTCCGCCCGGTCGAAGCCCTGGTTCGACGAGGCGTCGACGTCGAGGGGCTCGGACTCCTCGGCGAGGACCTGGTGGGCGAGGTTGCCGATGGCGACGCGGAGGTGGGTGTGGCCGAAGTCGACCCCTATGACGATGCCGGCGTCACCGCTGAGTGACACGCTGCGGGCCCTGCGGCCGCCCGCCGAGGTCGGTGTGACCTCGACCGTGCCACCGTCCTTCAACTCCCGGACGATGTTGGACACCGTCGCCGCGGACAGGCCCGTCGTCCGGGCGATCTCGGCCTGGGTGAGGGAGCCCGCCAGGCGCACGGCTCGTACGACCCGCTCCAGGTTGGCTCGGTGCAGCGATGACTGCGACCCCGGAGTCTCCACGACGACCTCCTGCGCGCGGGGCCGCTTCGATGAGACCCCGTCCATGTCCAACTAGTGAACTCTAAGCTGAGCCGTTCGGGTTGCCTCCCGTCAAGAGGTTGAACCGATTCGAGGTGTGTGCATGTGGTTGCGGAGCGCTACGTGTGCCTCCGGCGGTTGGGCGGGGGGTGCCTGCGGCGGCCTGTGCGGTTCGGTGGGGGCGCGCGCCGCTTGCGCCTACGCGGTGGCTGTGGGTCGGGGCCGCGCCGGGGGGTGTCCGTCCTCGGAACGGCGCGATGGGGTCGGACACCGACTGACTGGCGTTGACGCGCCAACCGCTGCGGGCGGACACCCCCCGACACGTCCCCTTCCGTGCGTGCGCGGGTGCCGGTGCGGGCGGCCCCCCGACACGCCCCCTTCCGTGCGTGCGCGGGTGCCGGTGCGGGCGGCCCCCCGACACGCCCCCTTCCGTGCGTGCGCGGGTGCCGGTGCGGGCGGCCCCCCGACACGCCCCCTTCTGTTTCCGTGCGTGCGCGGGTGCGGGCGCGTCGTGGCCGCCCCAGCGCCGTCGCCGCCCTGGCGGCGGGCCGGTGGTCCGCCCAGCCGGGGGCCGATGGTCCGCCCCGCTGCGGGCCGATGGTCCGCCCCGCTGCGGGCAATCGTGCCGCTAAGGGCGGCACGGGTGGGCGCAGCGGCACCTCGTCGCGCCGAGCCGCGCACCCATCCGGCCTCGGCGCCAGTGTCCGCTCCTGGTGACGCCGGGCCGCGAAACCCTCCGGCTCAGCTGTCGCAGGCCGTCGCTACTTCAGGGCGCCCGCCGTCAGGCCCTGCACCACCTGTCGCTGGAAGATGATGTACGCCGCCAGGACCGGGAGCATGGCCATCACCAGGCCCGCGAAGAGGCCCGACCAGTCGCCTTTGTAGCCCTGGCTGACCGCCAACTGGACGAGGCCCTGGGTGAGGACGCGCTTGTCGGGGTCGGTGTTGAGGACCGTGGGGAGCATGTACTGGTTCCACTGGCCCAGGAAGTTGAAGATGCCGACGCTGATCAGGCCCGGCTTGGCCATGGGCAGCATGATCTGGAAGAACGTACGGCTGTGCGAGGCACCGTCGACGAAGGCCGCCTCCGCCACCGACGTCGGCAGGGTGCGGAAGAACGCCGTCAGGAAGAACACCGTGAAGGGGAGCGAGTAGGCGATGTAGACGAGGATCAGGCCGTGGATGGTGTTCAGCAGGCCCATGTTGTTCACGACGTAGAACAGCGGTACCAGCGCCAGCATGATCGGGAAGCTCATGCCGCCGATGAACAGGTAGTAGATGAAACGGTTGCCCGGGAAGTCGAAGCGGGCCAGGACGTAGGCCGCCATCGAGCCGAGGACGAGGGTGCCGACGAGCGAACCGCCCACCACCAGGACGGTGTTGAGGAAGTAGTCGCTCATGTTGGCCTCGGTCCACGCCCGCGACCAGTTGTCGAAGTGCAGGGTGTCCGGCAGCGACCAGGGAGAGGAGAAGATCGAGCGGTCGTCCTTGAAGGACGTCATGACCGCCCAGAGCAGGGGCATCACCACCATGAACGCCCAGAGGACGAGGATGCCGTGGGAGAAGGCGTTGAGGACCGTGCCCTCCTTCTTCTCCCTCAAAGGCGGGCCCGGCGGGATGTCGGCCTTGGTGACGGGCGCGCCGGACTCGGCCGGCACGGGCGCGGGGGTCTGTGTCGTCTTCATCAGTACTCCAGCCGCTCGCGACGGCCCAGCCGCATCACCACGGCGGCGAAGGCCAGCGTGACGACGAGCAGGGCGACACCGATGGTGGTGGCGTAGGCGGCCTGCCCGTCACGGAACGCCTTCTGGTACACGTACAGGACCATGACGGTGGTCGAGTAGTCGGGACCGCCCGGCCCGGTCGTCATGATCTGCACGACCGCGAACGACTCGGCGCCCAGGGCGAGAATGCCCATGTAGACCCAGCCCGACTGCACGGTGTCCCAGAGCAGGGGCAGGGTGATGCGGAAGAACGTCGTGGCCCGGCCCGCCCCGTCCAGCAGCGCGGCCTCGTACATCTCCGCCGGGATGGAGGCCATGCCGGCGGAGAAGAGGACCACGAAGAAGCCGACCGTGGACCAGACGAGCACCGCCATCACGGCCCACAGCGCGAGGTCGGGGTCGCCCAGCCACAGCGGCTGGACGCCGTCCAGCCCGACCCCGCGCAGGATCGAGTTGATCGCGCCGCTGTCCGGGTTGTACGCGAACGCGAACAGCAGCGCGACGATGGCGATCGAGAGGACCTGCGGGAAGAAGTAGACGATTTTGTAGAAGGAGGAACCGCGGACACCGGAGACGACCGGGCCGTTCCTCCTCTTTCTTCCGCCCACATTGATCATGAATGCGAAGAACAGCGCCAGGCTGATCGTCACGACCGGCAGCAGGAGCGCGAACAGCAGGCTGTGCTGCAACGACTTCCAGAAGATCTCGTCGTCGAGTATCCGGCTGTAGTTGTCGAAACCGACCATTTTGAATTCGGGGCTCAGGCCGGTCCAGTCCGTGAACGAGTAGTAGATGGACTGGATGAACGGCCAGACCACGAAGAGCGCGTACAGTCCCAGGGGCAGCGCGAGGAAGCCCACGATGAACCGGTACTTGCCGTGCTGCATCGCCACTCCGGTGCCGTTGCGGAAATTGGGTTTCCGGTGCCGTTACTGATGTTTGTAGTGCTTGATCGAGTCGTCCTTGGCGGCCTCGTCGGCGTAGCCCTGGATCCTCTTGACGGCCTCGGCCGGAGTGAGACGGCCGGCCATCATCTCGCCCAGGCCGGACACGCCGATCTTCTCCTTCTGCAACTGCACGTACCAGTCCTGGATACGGGGATTCACCACGTTCTCCCCGGCCTTGTCCAGCGCCGCGACGCCGGACTTCAGACCCGGGGTGAGGGCGATGCCGTCGGTGCCGCCGTTGTACGCGGTCAGCGACTTCACCTTGCCGGTGAAGTTCTTCGACGACGCCTCGCTGAGCATGATGCGCAACTGCTCCATGCCGCCCTCGGCGTTCTTCGCCTTGGCCGGGACGATGAAGGGCTCGCCACCGGAGGCCCAGATGGTGCCGAACGGCATCTTGTCGGAGGAGTCGAGGCCGGTGGGCGCCGAGACGGCCAGGTCGAAGTCCTTCGGGATGACGTTCGCCGACTCGTTCTCCACCCAGGAGCCGTTCGGGATGAACAGCGCCTTGCCCTGGGCCCAGGCGGTCTGCGACTGGATGTGGTCCAGGCCCGGGGTGCCCTTGAGGATGTAGCCCTTCTTGTAGAGCTCGTAGTACGCGTCGAAGCAGGCCTTGACGGCCGGGTGCTTCCAGGCGTTCGGCTCCAGGTTGTCGATGGCGTCCAGAACCTCGCGGCCGCCGACCTTGCCGATCATCGGGTAGAGCGAGAAGGGGAGGTAGTACGGGTATTTGCCCGCGTACGTCCAGCCCGCCATGCCCTTCTTCTTGGCCTTCTCGCAGACCGCGAGCATCTGGTCCCACGTCTCGGGGTACTGCTCGTCGAGCGAGTCGAGGGCCTTCTGCGAGTACCAGACGCCGTAGACCGTGTAGGCGTAGTAGAGGATCCAGACCTTCTCGCCGTCGAACTGGCCCATCTCGACGATGCCGGGGCGCAGCGTGTCGCGGACCTTCTTGTCCGGGGCGTCGTAGGAGGGCGCGTCCAGCAGCGGGGTGAGGTCGGTGAGCTGGTTCTTGCCGACCAGGACGCCCATGTCCATCTGCTCGGCGCCGGAGTTGTCGATGAGGTCCGGCGGGGTGCCCTGGTTGAAACGGGGCTGCAGGGTGGACTGGATCTTCTGGGTGGCGGAGAACTTCACCTTCGCCTTGGAGAAGTTCTTCTCGTAGATCTTCACGGCGTCCTCGGCGTACTCCTTGCCGAAACCGCCGTCGAACAGGACGAATTCCATGCCCGCGGTGTCGTTGACGCCGAGCGGGTTCTTCGCGGTCTTCTTGCCGGCCTTGGCCTTGTCACCGTTGTCGCCGCCGCCGCTGCTGGCGCAGGCGGACAGGAAGCTCATCGTGGGAACGGAGATCAGCCCGAGCGCGGCGGATCTTTTGATCAGATCACGGCGGCCGACACCCTCGGTGCCGTGGTTCTCGGCGGAAGTGGATCCCATGCTCAAGTCCTCGCCTTCTCCAGGACTCAGGCGGTGAACGGGATTCTTCCCGGCACCGCGATCGGGTCAAGCTGGGTCGTGCAGGAAAGTGCGGGTGATGACGTGCGGCTCGTGTGAATCGTCCGACAGGTATAGTCCACTTCCCGTCAGCGGATCAACATCGAACACAGGGTTGGCCGTGGGTCTTATCCGAGTTGAGACCTCGCGGAAACTCGAGCGCTCGGTCTGTTCCCCGGCGGAAAAATCCCGGTCGCCGCCTCCGAATGCCACAACCAACGCCCTTGACACTCCCCCGGCACTTAGGCAACTGCTGGTCCTTGACCGCCGATTTTGACAACGTTGTCCACTGCGCAGGGAGGGTACCCGCAGACGCAGCGGAAAGCTCGGCACAGAGGGGGTTCGGCGGTCGTGTCGGCGGCCGCCCTCGCTCTGGCCCTGGGGCCCCGGGGGTTGCGGTCGCACTGCCCGAAGCCCCCGAGGAGGCCGAGCGGAGGTTCGCGTCCTCTTTCGAGTCGGACGACCCGGTTCCGGACTGGCTGAACACCGTCGACACGGGCCCCGGCGCCTCGGGTCCGTGTTTACGGCCCGTCTCGACCAGAGCGGCCTTGGTGGCGCCGGTGGTCGCGGTCTCCTTCACGCCCCAGTCGGCACCGAGCACCCGGCGGGTGTGAGGCAGCGGCTGTACCTCGGCGGGTACGACGAAGGACCAGTACCTTTCCTCGGAGAATCAGGTGAAGGCGCCCAGGAACGGCGCGAAGAACGTGTACGTGCAGGGGCTGGAGGTCAACCGGCCGGACGTGGACGAAGGCCTCACTCCCCCACTCGCTGCTCGCCAAGGGCGGTGCGCTGGATTCGACATGGGCCCGCGGCCGTCGTCCTGGGGCACGGGCAGGCACGCCGCGCCGGTGTCGATCACGCAGGACGACGAGGTGCCGGCGCCCCGCGCGGACGTACTCCACGGTGAGGGCGCCCCGTTCCACGACACGTCGGCGACGGACGCGGCAGTGACGTCCGTGGAACTGCCGGTCGCCGACCGCGCCAGGGCGGTCCCGTACACGCTGACGTCGTCGTCGGACCGGGCGATGGCGCCGAGCGGCTGGACACTCCAGCGCTCGTCCGGCGGGACGGCCTGGCAGACGCTGGACCGGCGCTCCGGGGAGTCCTTCGCGTGGGACGGACAGACACGCGCGTTCATCGTGAGGCCACCGGGTACGTACGAGAAGTACCGCCTGGTCCTCGACGGCGAGGGCACGCCGGCGGAGGTCGAACTGCTCGCCTGAGCAGCCGAGTTGGGGGTCCCATGCCGCTTCCCGTGCCCGTCCTGCCCGAGGGGGTCGACCCGGCCTGGCTGCCGCCCGCCGCCTTCCGGGCGGTCGGCGGCCGGCGGACGCTGATCCGTGGATCGGGTCCGCCGGCGGAGACGGTGCACGGGGAGGTGGCGGAGGCCTGCCGACGGTTCGGGGGCCGGGTCGTACGGGACGCCCAGCCGGGCGAGGGCGCGTACGACCTGGTCCTCGACCTCGGCGGAGAGGGCCTCGGCGAGGAGGGCTTCACATGCGCGCGTGAGGGCGGCACGACGACCGTCACCGCAACGTGCGGACGGGGGCTGCTGTACGGGCTGTTCCACGTCGTGCGGCTCGGCGAGGCGGCGTTCACCGGCGCGTGGGCGCGGGAGACGCATCGCCCCGCGCTCGCCCTGCGCATGCTGGACCACTGGGACAACGTCGCCGTGCACCCGGTCATGGGCCAGGTGGAGCGGGGGTACGCGGGCGGCTCGCTGTTCTGGGAGGACGGGCGGGCGCGCGGCGACCTGGAGCGGGTGCGGGCGTACGGCAGGCTGCTGGCGGCGTGCGGGATCAACGCGGTCGCCGTCAACAACGTCAACGTGCACGAGACCGAGGCGCACCTGCTGACCGATCGGATCGGTGAAGTGGCCGCGATCGCCGATGTGCTGCGGCCTTATGGGGTCCGCACACACCTGTCCGTGTCCTTCGCCGCGCCGGTGGTGCTCGGCGGACTTCCCACGGCCGATCCGCTGGACGAGGCGGTGCGGGGTTGGTGGGCCACGGCGACACGGCGGGTGTACGAGGCGATCCCCGACTTCGGCGGGTACGTGGTGAAGGCCGACTCGGAGGGCCAGCCGGGCCCGTTCGCGTACGGCCGCAGTCACGCCGACGGGGCGAACCTGCTGGCCGCCGCTGTGGGGCCGTACGGCGGCACCGTCCACTGGCGGGCGTTCGTCTACGACCACCGTCAGGACTGGCGTGACCGCACGACGGACCGGGCCCGGGCCGCGTACGACCACTTCGTGCCGCTGGACGGCGAGTTCGCGGCCGACGCGGTGCTCCAGGTGAAGCACGGGCCGATGGACTTCCAGGTGCGCGAGCCGGTCTCGCCGCTGATCGGCGCGATGCCGCGCACCCGGCTGGCGGTGGAGGTGCAGGTCACCCAGGAGTACACCGGGCAGCAGCGGCACGTCTGCTGGCTGGGGCCGATGTGGAGCGAGGTGCTGCGGTTCCGGCACGACCCGGAGTCGTCCGTGGGGGAACGGGCGCGGGGCGGGCTGGTCGGCGTGTCCAACGCCGGTGACGATCCGTTCTGGACCGGGCATCCCCTCGCCCAGGCCAACCTGTACACCTTCGGACGGCTCGCCTGGCGGCCGGACGCCGAGCCGCGTGAGGTGCTCGACGAGTGGATCGGGCTGACCTTCCCCAAGGCCCCGGAGCGCTTGTCCGACGGGCTGCACGCGGTGCTCGACGGCTCGTGGCGGACGTACGAGAAGTACACCGCTCCGCTCGGCGTGGGATGGATGGTGCAGCCGGGCCACCACTACGGGCCGAACGTCGACGGCTACGAGTACAGCCCCTGGGGCACCTACCACTTCGCCGACCGGGACGGCATCGGCGTCGACCGCAGTGTGGCGACCGGCACCGGGTACGCCGGGCAGTACGCCAAGCCGTGGGCCGAGCTGTACGAGTCGCCGGGCACCTGCCCCGACGAGCTGCTGTTGTTCTTCCACCACGTGTCCTACGGGCACACACTTCACAGCGGCAAGACGGTGATCCAGCACATCTACGACACGCACTTCGAGGGCGTGGCGGAAGTAGAGGAGGCCCGCCGGGTGTGGGCGGGCCTCGCGGACCTGGTCGAGCCGGGGCGGCACGCCCGGGTGGCGGAGCGGTACGAGGAGCAGCTCCGCAGCGCCCGCGAGTGGCGCGACCAGATCAACAGCTACTTCTTCCGCAAGTCGGGGGTACCGGACGAGCGAGGGCGCCGCGTCCACTGAAGGATCGCCACGCCCAGGGGATCGAGGACCAAGGGGTCGCCCTGCTCGACCCGTTTGCCGGTGAGCAGGTCGGTGGCGGTGGTGTGGGCGGCCAGGCGGGCCGGTTCGGGGGCGTGGTTGAGGAGGAAGAGGAGGCGGGTGCCGTCGGGGGCGACACGGGTGGCGGTCTCCACCGCGGGGTGGTCGGTGTAGGGGCCGAGCAGGTCGTGGCGGGCCAGGACGCGGCGGACGACCTCGTCGACGCCCGGCTGGTCGAGGGCGGTGGCGACGTACCAGCCCTCGCCGTCGCCGAAGCGGTTGCGGGTGACGGCGGGGGTGCCCGCGTAGAAGTCGGTGCCGTAGGTGGCGACCGGTTCGGCGCCTTGCGGCAGCACGATCTCGAAGACCAGCCGTGCTTCGGCGGGCAGTTCGGGGATCGGTTGAGTGAACTCCGGTGGGCGGGCGTCCCATTCGTCCACGCGGATGCCCATCAGCGGTGCGAGCGGGCCGGGAACGTCGGTGAGGAAGGCGCGGTCGTGTTCGTCGACGCGGCCGGAGAGGAAGGTGGCCAGGACCGTGCCGCCGCGTGCGGCCACTTCTTCGAGGCGGGTGGCGAGGTCGCCCTTGACCATGTGGAGGGCGGGGGCGAGCACCACGTCGTAGGGCGTGAGGTCGGCGGTCTGCGGGATCACGTCCACGTCGGCGCCGGCCTCGCGGGCGGCCCGGTAGTAGGCGTGGACCACGTCCGGGTATCTGACCAGCCGGGACGGGCCGTCGGAGATCTCCAGGGCCCACCAGCTGTCCCAGTCGAAGAGGAGGGCCGTGCGGGCCGGGGTGCGGGCGCCGAGGGTCCGGTCGCCCAGGGACTCCAGCTCCCGTCCCAGTGCGGCCACTTCGCGGAAGACCCGGGTGTCGTCGCGGCCCGCGTGGCCGATGACCGCCCCGTGGTACTTCTCGCAGGCGCCCCGTGAGGCGCGCATCTGGAAGTAGAGAGCGGCGTCGGCGCCGTGGGCGATGGCCTGGAAGGTGGCGAGGCGGAGCTCGCCGGGACGCCGGAGCGGGTTGACGTCCCGGCAGGCCGTCGTCGACGGCGTCTGCTCCATCAGCCAGAAGGGGGCGCCGTCCTTCAGGCCGCGCATCAGGTCGTGGGCGAGGGCGGGGCGGGTCGGCGGGGCGTCGAGGGGCGGGTAGCTGTCCCAGGAGGCGAAGTCGAGGTGGGGCGCCCAGCGGTGGTAGTCGAGGGGGCGAAAGGTGCCCATGAAGTTGGTGGTGACGGGTGTGTCGGGGTCGTGGGCGCGGATCACCTCCTTCTCGGCCAGGAAGCAGCCGAGGAGGGCGTCGGTGGTGAAGCGGAAGTAGTCGAGGGTGATGCCCTGGAAGGCGGTGTGGTCGGGTCCGCGCCAGTGCTCGGTGAGGGCGTTCGGCGGCTCGATCTGGTCCCAGTCGGTGTAGCGATGGGACCAGAAGGTGGTCCACCAGGCGTCGTTGAGGGCGTCGAGGGTGCCGTGCCGGTCGCGGAGCCACGCGCGGAACGCCTCGGCGCACAGCTCGCAGTAACAGACGCCGCCGTACTCGTTGTTGACGTGCCAGGCGAGCAGGGCGGGGTGGTCGGCGTACCGTTCGGCGAGGCGGGAGGCCAGTGCGGTGGCGTGCTCGCGGTACGCCGGTGCGCTGGGGCAGAAGTTGTGGCGCTGGCCGTAGCGGTGGCGGCGGCCCTCGAAGTCGGTGCGGTTGACCTCGGGGTGCCGTTTGGCGAGCCAGGGCGGGAGGGCGGCGGTGCCGGTGGCCAGACAGACCTGACGGTGCTCTGCTGCGGCACGGTCCAGGATGCGGTCCAGGACCGTGAAGTCGTAGGTGTCCGGGGCCGGTTGGGTCAGGGACCAGGTGAACACGCCGACGGTCAGGGTGTCGATGCCGGCCTGGGTGAACAGGCGGTGGTCGTCGCCCCAGACGGTCCCGGGCCACTGCTCGGGGTTGTAGTCACCGCCGTACGGGATCCTCGGCGTGCGGGGCGCGGTCATGCCGTGAAGTCCTCCTGGGTCTCGGTGATCACCGCGCGGCTGCCGTGCAGCAGGGACAGCAGCAGCGGGGCGGCCAGCAGGGCGGGCAGGGCCTCGGTCAGCAGGGCCGTCAGCGCTGCCGCCAGGACGAGCAGGGAGGCCGCGGCGAGGGTGGCGCGGCCGTGCCGGAACAGGAAGTACCCGGCGAGGCGGGCGGTGTCCCGGGCGCGGAAGGCGAACAGCGAGGTGAGGACGAGGGCGTGCGCGCCCCAGAGAAGGGAGCCGGCGCCGATCGCCGCGAGCAGCAGCGCCCACCAGCCGGGCAGGCCGGTGGCGGAGAAGTGGGTCAGGGTGAAGGTGATGACCGTCAGCCAGGCCAGCAGGGGTGCCCACAGCTTCAGCGCCGGTACGGCGTTGAGTCGCCAGCCGCGCAGGAAGGCCCGGGCCGGGTGCAGTTCGGTGAGGTCGCGGCTGCGGTGGTGCAGGGCGTAGAGGGCGGCGGACAGGGCCGGCCCGACGGGCAGGAGGCACAGGGCCGCCAGGGGGAGGTTGGCGGGGTCGGGACCGACCAGGAGCAGTCCGGCCAGGCCCGGGGAGGCGGCGAGGAGCAGCAGCGCCTCGACGGTGAGAACGGTGTGGATCAGGGCGGAGGCGCGGGAGAGGGCTCCGGTGCCGAAGTCGGAGGTACGTACGGTACTCATGCCGCCTCCCGGCCGTGCAGGCGCCACTCGTCCCACCAGGGCGGGGTCTCGTCGGCGACCGGGGTGAGTTCGAAGAGGCTGACCTCGTGGCGGCTCGGGGTCGGGGGCGGGGCGCCGCGGTCGGCGTCGGGGGTCAGCGGCTGATGGGTGCGCGCAGGCACGGCGGAGGCCCGGTAGCCCCGGCGCAGGGCGAGATCGACGCGGCCGACACCGGCGACCAGCCGCCGACAGGCGCGCGCAGGCACGGCGAAATCCCGGCAGCCGCGACGCAGCACGAGATCGACGCGGCCGACACCGGCGACCAGCCGCCGACAGGCGCGCGCAGGCACGGCGAAATCCCGGCAGCCCCGGCGCAGGGCGAGATCCACGCGGCCGACACCGGCGACCAGCCGCCGACAGGCGCGCGCACGCACGGCGAAATCCCGGCAGCCGCGACGCAGCACGAGATCCACGCGGCCGACACCGGCGACCAGCCGCCGACAGGCGCGCGCACGCACGGCGAAATCCCGGCAGCCGCGACGCAGCACGAGATCCACGCGGCCGACACCGGCGACCAGCCGCCGACAGGCGCGCGCAGGCACGGCGAAATCCCGGCAGCCGCGACGCAGCACGAGATCCACGCGGCCGACACCGGCGACCAGCCGCCGACAGGCGCACCCAAAGTCCTCGGAGTCCCGGGAATCACGGCACAGGGCGAAGTCGACACAGCCGGCGTCCGCGGCCGGCCGCCGGGTGCGCCCGAACTCCATGGAGTCCTGGTAGTCGCAGCGCGGGGCGAGGTCGACGCGGGCCGTGCCGAGGCGGCGTCGCCCGGTGTCGGTCAGGTGGCAGGTCGGCGCGTCGGGGACGCGGATCACCCGTTCTCCTTCTTGAACCGCTCGTACGCCTTGTTGTGCAGGTCGACGAGCTGCTGCATGTTCTTCGACTTCAGTTCGGCGAGGTAGGCGTTCCATTCGGACAGCGGGCGCTTGCCGAGGACGAACTGGAGGGTGTTCTGGATGACGGTGTCCTTGAGCGGGGTGTCCCAGAGGGTCGCCTGTTCCTGCTCGAAGGACTGGAGCGGGTGGGCCGGGTCGATGGGCAGCTGCTCGCGCTGGGTCATCGCGTCCTGGAACCTCTTCTCGTCCGGGCTGAAGGAGGAGGAGACCAGGTCCCAGCTGCCGCCGTAGGTGAAGACGCCGTTGAAGAAGCCGTAGTCCTTCTGGAGGTCCTTCTCGGCGTCCGGGTCGGAGCCCATGAGGGAAATGCCGGGCTTCAGCCGGGGCCGGCCGCCGGACTCGGTGTAGGTGACGCCCTCGACGCCCCACTTGCAGAACTTCTGGCCCTCGTCCGAGTACCAGAGCCAGTCGAGGAACTGCATCATCGCGACGAAGCTGTCGCTCTTGAGGGCCTTGCCGGCGACCATGACGCCGTTCTCCAGGCGGGTGCCGCCGAGCACGACCGGGCCGGCCGGTCCAAGGGGCACCGGCACCATCTCGATCTTGGCGCCGTCGACCTGCTTCTCCAGGTTGTAGCGGTAGTGCTGCACCAGCTCCTGGGGGTTGGCGCTGATCGCGTAGGACTTCTGGGCGAGCAGTTTCTGCACGGCCTGGTCGTCGGTCTGGCTGAAGCTCTCGGGGTCCATGAGCTTCTCGGCGACGAGCCTGCGCAGGTACTCGACCATCTGGCGGTAGGCGTCCTGGGCGCCGGTGAAGACGAACTTCTGCGCCTTGTGGTCGAAGCTGATGTTGTCGTAGCTCCATCCGGCCCGGACGCCGAAGGCCTGGCCGAGGTAGCCGAACAGGGCGCCGCAGGGGAACGGGGTGTTGGTGCTCCAGCGGTCGGAGAAGGGGTACGTGCCGGGGTACTCCTCCTTGAGCGCCTTGAGGACGTCGTACACCTCGTCCCAGGTGGTGGGCAGGCTCAGGCCGTGGCGGTCGAGGACGTCCGTGCGGAAGGACAGCGAGTAGCCGGACTTGACCTTCTCGTGCAGTCCGGGCAGCAGGTAGTACCTGCCGTCGGACTGGCGGATCGAGTCGAGCTCGGGCTCCAGCTTCCACTTGCGCACCTTCTCGCGGAAGTTGGGCATCAGGTGCACGTAGTCGCTGACCGGGAGGATCGCGCCCGACGAGACGAAGGCGACCTCGGAGGGGTGGTAGGTCTTGGGGATCAGGAAGGGAGCGTCTCCCGCGCCGATGAGGACGCTGCGCTTCTTCTCGTAGTCGGCCAGCGGGACGTCGACCGGTTCGAGGGTCACGCCGGTGCGCTTGGTGAGTTCCTTCCAGAACAGCCAGCCGTCCTTCATGGGGTAGACCGGGTTGTTGTTGTGCAGCACCGAGAAGGACAGCGGCTCGGCCGCCTTGAACCGCTGCCCGGCCCGGTAGTTCTTCATCGCCCCGTTCTGTTTCTTCGACAGGTCCTTCCCGTCCCCTCCGTCGTCTGAGCTGCCGCAGCCGGTGAGGGTGGCGAGGCCGATGAAGCCGGCGGCGGCGAGTATCTGGCGCCGCGACAGCTGTCCTGCGTTCTGCACGGAGACTCCTTTGTTCCGTAGGCGAGTTGAGGAGGCGGCGTCAGCCCTTGACCGCGCCGAGCATCACGCCCGAGACGAAGTAGCGCTGGACGAACGGGTACACGCAGAGGATCGGCAGGGCGGTGAGGACGATGGTCACCGACTGGATGTTCGCGCCGACCTGGCTGAGCTGCTCCGTGCCCGCGCCGGCGTTGCCGCCGCCGGTGGCGCCCTGGATGAGGTTGCGCAGATAGACGGTGACCGGCATCAGATCCGTCCGGTCCATGTAGAGGAAGGCGCTGAACCAGGAGTTCCAGAAGGACACCGAGTAGAACAGGACCATCGTCGCGACGACCGCCTTGGACAGCGGCAGCACGATCCTGAGCAGGATGCCGTACGTGCTGAGGCCGTCGATCTGCGCGGCCTCCTCCAGTTCGGTCGGCAGGTTCTCGAAGAAGGCCTTCATGACCAGGAGGTTGAAGACGCTGATCGCGTTGGGCAGGGCGATCGCCCAGACGCTGTTCTTCAGGCCGAGGCTGGTGACCAGGATGTAGTTGGGGATCAGGCCACCGGTGAAGAACATGGTGAACACGGCGATCCCGACGAGTAGGCCACGGCCCTTGAGGTGCTTCTTCGACAGCACGTAGGCGTAACAGGTCGTCAGCACCATGGCGACAGCCGTCGCCACGACCGTGTACAGCACGGTGTTGCCGTAGTTCCGCCAGAACATCGCGTCCTGGAACACGATCTCGTACGTGGTGAGGTTGAACCCCTTGGGCAGCAGGGTCACCTCACCGGCCCGGATCTGCCGCTCCCCGCTGAAGGACCGCGCGAGGATGTTGACGAAGGGGTACAGGGTCACCAGCACGACGAGGGTGAGGACCACCCCGTTGACGCCCTGGAAGACCCGGTAGGAACGACTCGGCTTCACCACAGGCTGGTCCCCACTGTGCGGCGCGAGAGCTGGTTGGCGGACGTGATGAGGATCAGGCCGATGATCGCCTCGAAGAGGCCGATGGCGGCGGCGTAGCTGAAGCTGTTGGACTCCACACCGGACCGGTAGACGTACGTCGAGATCACGTCGGCGGTCTGATACGTCAGCGGGTTGTACAGCAGCAGGACCTTCTCGAAGCCGACCGCCATGAACGCGCCGATGTTGAGGATCAGCAGCGTGACCATGGTGGGCCGGATGCCGGGCAGGGTGACGTGCCAGATCTGCTGCCAGCGGTTGGCGCCGTCGATGCGCGCGGCCTCGTACAGGTCCTCGTCGATCGTGGTGAGCGCGGCGAGGTAGAGGATCGTGCCCCAGCCGGCGGTCTGCCAGATCTCCGAGCCGACGTAGATGGTGCGGAACCACTCGGGTTCCTGGATGAAGCGGATCGGTTCGTGGCCGAACCAGCCGAGCATGTGGTTGACCGGGCCGTCACTGGCCAGCATCTGCATGGTGATGCCCGCGACGATCACGATCGACAGGAAGTGCGGAAGGTACGAGACCGACTGCACGAACCGCTTCAGGGAGCGTCGGCGCACCTCGTTGAGCAGCAGCGCCAGCACGATCGGGACCGGGAAGCAGAACAGCAGCGTGAGCCCGCCGATCCACAGGGTGTTGCGGAACACCTGCCAGAAGGTGGGGTCGCTGAGGAACATCTGCACATAGCGCAGCCCCACCCACTCCTCACCGAAGATCGACCCGCCCGGCTCGAAACGCCGGAAGGCGATCACGTTGCCGATCATCGGCAGATAGCGGAAGACCAGGAAGAACAGCAGCGGCAGGATCGCCAGCGAGTACAACTGCCAGTCGCGGCGCAGTGCCCGCCGCCAGCCGGTCCAGGCGGGGTCCGGCTTGCCGCGTCGGGGTGCGGCTCTGGCCTCAGGCGGGTCCTCGGTGCCCGGCGGGGCCGATGTGGTGGACGTGCTCATTGCTCGGGCCTCCCGTGGGCATGGGACGCGGAACCGAAACTTTCGAGCTCTTACCGGTAACTTCGCGGCAACTTAAGGGCAGCAGAAAGCGCTGTCAATGGGTACTGCGGCAGTCGGCTGGGGCGTATGTGCCGCGTTGGAATCGCATCAAACCTGGGTAGGACCCAGCGACCTGCCGCCCGTTGTCCGTCGCAAGTTTCTGGATGACGACCGACTCCTGCGAGGTGCCGCCGTGCCCGCGTTCGACCTGCCGCTGACGGAACTGGAGCGCCATCGCCCGGACGTCGGGGAGCCCGCCGACTTCGACGCGTTCTGGCTGCGCACGCTGAAGGAGGCCGGCCAGACGGACCCGCTGGTGTCGGTGCGGCCGGTGGAGACGGGCCTGCGGCTGGCGCGGACCTGGGACGTGACCTTCCGGGGCTTCGCGGGCGACCCGGTGCGTGCCTGGTTCAGCAGGCCGGCCGATATCGGTGAACCCCTGCCCGCCGTCGTCGAGTTCGCCGGGTACGGGCGCGGCCGGGGCCTCCCCCACGAACGCCTCACCTGGGTCAGCGCCGGGTACGCGCACCTGCTGATGGACAATCGCGGCCAGGGCGACGAGTACGGCTGCGGCGGCGACACCCCCGACCCGCACGCCACCGCCCCGGGCGGCCCCGGCCCGGCGGTACGCGGCCTGCTCGCTCCCGAGGATTACCACTACCGCCGTCTGATCACGGATGCGGTGCGCGCGGTCACGGCGGTGCGGGAGCTGCCCGGCGTCGACCCCGCGCGGACCGTGGCCGTCGGCAACAGCCAGGGCGGCGGCCTGGCTCTCGCCGTCGCGGGACTCGTCCCCGACCTGGCGGCGCTGCTCGTCACCGCCCCGCTGCTGTGCGGCATCCGCCGCGCGCTCGACCTCACGGACGCGGGCCCGTACGGGGAGATCGCGTCCTACCTCTCCGTCCGCCGGGGGGCCGAGCACGACGCCTACCGCACCCTCTCCTACGTCGAGGGCATCTCCTTCGCCCGTCGCGCGCTGGCTCCGGCTCACTTCGGCGTCGGCCTGCGCGACACGGTCTGCCCGCCGAGCGGGGCGTACGCCGCGTTCAACCGCTATGCCGAACTGACCGGCACGGAGCCGCGCAAGGAGATCCACGCGTATCCGTTCAACGGGCACGAGGGGGGTGACGCGGTGCAGGTGCGGCGTCAACTGGCTTGGGCGCGGGAAGTGCTGGGCGACGAGGGGTGATGACCGCACGGTTCGCGACCACCGCTCGGAGTTCGCCGCCTGATGTCCGGCCGGAACTCGGTTCGTCCACCTGAGGTCCGGCCGGAACTCAGGTCGTCCACCTGAGGTCCGGCCGGGAACTCCGGGTGCGGGTCGCCGGCCCGCCTCAAGGCCCGCGATTCGGGGTTACCTCCCGTCGGAGTTACTTCCCCACCGGGGACTCCGCGGTGCAGCCGCCGGCGGTCACCAGACCATCGGCACTCTGTTCCTCGATCACCTTGCCCTTGTGGATGATCTTGCATGTGACCTGGGCACCCTCGGGGTCGGCGGCGACCGGCATGACCGCCGCGGGCATGATGCCGCGCAGCGTGACCGTCTTCTTCCAGGGCAGTTCGGGCTTCGACACCGACTCGACCTTCGGCTCCATGGCCTTGCCACCGCCGCCGTGGAACTCGATCGAGTCGATGTTCTTCCCCGTGACCTCGTAGGTGACTTCGTACGTCTCGTCCACTGCCTTGTCGACCTGGTCGACGGCCTCGGAGCAGGAGCTGAGACCGAGTGCCAGGCCGGCGACGGCGACGGCGACGGCGGTTGCACGGATGGCGCGGTTCAAAGGGATCCCCCCGGATCATGAAAGGTCGGATCGGCAGCCAACCGTGAGAGGAAGGCAAAGTCAACTGCAGCAATCCCGAGACCAGTTCGCCAGGCGCCGGTGAGGCGATGTGCGCCGGCCCATACGCCCGTCCGTCCTGACCGGCGCTCTTGCGCCGCAGCCGTAGACAACTGCGCCGCTCGGCGCTAACTTCCGCAACAGCGGGGTGGGAGCGCTCCCATGACGGTGGACCGGAACCCGCCCTCGAGTCGCTCCCACCCCGCGCATCCGCGCACACGCATCCACAGGCCCGTACCTCAAGGAACGGACGATGCTGTCATGATCCTGACAAGAAACCCGGGGGGACCCCCGATTCGCCGATCAGCACTCCCTGCCCGGGCCAGAGCCTTCTTCCTGGTCCTGCTCTCCCTGCTCGTCACCGTTCCGGCCCTCGGCCTGGTCATGACGGCCGGTGGTGAGGCGGAGGCGCACGGCACTCCCATGAAGCCCGGCAGCCGCACCTTCCTGTGCTGGCAGGACGGTCTGACCGACACGGGTGAGATCAAGCCGGTCAACCCGGCGTGCCGGGCCGCGCAGCAGGCCAGCGGCACCACGCCGTTCTACAACTGGTTCTCGGTGCTCCGCTCGGACGGCGCCGGCCGCACCCGGGGCTTCGTACCGGACGGCGAGCTGTGCAGCGGCGGCAATACCAACTTCACCGGGTTCGACACGCCCAGCAAGGACTGGCCGCTCACCCACCTCACCTCGGGCGCGACGGTCGACTTCTCGTACAACGCCTGGGCGGCGCACCCGGGTTGGTTCTACGTCTACATCACGAAGGACGGCTTCGACCCGACCAAGACGCTCACCTGGAACGACATGGAGGAGCGGCCGTTCCTGAGCGTCGACCACCCGCCGCTGAACGGCTCCCCGGGCACGGTCGAGGCCAACTACTCCTGGACCGGCAAGCTCCCCGAGGGCAAGTCGGGCCGCCACATCATCTACATGGTCTGGCAGCGCTCCGACAGCCAGGAGACCTTCTACTCCTGCTCGGACGTCGTCTTCGACGGCGGCAACGGCGAGGTGACCGGCATCAAGCAGCCGGGCACGCCGTCCGAGCCGGTGCCCGGCACCTGCACGGCCACCCGCAAGACGACCGGCAGCTGGAACGGCGGCTACCAGTCCGAGGTGACCGTCACCAACACCGGCACCGTCCCGATGCTCGGCTGGATGGTCGACTGGACGCTGCCGTCCGGCCAGCGGATCGAGAACCTGTGGAGCGGCAGCGCCACCTACAACGGCCAGTCGGTGATGGTCCACAACGCCGGCTGGAACGGCTCGCTCGATCCGGGCAAGAGCGCGACGTTCGGCTACACCGTCTCCGGATCGGGCGGTGACAGTACGACGAGCCTGCCCTGCCGGGTCGGCTGATCCATCGCTTCGGGCGGGCCCGGTGGGCGTCGGTCACCGGGCCCGTTCGGTCCCCGGCTTCACGCTTCCCCGCGCCTCATCAGCCACCAGGTCAGCCCGCCCGTGGCCACGCCCGCGAGCAGCAGTACAGCCACGTGCCACATGGGCAGTTGCACCTCAGCCGGGTTCTGGACGTCCGTGTTGACAAGGACAGTGAGGACCAACGGGTAGCCGAGCGTGACGGCCGTGCCGGCGCCGACCGCGGCGGTCAGCCTCGACTTCGAGCTCTGCTTGGAGACCAGGGCCAGGACGGTGAACAGCAGTCCGAGACCGACGAGCATGCCACCGCCGACCCACAGCACGGTGGCCCGGCTCGTGAAGCCGTCGGCCGCACCGTCCCCCGAGAAGTGGGTGGCGATCCGCCCGGGCAGCCGGTCGTAGCTCGCCAGAAACGCACCGACGTAGGCAGCGGTGGCGACGGCGAACGGGGCGGCGGTCAGGGCGCCCCTGCGGATGACGGACATCTGGCTCTCCCCCTCGTGTCGTTGTTTTTCGTGTCGTTGTTCTTCGTGTCGTTGCTCTTGCCGGAATGGAACAGCTGGGCCGGGCACCCCCTGGCGGCCCGCCGTCGCGAGGATGCGGCGCAGGGCGGTGTGGGCCGGTGGGCCCCAGGTCGGCTTGCCGCCGGGACGGCCCTGGGCGCCGGCCTCGCCGATGAGGATGCAGGCGAGGGCGCGCAGGAGAGTCCAGCCGCGGGCGCGGCGCAGGGTCGCGGGGTCCGGGCCGGCCGGTAGGTGTCGTGGAAGCGGTCGGCGGGGCCGTCCGGCAGCAGGATCCAGGCGGCGGCGAGGTCGAGGGCCGGGTCGCCCGCGCAGAGGTCTCCGAAGTCGATCACGCCGCAGAAGGTGCCGTCGGCGGTGAGCATGTTGGCAGGGTGCAGATCGCCGTGGAGCCACACCGGCGGGAGCGGCCACGGCGTCCTCCCAGACCGCGCGGACCGCCTCCGGATCCGGGATCAGTCCCAGCTCGGTGGCCGAGGCGAGTTGCTGGGCGAACGACTCGGCACTGTCGGACAGGGGGCCACCGCGGCCACGGCCGGGGGGCGCGTCGCGGGGAGCGGGGCGGTGCAGAGCCGTCAGGAACGCGGCCACGCCTCGGCCGATTCCGCGGGGCGGGTGGCGGGGGCGCGGTCGGCGGGCTCACCCTGCACCCAGGTGGTGACGATCCAGGGCCGCGGGAAGCGCTCGGAGGGCTCTGTGAGGCGCTGCGGGACGGGGACCGGCAACGGCAGGTGCGGGGCGAGGGAGGGGAGCCAGGTGTGCTCCTTGCGCAGCGGCGCGTCGGCGGACTGCGTGGCCCAGGGCGACCGGACGGCCAGGTCGTCACCGAGGCGCCAGAGCTGGTTGTCCCAGCCGCGCGCGCCGAGCCGTACAGGGAGATCGGCCAGGTCGGGGGGCTGGTCGCGCAGCAGCTCCTTGATCAATGCCGCCGTGATCTCGGTTTCGGTGTGGGCCATGCGGCGCAACATTAGCGGGGCGGCGGCTCGTGGGAGGCCGGGTGGCGGCTCGCCGGACACGCGAGTGACCGGAAAACGCGGGATGTGCCGACCGAGCCGGTCCATCGATCCCAGTCGGTCCCATATGTCGCTGTTATCCAGGTGTGCGATTCTGATGTGTGGGTGCCCTGCCGCTCATGTGGGGCGTGGATCCGCCGCGTCGTCGTCTCCTGAGTTCCGGGGACTCCCACCTGCCGGTAGCCGAGGCATGGACGGGAGGTGGATGCGGACATGCCCCACTACGGCGATGCCCGGACCGCGGCCCCCGGCCTTCGGGCGCCGGGGAACGGGGGTACCGCTTCGCCGCGTCCCACGCCGGAGTCCGCCGCGCGGGAGCGGGTCCTGACGTTCGCCGGGGTGGTGTTGGCGGCGGTGTACGTACGGAGCGAGGACGGTGCGGAGCTCCGGCTGGTGGAGGCGGCCGGTGCCGAGCCGGCGCGGTACGGGCTGCCGAGTCGTGTGCGGCACGGCGGGGGCACCTCGCCCGCCCCGGCGCCGGGCTACGCGGCGGCGTCGGGAGACAGTGGGCCTGCCGTGGTCGAGGCCTTTCGCAATGGGCGGCCGCTGTGGCTCGCGGGCCGGCAGGTCGGCGGAGTCGCCGGTGCGCCGCTCGGGGCGGTGCCCCTGGGGGCCGCCGGCGGGTGGCTGGGATGCCTGGTCGTGGCGGGAGAGGGCGGGGAGGGGTTCGGGGCCGAGCAGCGGGAGTTCCTGGAGCGGTATGCCGAGGCGGTCGCCGGGCGGCTGCGGGGGGAGGCCGACCGGTCCGCCCCCTCGCCCCTGCTCGATTCCGCCCTGCGTGCGCTGGGGGTCGGTTCCTTCGCCCTCGCACCCGGCACCGGGCTGGTCGAGACCGACCCGGCCCTGCTCGAACTGGTCGGCATCCCCGAGGGCGGCTTCGACGGCAAGACCGACACGCTGCTCTCGTACAGCGTCCCGGAGGACGTCCCCGCCCTGTTGTCGGTCCTCGAACCGTCCCCCCAGACCCCCGGGCGCCGGGAACTGGACTTCCGTACCCGCCGGGCCACCGGTGAACTGTGCTGGCTGCGCCTGAGCTGCCGCGTGCTGAAAGGGCCCGACGGCGCCCCGGAGCGGGTGCTGGGCGTGGTGACCGCGGCTCCCGTGCTGCGCCGCAGCGCCAGCGACGTCGCCCGGATCCAGTGGCTGACGGCCGCGCTCGACGACGCCACGACGGTCCGGGACGTCAGCCGTGTGGTGGTCGCCGCGCTGCGCGAGCCGCTGGGTGCCGACCGGGTGGCGCTCGCCGAGCTGCTGGAGGACCGGCTGGCGGTCACCGTGCTCGATCCGCCGGGTGCCGGTGCCTGGCCGGAGCTGTGGCGTTCCGAGTGGCGCTCGGAGTGGCCCGACGCGCCGGTCACCGCCCTGCCCACGCTCCAGGCGGCGCTGCGGGACGGGCGGATGAGCCTGTGGCCGGCGGGTGCCGTGCTGGAACCGGGGCTCGCGGGGATCGGCCCCGGCGGGCTCGCGGTCCTGCCGCTGCCGGCCAAGGGCAGGGTGGCCGGGGTGTGCCTGGTCGGCTGGGACACGCCGCACGAGTTCGCGCCCGAGGAACGGGCCCTGCTGACGGCGACCGCGGGGCTGGTCGGGCAGGCCCTGATCCGCGCGCACGCCTACGACGCCGAGCAGGAACTCGCGACGATGCTCCAGCGCAGCCTGCTGCCGCGCCGTCTGCCCGCGTTGCCCGGGGGCACCGCCGTGGCCCGCTATCTGCCCGCCCGGCGCGGACTCCAGGTGGGCGGCGACTGGTACGACGTGATCGCACTGTCGGAGGGGAAGGTGGCCCTGGTCATCGGTGATGTGCAGGGCCACAGCGCCGGAGCCGCGACGATCATGGGCCAGATGCGCACGGCGGTCCGGGCCTACGCCGTGGAGGGGCATCCGCCGGACGTGGTCGTCTCGCACGCCAACCGGCTGCTCGTCGGCATGGAGACCGACCTGTTCGCCACGTGCTGCTACGTCGAGCTGGACATGGAGGAGGGCAACGCGCTGTTCGTACGGGCCGGGCACCTGTACCCGCTGGTGCGTCATCCCGACGGCGGTACGGAGGAGATCGCGGTCGAGGGCGGGCTGCCGCTGGGCGTGCTGGAGGACGCGGAGTTCCCGCTGACGGCGATGGCGCTGGCGCCCGGCTCGGTGCTCGCGCTGGTGACGGACGGCCTGGTCGAGTCGGCCGAACTGGACGTGGACGAGGGCATGCGGATCCTGGGCGAGGCGCTCTCCGCGGCCGATCCCTCCGACCCGGGGCGGATGGCCGACGACCTGCTCGGCGAGGCCGGCCGCCGGGAGGACGACGTGGCGTTGCTGCTGCTGCGCTACGACGGGATGCGGGTGCGGCCGGTGCGGGCGGGCTGGGTGGTGTGGCGGCTGCCGGACGCGGTCATGCACGCGCGCCGGTTCAGCGCGCGCACGCTGCGTTCGTGGGACGTCGTGGCCGAGGCCGACACCGTGCTCCTGGTGGTGTCCGAACTGGTCACGAACGCGCTGGTGCACACGCAGGGCGCGCTGCGGCTGGACCTGACCCTGGCCGCGGACCGGCTGCGGGTGACGGTGAGCGACTCCTCGCCGCGGGCGCCGGCCAAGCCGGTGGTCGTGGACTGGGAGTCGACCGGCGGCCGGGGGCTGTTCCTGGTCGAGGCGCTGTCGGCGGCCTGGGGCTCGGTGCCGGTCGGCGGCGGCAAGCAGGTGTGGAGCGAGATCGTCGTGTCACGCCGGGAGGAGGAGGCGGACGGGGAGCCGGAAGCGGAGCCGGTACCGGAAGCGGAACCGTGGGCCGAGCCGACGGAGGAACGGGAGCCCGGCCGGGACCGGGGCTGGGGCATCGGCCGCAACCGGGGCTGGGGCATCGGCCGCAACCGCGACCGAAGCGGAGGCCGTGCCTCGCGCCGGAACCGGGGCCTCGATCAGTCCCCGCCCCAGGGCGGGAACCCGGAGGCGGGCAAGGACCGAGCCACGGACGTGAGCGGAGGCCGTGCCTCGCGCCGGAACCGGGGCCGCGATCAGTCCCGGCTGTGGAACGGGAACCCGCACCCGACCCCGAACCCGGGCGAGGAGCGGCCCCCCGACGGGACCGAAGGCGGAGCCTCGCGCCGACACCGGGACCGCGACCAGCTCCGCAGCCGGAACGGGAACCGGAACCCGACCCCGAACGAGGGCCGAGTCCCGGACGCGGGCAAGGACCCACCCCCGGGCGCGAGCGCAAGCCGCACCCCGGACGCAGGCGAAGGCCGAACCCCGGACGCGAGCGAAAGCCGAACCCCGGACCCCGACGGCGACCGGGCCCCCGACCGGAGCACCCCTCGGGGGAAAGGCCGCGGCCAGGAGGGAGGTCCGGGATGAGGGGCCGGAGGTGGCGGGTGGGTGCCGGGCTCGTCGCGGCTGTCATGGTGGCGGCCCTGGCCGGCTGTACCGAGGACGGCGGGCAAGGCGAGGGCGGGTTCACTGTAGGGCTGCTGCTGCCGAGCCGTGCCGTGCCCCGCTGGGAGCAGTCCGACAAGCCTCTCATCGAGAAGCGGGTGAAGGAGCTGTGCCCGGACTGCCGGGTCGTGTACGCCAACGCGGAGAACGACGCGGCGAGCCAGCGGCAGCAGATGAACTCCATGATCACCCGGGGTGTGTCCGCGCTGATCCTGGACGTCGTCGACCCCAAGGCGCTGCGCTCCTCGGTCCGCGCGGCAGACCGCGCGGGCATCCCCGTCATCGCCTACGACCGGCTCGCCGAGGGCCCGATCTCGGGTTTCGTCAGTTTCGACGGCGGCCGGGTCGGCAGACTCCAGGGCGAGGCGCTGTTGCAGAGCATGGGTGCCAAGGCCGGCGGCGGCGTCGTCATGGTGAACGGCGACCCCTCCAGCCCCAACGCCGCCTGGTACGAGGGCGGCGCCCGGTCCGTGCTGCAGGACAGGGTGCGGATCCTCAAGTCGTACAACACCCTCGGCTGGCGCACGGAGAACGCGCACGACCACATGTCCGCCGCGATCAGCGCCCTCGGCCCCAACCAGATCGACGGGGTGCTCGCGGCCAACGACTCGATCGCCGCCGGCGTCATCGCGGCGCTCAAGAGCGCCCGTGTCTCGCCGCTGCCCCCGGTCACCGGCCAGGACGCCGACCTCGACGCCGTGCGGCGCATCGTCAAGGGCGAGCAGTACATGACCGTCTACAAACCCTTCCGGCAGGAGACCGAGGCGGCCTCCGCCATGGCCGTCGCCCTGGCGCGCGGCAACGACCTCGACGCCCTCGTCACGTCGACCGTGGACAGCCCCACCACCCGGGACGTCCCGGCGGTGCTGCTCGACCCGGTCTCCGTGACGGCCGAGACCATCGGGCGGACGCTCGTCCGGGACGGCGTCTACACGATCGACCAGATCTGCACCCCGAAGCTCCGGTCGGCCTGCGACCGGATCGGGCTCACCCGGGGAGGGAGGTGATCCCCCGTGGCCCGTCCACCCGTACTGGCGTTGCGCGGCATCTCCAAGCGGTTCGGCGGCGTGCAGGCGCTCGTGGACGTCGACCTCCAGGTCCGGGCCGGTGAGGTCGTGGCCCTGGCGGGCGACAACGGCGCCGGCAAGTCCACGCTGATCAAGGTGATCTCGGGCGTCAGCCCCGCCGACCGGGGCGTCATCGAGTGGGAGGGGCGCCTCGTGCAGATCAAACGCCCGCACGACGCCCACGCCCTGGGCATCGCGACCGTGTACCAGGACCTCGCCATGTGCGACAACCTGGACGTCGTCGGCAATCTCTTCCTCGGCCGGGAGATCGACCGGGTGGGCATCCTCGACGAGGTGGAGATGGAGCGCCGTTCCCGCGACCTGATGCGGACCCTGTCGATCCGTATCCCCGACGTGCGCGTGCCGGTCGCGGCGCTGTCCGCCGGGCAGCGGCAGGCCGTCGCGATCTCCCGCTCTCTCATGGGCGCGCCCAAGGTCCTGCTGCTCGACGAGCCCACCGCCGCCCTGGGGGTCGAGCAGACCAGCCATCTGCTCGACCTCATCGAGGAGGTGCGCGACCGCGGTATGGCGATCATCCTCATCAGTCACAACATGGGCGACATCAAGGCCGTCGCGGACCGGGTCGCCGTGCTGCGGCTGGGCCGCAACAACGGTCTGTTCGACGTGAGCACCGTGACGCAGGAGCAGATCATGTCCTCCGTCACCGGTGCGGCGGACAACGCCGTGGCGCATCGCACGAAGGGCGACGAGGAGGCGTGGCCGTGACCGGGGCCGGGCCACGGCGGGGCGGACCGGCCGGGCCGGGCGGCGGCGCGGGGCCGGTGGCACCCGGCCGCGGGCTCCGCACCCGCGCCTGGCCCGGCAGTCTGCGCGGCTACGCCCTGGAGATGCGCGGCACTGTCCGGGACGGCGAGCGCGGGCCGCTCCTGGTGGTCGCCGGGCTGATCGTGATCTGGATCGTCTTCCAGGTGCTGGACGACAAGTTCCTCTCGCCGCGCAACCTGTCCAACCTCAGCGTGGACATCGTCGGGACCGGTCTGGTCGCCGTCGGCATCGTGTTCGTGCTGCTGATCCGGGAGATCGATCTGTCGGTCGGCTCGGTCAGCGGCCTGGCGGGGGCCGCGTTCGCCGTGCTGAACGTGAACCACGGGATGCCGGAGTGGCTCGCCGTGATCGTGGCGGTCGCCGCGGGGATGGCGGTGGGCGCCTTCCACGGGTTCTTCTTCGCCCGGCTCGGCGTGCCCGCGTTCGTCGTGACCCTCGCGGGGCTGCTGATCTGGAACGGCCTGACGCTCGACCTGCTGGGCGCGAGCGGCACGATCAACATCGACGAGGAGGGCCTGGTCGCCTCCCTGACCAGCCGGCACTTCGATGACGACGTGGTGGCCTACGCGGTGGCGGCGCTCGGCACGGCCGGGTACTTCCTGGCCGCCCACCGCAAGCGCGCCCGGCACCGGGCCGCCGGGATGCCGTACCGGCCGACGGGCGAGATCTGGCTGCGCACCGGTGTCCTCGCGGTGCTCACCTTCGCCGCGGCCCACACGCTCAACCGGTTCCAGGGGTTGCCGCTCGCGCTGCTGATCTTCCTGGTGGTCCTCGTGGTCTCGGACTACGTGCTGCGCCGCACCCGCTACGGGCGGCGGGTGTACGCGCTCGGCGGCGGGGTCGAGGCGGCGCGGCGGGCGGGCATCGCCGTGGAGCGGGTACGGGTCGCGATGTTCATGGTGTCGGGGACGCTGGCCGCGATCGGCGGGCTGTTCGTGGCCTCGGGCCTGACCTCGGCGAGCCCCACGACGGCCCGTGCCGCCGGTTCCGGGATGCTGCTGATCAACGCGATCGCCGCGGCCGTCATCGGCGGTACGAGCCTGTTCGGCGGGCGTGGCTCGCCCTGGTCCGTGCTGCTCGGTGTGCTGGTCATCCAGTCGATCGCCTCGGGCATGGGGCTGCTGGGGGTGGAGGACGCCGTGCAGTTCATGATCACGGGTGGGGTGCTGCTGGCCGCCGTCGCGGCCGACGCGCTCTCCAGACGCGCGTCGGCCCGGCGGGGCCGCCCCTGAGCTATGGCCTTTCATCCGGGAATGCCTAAGAAATGGCGAAAATGGGTAGGGTCCGGAGTGCCATGAAACGCAGCCGCCTCGCCCGGGCCGCCGTGGCCGCCACGGCCGTCGCAGGCCTGGTCCTCGCCGGATGCGGTGACACGGACCCGCCCGGCGGCGAGCAGGCCGACCTCAGTGTGCTCGCCACGGACGTGCCCCAGGTGCAGACCCTCAAGAAACTCACCAAGAAGTACTTCACCGCGGAGACCGGCATCACGGTCGACTACACCGTGCTGCCGGAGAACGAGACGCGGGAGCGGATGAACCGCGAGTTCGCGACCCAGGCCGGCACCTACGACGTGGCCAGCGTGAGCGCGTACGAGGTGCCGATCTACTCGGACAACGGCTGGCTCGCCCCGCTGGACTCCTATGTGAAGGCGGACAAGGACTTCGACCAGGACGACGTCTTCCCCAACCTGGCGTCCTCGCTGACCGGCGAGGACGGCAGGCTCTACGCCGAGCCGTTCTACGGCGAGGGTTCCTTCCTGATGTACCGCAAGGACCTCTTCCGCAAGGACGGGCTGACCATGCCGCCGAACCCGACCTGGCAGCAGGTCGCCGACCTCGCCGCCCAGGTCGACGGCACCGACGGCGCGAGCGGCATCTGCCTGCGCGGCCTGCCCGGCTGGGGCCAGAACCTCGCTCCGATCAACACGGTCGTCAACACCTTCGGCGGCGCCTGGTACGACATGGACTGGAACGCGCGCCTGACCTCACCCGAGTTCAAGAGGGCCGTCGGCTTCTACGTCGACCTGCTCCGCTCCCACGGCCAGCCCGGCGCCGAACGGATGGGCGTGCTGGAGATCCTCGACAGGTTCGTCGCCGGAAAGTGCGCCATGATGTACGACGCCACGTCGCTGGCCTCGTCGATCGAGGCCGACGGTTCCTCGGTCAAGGGCAAGGTCGGCTACGTCCCGGCCCCGCACGACCGGACCGAGAAGGCCGGCTGGCTGTGGACCTGGGCCTGGGGCATCCAGCAGGCCTCCGACCACAAGGACGCCGCCTGGGAGTTCATCTCCTGGGCCTCCTCCAAGGAGTACCAGGAGCTGGTCGGGCAGGAGGTGGGCTGGACCGCGGCGCCCGCCGGGAACCGCAGGTCGCTCTACGCCAACCCCGAGTACCAGCAGGCGGCCGCCGCCTGGTACCGGCAGGAGTACACGGCGGCGACCGATTCCGCCGACCCGAAGAACCCCGGCGTCGCCCCCCGCCCCTACACCGGCATCGGCTTCCTGGGCATTCCCGAGTTCGCCGTGCTCGGTACGGCGGTCTCCGAGCAGATCGCCGCGGCCATCGCCGGGCACCAGTCGGTGGACACGGCCCTGGACAAGTCGCAGGACCTCGCTCAGGCGGCGGCCGCGAAGTACCGGGGCGGGTGACCCGGCGGTCACCGCCGCTCGGAGAGCACCAACGCCTCGGCCGGCACGGGCGGTTCACCCTCCGTCGCCTCGGCGGGAGGAAGGTCCAGGGTGAACTCGGTGTGCCCCGGTGCGCTGCGCACCCGCGCGTGCCCGCCGTGTGCGGACGCGATCGCCTCGACGACGGCCAGTCCGAGACCGGATCCCGCGGCCTGCGGGCCGCTGCGCGAGCGGGAGGCGTCGGCGCGGGTGAAGCGGTCGAAGATTGTGGCGAGGAGGAGCGGCGGGACGCCGGGGCCGTCGTCGCGGACGCGGACGACGCGGCGAGCCGCGGTGGACTCCACCGCGGCCACGACCGTGGTGCCGGGCGGGGTGTGCGCACAGGCGTTGGCGAGGAGGTTCGCCACGGCCTTGCGAAGGGCCGGCTCGTCGCCGGTGACCAGCGCCGGCGCGTCGAGGCGCAGCGCCAGTCGCCAGGTGTGCTCCGCGTCCGCCGCCCCTGCCTGCCACACGGCCTCGGCGACCAGCGCCGCCAGGTCCACCTCGGCGGACGGCGGGGGGCGGCCCTCGTCCAGCCGGGCCAGCAGCAGGAGGTCCTCGACCAGGACCGTCATGCGCGCCGACTCGGCGGCGACCCGGCGCCAGGCCGGCGTCTGCTCGACCGGGCCGGTCCCGCGGTTCATGAGTTCGGCGTAGCCGACGATGGACGCCAGCGGTGTACGGAGCTCGTGGCCGGCGTCGGCCAGAAAGCGGCGCATGCGCTCCTCACCGCGGCGCAGCCGCTCCTCGCTCCGGCGGCGTTCGGCTTGGGCATGCTCGGCATGGTCGATCAGGCGGTTGAGCGCGGCGGCGACCTGCCCTGCCTCGCTGCCGGGGCCGGTGTCCGCCTCGGACACTCGGGGCAGCCCGCCGAGCGGGCCGCGGCCGAGCGGCGCCCGGGCGACCTCGGCGGCGGTGGCGGCGACCCGGCCGAGGAGACGCAGCTGCCGCCGTACGACCACGGCACAGGCGCAGCCCGCGACGGCGAGCCCGACCGCTGCGACGACCGCCTCGACCACGGCCAAGCGGTGCGTCATCTCCTGTACGTCCTCCAGGGGCAGTCCGGCGAGGACACGGACGCCGCTCGCCTCCAGCCCCGTGACCCGGTAGGTGCCGAGGCCGGGGACGGTGCGGGTGTGGGACGTGCCGTCGGGGGCGATGCCGCGCAGGGCGGTGCCCTGGCCGGGGGTCAGGGCGCGCGGTGGGGCGTCCGGGCCGGTCACCGCCCCGGCCGTGACCGTGCCGTGCGCGTCCAGCCGGGCGGCGAGCAGCCCGTCGGGGTGCCCGGTGACGCCGAGGAACGTGAGGTCCCGGCTGTCGTCCGGCCGCAGCGAGGCCCGGGCCAGACCGTGTTCGGCGGCGTCCATGACCCGGCAGTCCAGACGGTCCAGCAGATACGCCCGCTGGGCGAGGACGCCGGCGAGCGCCATCGCGGCACAGACGGCGGCGAGGACGGCACCGACGCGGACGAGGAGCCGGATGTGCAGTGACCCGGGGGTGCCAGACATGTACCGATCCTGTCCCGGCCCGCTGGGGGAACCCTGTGTTCAGCCTGAGCGCGGGCGATGACCCGTGCCGGCGGCCCGCCCCGTCCTGGCGGCAACGGCGCGGGCCGCGCCCCCGGTCACCCGGGAACGCGGCCCTCGAACTGCCGTGAACTGCCTTGCCGGTCCGCTTACTTGCGGATCAGGCTGCGCAGCACGTACTGCATGATGCCGCCGTTGCGGTAGTAGTCCGCCTCACCGGGGGTGTCGATGCGGACGACCGCGTCGAACTCGACGCCCGTGTCGGTGGTGACCTTCACCGTGCGCGGGGTGGTGCCCTCGTTGAGCTCGGTGACGCCGGCGATGGAGAAGGTCTCCTCACCGGTCAGGCCGAGGGACTCGGCGGACTGGCCCTCCGGGAACTGCAGCGGGAGCACGCCCATGCCGATGAGGTTCGAGCGGTGGATGCGCTCGTACGACTCGGCGATGACGGCCTTGACGCCGAGGAGCGCGGTGCCCTTGGCCGCCCAGTCGCGGGACGAGCCGGAGCCGTACTCCTTGCCGGCCAGGACGACCAGCGGGATGCCGGCGGCCTGGTAGTTCTGCGAGGCGTCGTAGATGAAGGAGACCGGGCCGTCCTCCTGCGTGAAGTCACGCGTGTAGCCGCCCTCGGTGCCCGGCGCGATCTGGTTGCGCAGGCGGATGTTGGCGAACGTACCGCGGATCATGACCTCGTGGTTGCCTCGGCGGGAGCCGTAGGAGTTGAAGTCGCGACGCTCGACACCGTGCTCGGTGAGGTACTTGCCCGCCGGGGTGTCGGCCTTGATCGCACCGGCCGGGGAGATGTGGTCGGTGGTGACCGAGTCGCCCAGCTTGGCCAGCACACGGGCGCCGGAGATGTCGGAGACCGGGGTGGTCTCCATCGTCATGCCCTCGAAGTACGGGGGCTTGCGGACGTAGGTGGACTCGGGGTCCCACTCGAAGGTGTTGCCGGTCGGGATCGGCAGCGCCTGCCACTGGGCGTCGCCCGCGAAGACGTCGCTGTAGGACTTGGAGAACATGTCCTCGCCGATGGCGTTGGCGACGACGTCGTTGACCTCGGCCTCGGAGGGCCAGATGTCCTTCAGGAAGACCGGGTTGCCGTCCTGGTCGGCGCCCAGGGCGTCACGGGTGATGTCCACCTTCATGGAACCCGCGAGGGCGTAGGCGACGACCAGCGGCGGGGACGCCAGGTAGTTCATCTTGACGTCGGGGTTGATACGGCCCTCGAAGTTCCGGTTGCCGGAGAGGACCGAGGTGACCGCGAGGTCGTTGTCGTTCACGGCCTTGGAGACCTCCTCCGGCAACGGGCCGGAGTTGCCGATGCAGGTGGTGCAGCCGTAACCGACGAGGTTGAAGCCGACCTTGTCGAGGTACGGGGTCAGGCCCGCCTTGTCGAAGTAGTCGGTGACGACCTTGGAGCCCGGGGCGAGCGTGGTCTTGACCCACGGCTTGCGGGTCAGGCCCTTCTCCACCGCCTTCTTGGCCACCAGCGCGGCGGCGACCATGACGTACGGGTTGGAGGTGTTGGTGCAGGAGGTGATGGCCGCGACGGTCACGGCGCCGTGGTCGATCTCGTAGGTCGAGCCGTCGGGGGCGGTGACGGTGACCGGGTTCGACGGGACGGCGGCACCGGTGCCGTCGGCGTGCTGCGGCGCGCCGGCGCCGTTCTCCTGGTTGCCGTAGGCCGGGGCGTCGGAGGCCGGGAAGGACTCGTCGCTCGCCTCGTCGACCGGGGAGGCGGCGGTGGCCTGTTGCGCCACGGGCGCCTCGACGTAGTTGAGGACGTCCTTGGCGAACTGCTGGGCGGCCTCGGCGAGGACGATGCGGTCCTGCGGGCGCTTCGGACCGGCGATGGAGGGGACGACCGTCGACAGGTCGAGCTCCAGCTTCTCGGAGAAGTCCGGCTCGGCCTTCGGGTCCAGCCAGAGGCCCTGCTGCTTGGCGTACGCCTCGACCAGCGCGAGCTGCTGCTCGGAGCGGCCGGTGAGCTTCAGGTACTTGAGGGTCTCGTCGTCGATCGGGAAGATCGCGGCGGTGGAGCCGAACTCCGGCGACATGTTGCCGATGGTGGCGCGGTTGGCCAGCGAGGTGGCGGCGACGCCCTCGCCGTAGAACTCGACGAACTTGCCGACGACGCCGTGCTTGCGGAGCATCTCGGTGATGGTCAGCACGAGGTCGGTGGCGGTGGTGCCGGGGGTGAGCTCACCGGTCAGCTTGAAGCCGACGACGCGCGGGATGAGCATGGAGACCGGCTGGCCGAGCATGGCGGCCTCGGCCTCGATGCCGCCGACGCCCCAGCCCAGCACACCGAGGCCGTTGACCATGGTGGTGTGCGAGTCGGTGCCGACGAGCGTGTCGGGGTACGCCTGGCCGTTGCGGACCATGACCGTACGGGCCAGGTGCTCGATGTTCACCTGGTGGACGATGCCGGTGCCGGGCGGGACGACCTTGAAGTCGTCGAAGGCCGTCTGGCCCCAGCGCAGGAACTGGTAGCGCTCGCGGTTGCGGCCGTACTCCAGCTCGACGTTCTGCGCGAAGGCCTCGTTGGTGCCGAACTTGTCGGCGATGACGGAGTGGTCGATGACCAGCTCGGCCGGCGAGAGGGGGTTGACCTTCGCCGGGTCGCCGCCCAGCTCCTTCACGGCCTCACGCATGGTCGCGAGGTCCACGACACAGGGAACGCCCGTGAAGTCCTGCATGATCACGCGGGCCGGCGTGAACTGGATCTCCTGCGACGGCTGGGCCTGCGAGTCCCAGCCGCCGAGGGCGCGGATGTGGTCGGCGGTGATGTTCGCGCCGTCCTCGGTGCGGAGCAGGTTCTCCAGCAGGACCTTGAGGCTGTACGGAAGGCGGGCCGAGCCCTCCACCTTGTCCAGCCGGAAGATCTCGTACGACTCGTCGCCCACCTGCAGCGTGCTGCGGGCGTCGAAGCTGTTCGCCGACACGACAGTCTCCTTCATTGATGTGCGCGTACCACCACGATCCTGCCGCCACGGCATCTCGACCGATCCGCTAAGGTATGGCTAAGTTAGGTGAGCCTTACCGAGGTGGCGGCTGCGGTGCTCCTCGACAGATATCTCGATGTCGAGATAACTCTAGTACACCGAGGCCGGTTGGTCATGCCCCGGCGTCCGCCATGCGGTCATGCACATCCCTCTCCGGGGTATCCGAACCAGGTATCCACGCCACGCCCCACGAGAGGAGACAGGCATGCCGCTCACGTTCCGCAAGAGTTTCCGGATCCTTCCGGGGGTGCGCCTGAACATCAACAAGCGCTCCTGGTCCATCACGACCGGCGGCGGAAAGGACGGCCCGCGTTACACCCGCAGCAGTACGGGACGTCGTACGACATCGATGGATTTGCCCGGACCTTTCGGGTGGCGGCGCACGCGCACGACGCGCCGACACTGAGGCGACCGGGGAGGATTGACCTCCCGTCACCCGCACGGACGCTCTGGCCGGGCGCCATCTCATATCCGAGATAATCTCAACCACATGGCAGACGACTACCTCGTACGCATCGGCAAGCTCATCCGTGACGCCCGGCAGCACCGGGGCTGGACGCAGTCGCAGCTGGCCGAGGCCCTCGGAACAAGCCAGAGCGCCGTGAACCGGATCGAGCGCGGCAACCAGAACATCAGCCTTGAGATGATCGCGCGCATCGGGGAGGCCCTCGACAGCGAGATCGTGTCCCTCGGCTACGCCGGTCCGATGCACCTGCGGGTGGTCGGTGGCCGCCGTCTCTCCGGCGCCATCGACGTGAAGACGAGCAAGAACGCGTGTGTCGCGCTGCTGTGCGCCTCGCTGCTCAACCAGGGGCGCACGGTGCTGCGCCGCGTCGCCCGCATCGAGGAGGTGTACCGCCTCCTGGAGGTGCTGGGGTCGATCGGCGTCCGCACCCGGTGGATCAACGACGGCGTCGACCTGGAGATCGTGCCGTCGGGCGAGCTGGACCTGGCGTCGATCGACGCGGACGCGGCCCGCCGCACCCGCTCCATCATCATGTTCCTCGGTCCGCTGCTGCACCGCATGGACCACTTCAAGCTGCCCTACGCCGGCGGCTGCGACCTCGGCACGCGCACCGTCGAGCCGCACATGATCGCCCTGCGCCGGTTCGGTCTCGACATCGCCGCCACCGAGGGCCAGTACCACGCGGTGGTGGACCGCTCGGTCCGCCCCGACCGCCCCATCGTGCTGACCGAGCGCGGCGACACGGTGACCGAGAACGCGCTGCTCGCCGCCGCCCGGCACGACGGCATCACCGTCATCCGCAACGCGTCCTCCAACTACATGGTCCAGGACCTGTGCTTCTTCCTGGAGGCCCTCGGCGTCAAGGTCGACGGCATCGGCACCACCACGCTCACCGTGCACGGCGTGCCGACCATCGACGTGGACGTGGACTACTCCCCCTCCGAGGACCCGGTCGAGGCGATGAGCCTCGTCGCGGCGGCCGTGGTCACCGAGTCGGCGCTGACGGTGCGTCGGGTGCCGATCGAGTTCCTGGAGATCGAACTGGCGGTCCTGGAGGAGATGGGCCTCGACCACGACCGCACGCCCGAGTACTTCGCCGACAACGGCCGCACCCGGCTGGTGGACCTCACCGTCCGGCCCTCCAAGCTGGAGGCGCCGATCGACAAGATCCATCCCATGCCGTTCCCCGGCCTGAACATCGACAACGTCCCGTTCTTCGCGGCCATCGCGGCGGTCGCCCAGGGCAAGACCCTCATCCACGACTGGGTCTACGACAACCGCGCGATCTACCTCACGGACCTCAACCGCCTCGGCGGACGGCTGCAGTTGCTGGACCCCCACCGCGTCCTGGTGGAGGGCCCGACCCGCTGGCGCGCCGCCGAGATGATGTGCCCGCCCGCCCTGCGCCCCGCCGTGGTCGTCCTCCTGGCGATGATGGCGGCCGAGGGCACGTCGGTGCTGCGCAACGTGTATGTCATCAACCGGGGTTACGAGGACCTGGCCGAGCGGCTGAACTCGATCGGGGCACAGATCGAGACGTTCCGGGACATCTGAACGCCTGATGCCGCCGCGCCCCGTCCGCCCTGCCCTGACGCGGGTCTGGAAGGAGCGCGGCGGTGGGACTTCTCTGGGAATTCCATCACCCGGCCGGCCGCCGCGACGTTGTCGTGACGCGGCGAGCTCCGCGGCACGGTCAGCGTCACCAAAGCCCCTCGGCGAGCAACTGCGCGACCTCCCGCGCGCAACCCCACGACAGCGTCACTCCGGCTCCACCGTGCCCGTAGTTGTGAATCACAGGGATGCCGTCTTCACGGTGATCGAACTCGACCCGCACCTCGAAGCGCGTCGGCCGGACGTCCACTCGATGCTCGATGACCCGGGCATCAGCCAGCCTCGGCTCGACCGCGGCGCAACGCTCGACGATGCCGTGCGCCGCGGCCGCGTCTCCCGCCACACCACCGTCATCGTCGGTCGCACTGCCGCCCAGAACGACTGTGTCCCCGTGCGGATAGAAGTGGACGAGGACGGACGACGGTCCTGTGAGCTCGGAGAAGAACTCCGTGACGCCCGGATTCTCAACCACCAGCTGATGTACACGCGTTCGCCGCAACGTGAGATCGCCGGCCAGCGCGGCGGCGCCCATGCCGGCGCAGTTGACGACGGCGGACACACCAGCGAACTCGTCGAGTGAGCAGATCACGCGCTGCTCAAGCCTTCCGCCGAGATCGCGGAAACGGCGCCGCAGATGGTCGAGATAGACCGGCATGTCGACGACCGGGGCGGTGAAACGGTGACCGGAGAGGAAGCCGTGAGGAAGCTCGGAGGCGTCAGCCTCCCGAAAGTCGGAGAGGAGTTTGCTCCACGGTGGTTCCTCGAAGGGTTGCCGGGCCGCCATGATCCCGTTTGCCATACGGATACCGGCCTTGCCTTCCTCGGCGAGACGCCGGAAGGCGTCGAGAGACGTGAGCCCCCATTCCCGGACATCCGCCCAGGGCTCGACAAGGTGCGGACCCCAGATCGCGCCGGCCACGAGTGATGTACGGGCGGGGATCTCCTCGGCGACCAACCGCACGGACAGCCCGGCCTCCAGCAGCACGACTCCCGTCGTGAGTCCGGAGACCCCGCCACCCAGGACGACGATCCTCTCGTTCGTTGGCATGGTCCGACCGTAGCCGTTCGAGCACTCCGCGGGTTGGGCTGCATCCCGTCGCGCTCCGCGGGCCGGTGCTCTGCTCGAGCACCATGTGGCGTGCCGACGCCGAGGGCAGAGTAATCGTTTCAGCAGTCCGGTAAGTCCCCTTTATGGTCAAGTGACTACCCATGTGATTACGCCACATGGATGAGACTGGCGTAGGGTGGCCGACCGAATAACCCTCCCTTCGCGAAACCGATTTCACGGTTGGTTTGCGCTGCGCCGCCAGGTGTCCGAACTGGCTGATCGAGAGGACTTCGATGCCCGATTCCCCGACATTCACAGCGCGCTCGGACGCCGGTCGAACAACGACCGCGGCGGGCCCGGCGCGCAACAGGCACGCCAGGCGGACAGTCCAGAATCAGCCAACCGCTGCGGTCACCCGGTCCCGCTCGGTACGCCTGGCACTGTGGCCCGCTGTCCTCATGGCAGTTCTCGCGGCGGCCCTGATCATCTACGTACTGCTTGCTCAGACCGGCGCCGCCGACGCCGCCACCTGGGGCGTGCTCACCACGGGCGCCGTACTCGGCACGGGCGTTCTGGTCGGGGCCGTGTTCGCCGGCCGCACCGAGGCCCGCAGGGCACTGCGGCAGTACGAGGTACTGCGCCGCGCGGTCGCCGCGGGACAGACGGAACTCCAGGACCTGCTGGAGAGACTGGGCCGGGGGGAGAGCATCGAGCAGCCTTCGTTCACCCATCACGCCCCGCCCGAGGGCGACGTACACGGTCGTCTGGCCTACGAGATCAACGTCTTGCTGTGGCAGACCAAGACGGTCACCGCACAGGGCGCGCACGCCGCGACGGCCGCGAAGCCCTCCGAGGACGGCGGGCAGGACAGCAAGGAGAGGGTCGAGGTCTTCGTCAACCTCGCCCGGCGGCTGCAGTCCCTTGTCCACCGTGCGATCAGCATGCTCGACCGGCTCGAGAACGAGGTTGAGGACCCGGACCTGCTCAAGGGCCTTTTCCACGTGGACCACCTCGCCACCCGCATCCGGCGGCACGCGGAGAACGTCGCCGTGCTCGGCGGCTCCGTCTCCCGCCGCCAGTGGACCCGCCCGGTGACCTTGACCGAGGTACTGCGTTCATCGATCGCCGAGGTCGAGGACTACTCCCGGGTCAAACTGGTGCCGCCGATCGAGGGGACGGTACGCGGTCACGCCGTCGCCGACGTCATCCACCTGCTCGCCGAACTGGTCGAGAACGCCACGGCCTTCTCGGATCCGCACACCCAGGTACTGCTGCGTTCCCAGCGGGTGGCCGCGGGGTTGGCGGTCGAGGTCGAGGATCGCGGTCTCGGCATGCCGCTGGAGGAGCAGGACCGGTACAACCAGTTGCTCGCCGAGCCGGACCGTATCGACATCGGCAAGCTGCTCGCGGACGGCCGAATCGGGTTGTACGTGGTTTCCGCGCTGGCCCGCCGCCATGGCCTCGCGGTCCGGCTGCAGAACAACATCTTCGGCGGCATCCAGGCCATCTTGATCATTCCGCGCGGACTGGTCGGTGACGAACCGGAGGAGGCACCGCACCAGGCTGCCGACATGGCCCGGCCGGTTCAGGCTGCCGCCGCGCCACAGTCGGCCGCCCAGCCCGTGGGCCCGCCGCCCGCGGCGCAGCAGGCCGCCCGCCCCGTGGCGCCGCCGCCCGCGGCACAGCCGGCCGCCCGCCCCGTGGCGCCGCCGCCCGCGGCACAGCCGGCCGCCCGCCCGGCGGCGCCGCCGCCCACGGCACAGCCGCTGCGCCAAGCCGCGCCAATGCCCATGGCGTCGCGGCACGCAGGGCCCGTGGAGGCCGCGCAGCCGTACGACCGGGGGACCTCGCACACCAGCGGGCCGGCCGACGACGAGCGGCCGCCGCTGCCGCAGCGCAACGCGCAGGAGCACCTCGTGCCGCAGCTCCGGGACGCTCCCGGCATGCACAGGGGGAACGAACAAGAGGTGGAGCACGATCCAGGGCTGATGGCCACGTTCCAGCGAGGATTCGGTCTCGCCGAGAACGAACCCGATGACAGTTCCGCTGAAAGCTCTCGCTGACCCGCAGACTTCACACCACCCCCGAGGAGAAGAACGCCACCGTGAGCGACATGCCTACCGTCCAGAACCAGAATCTCGACTGGCTCCTGACCGGGCTCGTCCAAAGGGTCCCCCACGCCCGCAGCGCACTGTTGCTGTCCTCGGACGGACTGGCGAAGGCATTCGACGGGCTGGAGACCATCGACGAAGCAGAACACCTGGCGGCCGTGGCATCCGGTCTGCACTCCCTCGCGCGCAGCGCAGGCATGCGGTTCGCCGATGGCGCGGACGTGCGTCAGGTGGTCGTAGAGCTGGACACCGCACTGCTGTTCGTGTGCGCGGCGGGCTCCGGGGCCTGTCTGGCGGTCCTGGCCGGGCGGGAGGCCGACGCGGCCGTGCTCGGCTACGAGATGGCCAAGCTGGTCAAGAGTGTCCGCACGTATCTCGCCACCCCGGCCCGGCAACAGGCGGCCGCCGCGGCCCATGATCCGAGGCGCTGAGGATGACGGACGCGCAGGACGAGGCGTGGCTCGACGACGAGGCCGGGCGGTTGGTACGCCCGTACACCGTCAGCAACGGTCGCACCCGTCCCTCGGCGCACTTCGACCTGCTCACCCAAGTGGTGGCCACCGGCATCCGGCCGAACGCCTACTTGGGCCCCGACTACGAGCAGGTCCTGGACCTGTGCGGTGTCCCCCTGTCGGTTGCCGAGGTAGCCGCTCACATGCGGCTGCCGGCCGTCATCACCAAAGTTCTCCTGTCCGACCTCGTGCAGCACGACGCGCTCACCACGCGGGCGCCGCACGTCATGAGGGCGGGCTCCCCAACCGACCGAAATCTCCTGGAGGCGGTGCTGCATGGCCTTCGTAAGCGGCTCTGACCCCTTCCGTACCGCCTTGAAGATCCTCATTGCCGGAGGCTTCGGGGTGGGCAAGACCACCTTCGTAGGAGCAGTCAGCGAGATCGAGCCGTTGAGTACCGAGGAACTGCTGACTCAGGTCAGTGCCCGCACGGACAGCCTGGTCGGCATCGAGGACAAGTCGACCACCACCGTGGCGATGGACTTCGGTCGCATCACCCTGGACGATCAACACATCCTGTACCTGTTCGGAACGCCCGGACAGGAACGGTTCTGGTTCATGTGGGACGAGTTGTCCAACGGGGCTCTGGGCGCCGTGGTCCTCGCCGACACACGCCGGCTGGAACACTGCTTCGCGGCCGTCGACTTCTTCGAACGTCGCGGCATCGGTTTCGTCGTGGGAGTCAACGAGTTCGACGGCGCCTATCACTACACGCCCGACGAGGTCCGCGCGGCCCTCGCCCTCAAGCCCGACGTCCCCGTCGTGATGTGCGACGCGCGGCAGTGCGCCTCCAGCACCAGCGTGTTGATCTCACTCGTACAGCACTTGCTCACCTCGACTCCCGGCGTACCGTCCGCGGAGCCTGACCCGCTGCGCTGACACACACTCAGCGCGGCCGATTGGAGCCTGCATGTCCACCCCGGTTCCCTACAGCCAGTACGACCCGACCTCCCACCTGCTGTTGACCCCCGAGGACAGGGACGCCCCCGCCCGCGTCGCCAGGCTGCGCGACATCGGCATCGGGGACGGCCCGGTCGAGGAGTTCGACGACTTCGCCGCCGACCTGGCGCGCGTCACCAACGCACCGTTCTCGATGGTCAACTTCATCGACGAGAACCGCCAGTACTTCGCCGGCCTCTACGCGGCCGGCCGGCCCGGTATGGAGCTGCAGCCGGGGCCGCAGGTGGGCCGGGTGATGGCCCGTGACCACGGCTACTGCCCGCACGTCGTCGTACGGCGCAAGGCACTGGTACTGGAGGACGTCTGCGACTATCCGCGGTTCGCCGGGAATCCGGTCGTCGACGAGATCGGCATCCGCTCCTACATGGGCGCGCCGCTGATCGACCAGCAGACCGGGATGGCCCTGGGGACGATCTGCGTCGTGGACACCGACACCCGTCCATGGGGACGAGCGGGCCTGGAGACCATCAAGTCGATGGCGCAGCAACTGATGGACCGCATCGCCGAAATGGAACGCAAGGGCGGGATCTGAGCACGTGTGAGGGGCGGCCGGCTACCACCGGGCCCCTTGATGCATGGTGGGGGAGCCGCGGGCACGACGCTGTGTCGGCGGCTCCCTGCGAGTTTCAGCCCGTGTGGCCGACCGTCTCCAGCGGCAAGGGCTCGGACTGCTCTTCCCGGCGCTGGGCCGGTACCGTCCGCACCAGGTCGGCCAGACGCTCGGACCACTGGCCCTTGGCCTCGCCGAGCGCCATTTCCCCCAGGCGCAGCAGTTGGACGTCGGAGGTGCCGGCGGGTGCGTAGATGTGGTGGGCGTCGCGCAGGTAGCGCTCGATCGGGCGATCGGTGAACAGGCCGGCTGCGGCGTGGATGTCCATGCCGTCCTTCGCCGATTCGATGGCGGACTCGACGTTGAGGAACTTGGCGTTCATCAGCTCCGCGTCGCACGGCAGGCCCTGGTCGAGCAGGTGCACCGCGTGGTAGGCGGCCAACCTGGCCGTCATGAGCCGGGACTTCATCCTGCCCAGCTTGAGCTTGATGTTGTTGACTGCGCCGAGCGGCGCGCCGTACCGCTCACGCTCGATGCACAGAGCGGTTGTCTCCTCGAAGACGGCCTGGTGAATCCCGAGGGAGACAGCGGTCAGGTTGGGCCGGCCGTAGAGCACGCTGGAGGAGTAGGCGACGGCCAGGCCCTGGCCCTCCGAGCCGAGCAGATTCTCGGCCGGCACCCGGCAGTTGTCGAAGATCAGCTCGCCGAAGCTGAAACCGTGCAGTCCCATGGCGGGCTGCTGCGGGGCCAGGGAGAAGCCGGGGCGGTCGGCCTCGACGAGGAACGCCGACAGTCCCTTCGATCCCTCTCCCGTGCGGACGACCACGCCATGCAGGTCACCGACGTGGCTGTTGCCGACGAAGACCTTGCGGCCGTTGAGAACGTATTCGTCGCCGTCGCGGACGGCGGTGCTGCCCATGCCCAGAACGTGACCGCCGGACTGCGGCTCGGTGACCGCGATCGTGGGCAGGCAGTCGCCCGCGGCGATGCGCGGCAGCCAGGTCTGTTTCTGCCGCTCGTTGCCGAAATGGACGATCTTGGCGACGCCGAGCTGGGATGCCTGCACCATGGCCCCCATGGCCCCACTGACACGGGAGAGTTCCTCGATGATGATCGTCTTGGCAAGGTGTCCGGCCCCCATGCCGCCGTACTCCTTGCCGATGGTCACCCCGATCCATCCCTGTCGCGCTATGAGTAGGGACAGCTCGTGGGCCACCCTTCGCGAAGCCTCCATCTCCGCGATCCGGGGCCGCACCTTGTGTTCGGCGAACTCACGCACCCGAAGCCGGAGATCCTCATGCCACCTGCTGGTGAAGTAGCGTTCCACAATCTCTCCTGTCTGCTACCCCGTCCGGAGTCAGAGGTCGTCCGTCGGGCTTCGTTGCCGTCTGGCTGACTCACCTCGCACATTGTCTACTTGTCGATCCATCTCAGCCAAGATCATCATACAGGTTTGGCCGAAACTGTCGCTCTTGCCTTCCGTCTCCAACTGTGCGATGTGGTACGTCACTTGTCCACTCCGTCCCACCTCCCGATCGGAAACCGCTCAGCCGCGAACAGCACCCACCACATATCGACACAGCCCCACTTATCAGGTGATTGCCCGGCGAATTGACCGCAGCGCACCATGACCGAACCAGCCACGTCACGCCTGACCGATAAGGACCCGTGTCTGGGCCGCCAGCGTGATCCACCGACGCAGATCGGCCATGGTCATCCCCAAGAGTCAGAGGCAGCGAAGGGGGTACCTGCACGGAAAGGACCCCGGCCAGGCAATACAGGCCAGGTCAGAGCCCCACAGGCAGACGAGTGGGCTGCACACTGGGGACAAGTGCGCGATTTGTGAGATCGGCCTCTGAAGCGTGCGGGTGACCTGCCCGAGCAGCGCCGATGCGGCCGATAAGTACCAGGACGTCCATGACGACCTCCAGGCGGGATGCCGACGATGAAGAGACCACCTGTGAGAAAAGCTACTCGTCCCACCCCGCCGGAGGACCCACCGCAGGGTGCCACCGCCCCGTCCCAACCGCCTCAGTCCTCCCCAGCCACCTCAGGCAGACCGGCAGCCGTCAGGGCCCCACGCAGGTTTCCGTGACACTCGGGGTGTATTCGGTCGTGCCGGCCAAGTCTCTTCTTGAGCCAGGCCGGCTCCGTACCGGCGTACTCCCGTTCACGCGTCTCCGTCATGTGGCCCCTCCTCGTGTGGGTCCGCGAGAACGGGAAAGTCCGACGGTGTGGACACGCTTCTGCTGACCTTCGGGCACAGCACCGCCGATCGGGACCGGATCGCCGATCTGCTGCGTCATGCCGGCGTCACGGCCGTCGTGGATGTGCGGACCGCCCCCGGCAGCCGCCGCGACCCCGATCTGTCGCGGCGGCGGCTCGCCGAGTGGATGCCGGGCTGCGGCATCGCCTACCGGTGGGAACCCGCCCTCGGCGGATTCCGCACACCTCCCGTGGACAGCCCGGACATCGTCTGGCGCAACGCCTCCTTCCGCGGTTACGCCGCCCACACCCGCTCCCCCGAGTTCGTCACCGCGATGGACCGGGTGCTGCGCGAGGCCTCGCAGTGCCGCACCGCCGTGATGTGCAGCGAGGCGGTCTGGTGGCGCTGCCACCGCCGGCTGATCGCCGACTTCGCGGTGCTCGCCCGCGGCGTACCGGCTCAGCACCTCATGCACGACGGGCGCCTCAGCGCCCATGCGCCGACGCCCGGCGCGCGCCTGCGCGACGACGGGCTTCTCGTGTACGACGGTGACGAGGGCCCCGACGGCCGCACCGAGCCGGCCCGCGGCTGAGCCCGTCAGTACAGCTTGTTGACGGCCGTGACGGTGGTGGTCTTGAAGTCGGACACCTGGGCGTGCTGGAAGTTGCCCATCTGGCCCCACAGGACGACCGTCACGGTCCTGCCGTCGCGGCCGACCGAGAACAGGCCGATGTCGGAGGAACCCCACGCCGAAGCGGTGTGGAGGCCGTAGACATGGGCGCCCTCCTCGACGTTCAGCCGGCCGTAGTACTTCTGCGACGCCGTGATGTCGGGGTCCTGCTCCATCAGCTTCTTCGCGCAACCGGCGATGTCCTTGCGCAGCAGCGCCGCGAAGTCCTTGGCGCGCTGCACGTCGCGCTCCACGACCGTGATCTGCTGCGCGCTGGTGTCGTACTCGGTCCAGTACGAGCGGTGGGAAGCGATGGACGGCAGGGCCTCGCCCACGCACACCGGCAGCGGGTCCGGCTGACCGGCGGTGACCGGACCGGCGTACCAGGGCGAGGTCGGGTGCGGAGGCAGTTCGGCCGGCTCCAGGAACCGGGGGGTGGTGGAGGTCGGTGCGGTGGCGGCAGCGGCCGGGACGGCGGCTGCGGCGACACCGGCGGCGGCCGCCAGCGCGGCCGCGGTGGTGCGGATGCGTCGGGTACGGACGGACATGTTTTCCCCCATGGTCTTCGTGTGAATGCGCGGGCTTCAGCCCTTGCACTCACTAGGACCCGTCACCCCCCGCAGACGTTGCCCTGCCCGCCTGCTACGGGTTCGTCCCGAATGTCACCGGCGCGCTACAGGGGCCCGATCGCCGAGGACCGGCGCGTACGTGCGGCTGATGGAGGCTCTGGGGAGACTGTGAGTAACCTTCCCCGTACGCAGTAGGTTCCCCTTGCGCGCGTGGGTGTGGCCCGCGTTCTGGGCCGATGCGAGGGGCGAAGAAGGTGCCTCAGCTTGGCGGCACCGCGCCGGGTGAGGCCGACGCGGCGGCCGTGACGCCGAGACGGCCGTCGAGATGCTGCGGCTGCACGTCGGCGGGCAGCGGCCCAGGGGCGAACTGCGCCATCCGGCCACCGAGCTCGCCGCCTCGGCGGCCGCGGAACTGCGCGCCCGCTGGCGCCCCCGCAGCGGCGGCCGGGCGGACACGGGGAAGGGTCCCGAGCAGGTCGGCCCATGCTGACGGGTACGTCCGGCAGGGCCCGCCCGCGCCGGGGCCGCACCGTGTCGATTCCGTACGAGTCGCACGCCCACGCACCGAGGAGACCAGCGATGACCTTCTCCGCCGGTCTCGCGCGCGGTGTCGCGCCCACCGCGCCGGGGACCCTGCACGCGCCGTCGGTCCCGTCGGTGAGCTGCCGCTGCCCGACGCAGCCCGGCCGGAGGACTAGCTGATGAGCACGTTGGCCAGGGACAGGTCGCGGTGGACGATGGGGTGCGGCCGCTCGTGGGCGACGGCGAGTCCCTCGGCGGCCTGCCGGAGCACGGCGGTCACCTCGCCGACGGGCACCACGCCCGAGTGGGACTCCATCAGCCGCTCCAGGCTGCCGCCCGCCACGTACTCCATGGTGATGTAGCCGCGCACGCCCTCGGAGGTCTGCACGGTGCCGGCGTCGAACACCCGGATGATGTCGGGGTGCCCGAGGGTGGACAGGATCCGGGCCTCGTCGAGCATCCGGGACGTCGCCTCCAGCGAGGCCACGTGCCTGAACGGCTTCGGGGCCTGCCAGCCGAGGATGTGGTGCCGCACCCGGCAGACCTCGGCGAAGGCGCCCTCCCCCAGCCGGCGGTCCACGACGAGCGCCGAGTTGATCCGCTGCCCCTGCCGGAGCAGGGCGCAGCCCACGCCCGTCGCCGTGTCCTGCGTGCGGTCGAGCACGGGCTCACGCACCTTCCCACCGGTGAAACCACCCGCGACGTCGCCGGTCCACTCCGCCCCCGTCCGCCCTGCGGCGGCGCGGGACGCCAGGGTAGGAAGCCTCCGTCGGGACCCCCTCCGAGGACCGGGGCCGTGATCCGCCTCACTCCCGGCCCGGGCCGGCCCAGGGTCGCCCGTTATGGTGACCAGGGCGCATCAAGGCGCCCAAGACGGACAAGGTGGCGGAGGACACACGGTGTCGGACCAGAGGCGACTCGTCGCCGGGCGCTATCGGCTCGACGAGCGGATCGGCCGGGGCGGCATGGGCACGGTGTGGCGCGCCGACGACGAGCTGCTGGGACGCCAGGTCGCCCTGAAGCAGCTGCACGAGCGGCCGCATCTGTCCGCCGACGAGCTCGGCACGCTGTACGAGCGCATGCGCCGTGAGGCCCGCAGCGCCGCGCGGGTCACGCACCCCAACGTGATCGTCGTGCACGACGTCGTGGAGGACGACGGCCGCCCCTGTGTCGTCATGGAGTACGTCCCCGGGCACACGCTCGGCGACCTCCTCCAGGACGGCCGGACCCTCCCGCCCCACGACGCGGCCCGCATCGGCCTGGCCATGGTGGGCGCCCTCCGCGCCGCGCACGAGGCCGGCGTCCTGCACCGCGACGTCAAGCCCGGCAACGTCCTCCTCGGCGCGGGCGACCGGGTCGTCCTCACCGACTTCGGCATAGCCATGACGGCTGGTTCGTCGACGCTGACCAGGACCGGCGAGATGGTCGGCTCCATCGACTACATGGCCCCGGAACGCGTCAGGGGCCTCACCCCCGGCCCGGCATCGGACCTGTGGGCCCTGGGCGCGACGCTGTACCAGACGCTGGAGGGCCGTCCCCCGTTCCGCCGCGCGACGGCGATGGAAACGGCGTACGCGATCGCCACGGACCCCTTGACCCCACCTCGCCGGTCCGGCCCGCTGGCCCCACTCATAGAGTCCCTCCTGGCCAGGGAACCGGAGGCCCGTCCTTCCGCGGAGGAGACAGAACGTTCCCTCAGAACGGTGGCGAACAGCGCCCCCAAGGGGCGCGAGGCTGTGTCGACAGGCGGCTCCGCCGCGGGGCGCGACCAGCCACAAGCCACCCGCACCCGCCGGCGCCGGCGCCGGCGCATGACCACCATCGCCGCGACCCTGACCACCTTGGCCGTGGGCGCCACCCTGTACGCAACGGCCCCGCACGACACAACCAAACCCGACGACGACACAAGCCCACCCCCCACCCCCAAGGGCTACCACCTCGTCCACCAGCCGAAGCTCGGCATCTCCTTCCTCATCCCGGACGGCTGGAAGCCCCGAACCCGCACAGCGGAACAAGTCACCTACACCGCCCCCTCCGGCCTCGCCGAAATCACCATCGGCACGGTCGCCCCCGCGGGCCCGAACCCCGCCGACCACTTCGCCGACATCGAGGCGAACACCAAGGTCAACTACCCGACCTACCGCCGGCTCCGCATGCAGCGCACGACCTTCCGAGAACAGCCGGCCGCCATCTGGGAGTTCACCTTCCAGGGCCGGGCCCGTACGTTCCGCGCCATCGACCTCGGCTACGGCCGCGAGGGCGGGCGCGAGTACGACATCTACCTCTCGGCGCCCGAGGCGCAGTGGGACACCTACCGCCCGGTCTTCGACAAGGTCAGGGACGGCTTCAGGACAAGCTGAAGAAGATCATGGGGTTGTCCGTGCTGTCCTTGACGGGATGTCCGAGGGCGACACTCCGCTTGACGTCGTTCAGCCGGTCGTGGATCTCCGGCGCGTGCGCCCGGGACGCCGTGAAGTACCGATTGCCCCGCTCGGCGAGCCAGCGCAGCACCACCGCTCCCTCGGTGAACGGCAGCGCCCGGCGCCCGTGGAACACGTCGTGGACGCACACGGGTATGCCGGGCCGCATGCGCGGCAGCAGGTGCCGGACGTACCAGCGGGCGAAACGCGCGGAGTGCGCGGCGTCGATGAACAGGAAGTCCGCGGTGTCGGGGACCTTCTCCAGGTTCTCCCGCACGTCCCCCTGCGTGAAGGTCCAGCGTCCCTCGGCGAGTTGGCCGGGCACCTCGCGCAGGACGTGGTCGACCACGTCGTACGAGTAGAGATGGCCCGTGCCGTTGTCGCGCAGGGCGCGCAGGATCCAGGTGGTGGACCAGCCGTGGAAGGTGCCGATCTCCACGACCGTCTGCGGCCGGGCCTCGCGCAGCAGCAGATAGGTGATCTCCGCCTCGATGTCGTCGAGTTGGGCCTTCATCGCGTGGGGCGGTGCGAGCAGCGCGCGCTGTTCCTCGCGGACCCGGCCGAGGTCGTCGGCGTAGGTGCGGTAGAGGCGGATGACGTGGTCGATGTCGAGGGGCTGGTGCATGTGGGCGCTCCGTGCGTACGGTCCGTGGTCAGGGCGCGGTGACGGTAGGGCGCGGGAGGCGGGCCGCGCGTCACACCCGGGTGCCAACCGCGGTGTCGCACCTGGGTATGACACGCGCCCGGGGCCTGCGGACTCAGCCGGTCGATCCGGGCACGACCAGACCCGACTCGTAGGCGAGGACGACCAGTTGGGCCCGGTCCCTGACGCCCAGCTTGGTGATCAGCCGGGTCATGTGGGTCTTGACCGTCTGCTCGGCCACCACCAGCGTCCCGGCGATCTCCGTGTTGGACAGGCCCCGCGCGACCAGGCCGAGAACCTCCGTCTCCCGGGGTGTGAGGCCGTTCAGCCGCAGCCGGGCCCGCCGCCCGGCCGGGGGGCGGCGCCGGGTCATGTCCTCGATGAGGCGGCGGGTGACGGACGGGGCGAGCAGGGCGTCACCGGCCGCGATCACCCGGACGGCCTGGACGAGTTCGGCGACGGGTGCGTCCTTGAGCAGGAAGCCGCTGGCGCCGGCCTGGAGGGTTTCGTAGACGTAGTCGTCGAGGTCGAAGGTGGTCAGCATGAGCACCTTGGGCCGGTGCGTCCCGCCCGGCGGCGGGTCGAGCAGCTGCCGGGCCGCCTCCAGACCGTCCATCTCCGGCATCCGGATGTCCATCAGCACCACGTCCGGGTGGGTGCTGCGGCAGACCTCGACCCCGCGCCGGCCGTCGGGCGCCTCCCCCACGACGTCGATGTCGCTCTGCGCGGACAGCAGTGCGGCGAATCCCGAGCGCACCATGTCCTGGTCGTCGACGACGACCACCCGTACGACCATGCTCACTTCTCCCGTTCCGGCACGCGAACCCGTGCGGCCCGGCCACCCGTTGCCGGGGACGGCGGACCGGACCCCACTCTGCGTCGCGGCGGAGGGCCGCCGCCTCGGCCGAACGGCCACGACACACCGGTCCGACCTGCGAAGGCTCGGCCGAACGACGGATGCCGCGGCCCCGCGCCGGGCGCGCGTCGCGCGACCAAACCGTGATCCGCTTCACACCGGCGCGGGGGCAGGCCTGGGCCTTACAGGGCGTAAAGCGGCCGAAGAATGGATATGGGCTATACGGCGAAACGCGGGGAGTGTCCGACGTGCCCGGATGCCGGGCGCAGCGGCTTCAGGGGAGGGAGCGCACATGGGTGGCCTGCCCTTGTATCTCGAACCGCGGCTGGAACCACGGCTCAGGTCGCTCCTGGCGGCGACCGGGACGCTGCACTCACTCACCGACGCGCTCGGCTCACCCCTGCACGTCGTGGTGCCGGACCAGATCGCCGAGAACCTGGAGCGGTTCCGGTCCGTGTACCGCCGGCATCATCTGTCCGGCCAGGTCTACTACGCCCACAAGGCGAACCGGTCCAGCGCGCTGCTGCGCCGGCTCGCCGCCACCGACGCGGGCGTGGACGTCGCGTCGCTGGGCGAGTTGCAGCACGCGCTGGGGGCCGGTTTCACCGCCGGCCGGATCACGGCGACGGGTCCGAAGAACCCGGAGTTCCTGTGGCTCGCGGCCCTCACGGGCGTCACGGTCGGCGTCGACGGAGTCGCCGAGCTGGACCAGCTCGCCGCGCTGGTACGCAAGCACGCGCTGGCCCCGGTGCGGGTGCTGCTGCGGCTGTCGGGGTTCGAGACGTCGGGGGTGAAGGTGCTGAGCCGGCGCAGCCGTTTCGGCACGCCCGTACGGGAGTTGGACGCCCTGCTGGAGGCGGTCGAGCGGCACGGCGACGCGGTCGAGCCGACGGGGGTGGCCTACCACCTGGACACCACGAGCGTCGCGGAGAAGGCGACCGCCCTGGAAGGGTCCCTGGCGGCCCTGGAGGCGTGCCGGGCCCGGGGACTGCGGCCCCGGGCCGTGGACATCGGGGGCGGGTTCGGGGTCAGTTACCTCGCCGAGCGGGAGCAGTGGGAGGCGTACACGAGCGCGCTCACGGCCGCCGTCCTGGGCCGCCGACCGCCTCTGACGTGGGGTGGGCACGGCTACGGGCTGCGCAACGAGTCCGGCACCGTGCGCGGCGTGCTCGGCCTCTACCCCGCCCACCGGTCCGTCGCCGGCGCGGCCTATCTGGACGAGCTGCTGGCCCAGCCCGCCGCCTCCCTGGGCGGCCGTCCGCTGGCCGCGCTGCTGCTGGAGCACCTGTACGACCTGCACAGCGAGCCCGGCCGGGCTCTGCTGGACCAGTGCGGCGTGACCCTGGCGAGAGTGCTGGAGGTCCGCTCCCAGGAGGCGGGCGGGGCACTGCTCGTACGGCTGGCCGCCAAGGCGGACGACATCGCCCTGGAGGACCACGGAGTGCTGATGGACCCGGTCGTCGTCCCGAGAAGCGGAGCCGGGCCGGGCGAGGGGCCCGTCGCCGTCCATCTCTTCGGCGGCCTGTGCCTGGAGACCGATCTGATCACGCGGCGCACGGTCTTCCTGCCGCGCCGCCCGGTCCCCGGCGACCTGCTGGCCTTCGCCAACACCGCCGGTTACGCCATGGACTTCCACGCCACCCGCGCCCAGCACCAGCCCGCCGCCCGCAAGGTCGCCGCCTGGCAGGACGGCGACGCCTGGCGCTGGTGCCTGGACGAGCAGTTCTGGCCGATCACGCCCTCGGGGGGAGCTCAGTGAGGTACGACAGCATCACCGATGCGATAGGCAACACCCCGTTGGTACGGATCGACCCGGCCGTGCACGGCCTGCGCAACATCGACCTGTTCGCCAAGCTGGAGATGCTCAACCCCTTCGGCTCGGTGAAGGACCGGGCGGCCTGGAACATGGCGCGTCCGCTGCTGGCCGAGGCGGTCGAACACGGCAGCCAGGTCGTGGAGTTGTCCAGCGGCAACACCGCGAAGGCGCTGGCGGTCGTCGCGGGCATGCACGGCCTGGGCTTCAAGAGCGTCACCAACCGGATGCGGGTGCCGGAGATCAAGGACCTGCTGCTGCTGCTCGGCGCTCAGATCGAGGAGCTGCCGGGGCAGAGCGAGTGTCTGGACCCGACCGCGACGGACGACCCGCTGACCCTCTTCCACCGCACGCTGTCCGCTTCCGGCAGTACCTACCTCCACACCGACCAGTACTTCAACCCGCGCAACACCGAGGCGCATCTCACCGGCACCGGCCCGGAGATCGTCAAGGACCTGGACGGCCGGGTGCCGGACTGGTTCGTCGCCTGTGTGGGCACGGCCGGTTCCTCCACGGGCGTGGCCCGCGCGCTGCGGGAGGAGGATCCCTCGGTGCGGGTGGTCGGGCTGGTCGCGGCCAAGTCCGACTTCATCCCCGGAATCCGCACCATCGACGAGGTGCAGGAGGTCGGCCTGTTCGACCCGGACACGTACGACACGATGGAGTCGGTGAGCTCCGACGAGGCGATCGAGGGGATGCTGACCCTGAACCGCCGCTGCGGCATCCTGGGCGGGCCCACCGGAGGCGCCGCCTACCACGGGGCCGTCCGCCATCTGCGCGCCGTCGACGAGGAGTTGACCGAGCGCCGGACAGCGGTGTTCATCGTCTGCGACCGCGTGGAGAGCTATCTGAGCTACGTCCGGCAGCGGCGTCCCGACCTGCTGGGCCGGCCGCCCCGGAAGAACTCGCCGGCCGATCTGACCGACGCCGAGGTCGGCGGGGCGCCGTCGGTCACGGTGGCCGAGGCCCGGCGGTGGATCGACACCGAGGGGCCGCTCGTGGTCGACCTGCGCAGCCCCTACGCGTACGCGGCGCTGCACATCGACGGGTCGGTGAACATCGTCGACGAGCTGTTCGCCGAACTCCTCCAGGGCGGACTGCCGTTCAGCCGGAGCCGGCCGGTGCTGCTGGCGTGCCCGGTGGGCGAGCAGTCCGCCCGGTACGCGGCGCTGCTGACCCGGATGGGCCATCCCGACGTACGCAGTCTGGCCGGCGGCATCATCGCCTGGCGGGACGCGGGCGCGCCCCTGGTGCGGGACTGACGGCCATGACCGCACCCGCGATCCGCGATGATCTGCGCCAGTGGCAGCAGGCGCTGCGCGCCCAGTTCCCCATCATCACCGGGCACCCGGAGCTGGCGTATCTGGACAGCGCGGCGACGGCACAGAAGCCGCAGGCCGTCCTGGACGCCGCGCAGACGTACCTCACCACCAACAACGCCAACGTGGCACGCGGCACCTACCCCTGGGCCAACCGGACCACGGAGCTGGTCGAGCGCACCCGCGAGCGCGTCGCCCGGTTCCTCGGGGATCCGCAGCCCGAGCGCTCCGCCGTCCACTTCACCAGCGGCACGACCGAGGGGCTGCGCACGATCGCCCGCGACTGGCTGCCGGGGTTCCTGCGCGACGGCGACGAGATCGTCGTACCGGACGCCGACCACCAGGCCAACATCGCGCCCTGGTGGGAGGCCCAGCGGCTGCTCGCCCGCGAGGGCGTGCACATCCGGGTGGCGCCGATGCCGTACCAGAGCGGTTCCGGGGACTACGACCACCGCGCGCTGGCCGAACGGGCCGGGCCGCGCACGCGGTTCGTCGCCACCACCCATGTGCACCATGTCTACGGCGGCGACATGAACGTGCAGCGCATCCGCCGGGCGGTCGGCCCGGACGCGGTCATCTGCCTGGACGCGGCGCAGAGCGTCGGGCATCTGCCGGTGTCCGTGGCCGAGTTGGACGTCGACTTCGTCGTCTTCTCCGGGCACAAGGCGCTGGCCCTGCCCGGTTCGGGGGCGGTGTGGGCCCGGCAGGCGCGCGGCCCGGCTTTCACGCCCGGCGGGTGGAGCGGCACGCCGAACACCGTGGGCATCGCCTCGCTCGAAGCGGCCCTGGACTGGCTGGACGCCGCCGGTGTGGAGCGCGTCGAGCGCTGGACGGTCGCCCTGGCGGCCCGGCTCACCGAGGGGCTGCGCCATCTGGACGCCTACGAGATCCTCGGCTGCCCGCTGAGCCTGGCCGCCGACTCGGCCGTGCAGCGGCGCCTGGGCATCGTCACCCTGCGGCACCGTGCCATCGACTCGGGCGACCTGGGCTTCATCCTGTTCAGCCACGGTTTCATGGTCCGCTCGGACAACCACTGCCAGGGCGACGCGGGCGAGAAGACCGGTTCGGTCCGGGTGAGTCTCCATGTCTACAACACCGTTGAGGAGATCGACCGGCTGCTGTCCGTCCTCGCCTCACTCCAGTGACTCACCCCACTAGGCATAATGGGAACCGTTTCCACCTGTAGGCTCGGTCCGGAAAGAGTCAGGTGCGAGACGGCAAGGTGGCGCGACCGGATGGGGCTGAGTCTGGCAACGGCGGAGCGATGGGTGGAGCGCTGGGAGCTCCAGCAACAGCGGTACGCGGTCGACCGCGAGGAGCGGTTCACGGTGATCGCCGATGTCGTCGAGCACGTCACGGCCGGGCACGGCTCCCCACCCCTCGTCGTCGACCTGGGCTGCGGGCCCGGCTCGCTGGCGGCCCGGCTGGTCCGGCGGCTGCCCGACGCGGAGATCGTGGCCGTGGACCGGGATCCCCTGCTGCTGGAGCTGGGCCGGACCCACCACCCGGACGCGGCCCGCTACGTCGACGCCGAGATCGGCGCACCCGGCTGGACCTGGGCCCTGGACCTGGACCGGCCCCTGGACGCGGCCGTCTCCACGACGGCCCTGCACTACCTCGACCGCGACACCCTGCTGCGCGTCTACCGGCAGCTCGCCGCGCTGCTGCGGCCCGGCGGTGTCCTCGTCAACGGCGACCATCTCCCCCAGGACGACACGGGCCCGGCCGGGATCGCCGCCCATGTCGGGCAGTGCCGGGCCGACCGGCAGCGGGTGTTCGCGCACGAGGACTGGGGCTCCTGGTGGGCCGCCGTCGCCGACGACCCCGAGTTGACGGACCTGCTCGCCGAGCGCCGCCGACGCGAGGCATCTCTCGACACCGGCCGCCCCGCCGAACTCCCCCTCTCCGCCCATCTGGAGCTGCTGCGGCAGGCGGGCTTCGCCACGGCGGGACCGGTCTGGCAGTACGGCGACAGCTGCGTGGTGGTCGCGGTTCGCTGACCCGGGCGTCACCCCTGCGCCGCCCCCGGCCGGCGGGCGGCGGCAGGCACCCGGACAATACATGCAGGAATCGCTATATGTTAATGTCGCCATGACAGCCCCGGCCGAAGCACCGCGGCCGCACGAGCCACACACAAGGAGCCACCCCCATGACCACCGCCGAGCACCTCACCCACGAGAACCACGCGCACGCCCACGGCGACGACTGCGGCCACGTCGCCTTCACCCATGGCGATCACACGGACTACGCCCACGACGGCCACATCCACCGGATGCACGCGGACCACGTCGACGAGTGCGCGAACGGCGCTCACGCGACGCACCAGAACCACGACCACCAGCACGGCGACGACTGCGGCCATCTGGCGGTGCGGCACGGCGACCACACCGACTACGTGCACGACGGCCACCGCCACGCCGCCCACGCGGGACACTGGGACGACCACTGACGGGACCGGCCGCCGGTGGTCACCGAGGGACCATCGATACGTATTGGAAATCGTTGCCATATGCTAATGTGTGCATATGACAACGACGCCCTCTCCCCCGACGGACGATCCGGACCAGACCCTGCACGCGGCCAGCGAGCTGCTGCGCGCCCTGGCCTCGCCCGTTCGGCTGGGCATCGTGCGCGAGCTGTCCGGCGGCGGCAAGTACGTCCATGAACTGGTGACGGCCCTGGGCGTGAGCCAGCCGCTGGTCTCCCAGCACCTGCGGGTGCTGCGGACCTCCCGAATCGTCACCGCCCGGCGTCAGGCCCGCGAGACGCGGTACACCCTCACCGACGACCACGTGGCGCACATCGTGCTGGACGCCATCCGGCACGCACAGGAGTAGCGCACCCGGCGCCCCTCTTCGCCGGGTTACGGGACGAGGGGGCGGACGTCCTCGGCCACGAAGCGGACGAAGCCCTCGGGGTCCGGCTCATCGCCGGTGGGTTCCAGGACGACGGTGTCGGCGCCGGCGGCGACCAGGCGCTGAACGGCCTCGGCCACCGCGGCGGCGTCGCCGGTGACTCCCAGGCCGGGGATCTTGTCCGTGCCGGATGCGGTGCGCTCGGCCTGGAGGCGGGCGGCGGCGTCCGGCCCGGTGGCGGTGAGGAGATAGACGGCCACGCGGTGGGAGCCGGTGCGGCCGGCCGCCGCGCGGCCCTCGTCGATGAGCCGGCGGGCGTTGCGCACACCGTCCGGCGGGATGGCCTCGCTGAGCAGCGTGCCGTCGGCGGCCTCGCCCGACAGACGCAGCGAACGGGGGCCGGTGACGCCGGCGAGCACCTCGGGAGCGGTGGGCGGGGGCCAGTCGAGGCCGACGTCGTCCAGTTTCACGTACCGCCCGTCCGTGGTGACGCGCTCGCCGCGCAGCAGCGCCCGCAGCGCGTCGAGGTACTCACGCAGCAGCGTGACCGGCGACTCGGCCCGCGCGCCGACCTGCCCCATCCAGTCCTGCACGCCGTGTCCGACGGTCAGCGTGAAGCGTCCCGGAAAGAGCCGGTCCAGGGTGGCGGTCTCCATCGCGGTGAGGGCGACGTTCCGCAAGGGCACGGGCAGCAGTCCGATGCCGACCCGCAGCCGTTCGGTCCAGGCGAGCGCGGCGGACGCGGTGGCGATCCCGCTCTCCAGGAAGCAGTCCTCCCAGAACCACAGTTCCTCAAGTCCCGCCGCCTCGGCGGCACGGGCTATGTCACGCAGCTTCTCGGGGGGCAGCTGAGGCCGGAAAACAGCACCAAGAGTAGTCATGGGCCCTTACCTACCCCAGTGTTCCGAGGTGAACAACTGCTTTATGGCGCTTGGCTCTTGACGCCGTGAGAGGTCTCGCCGACGGCAGCGCGCGCCAGCGGCCCGGACCGGCGGCGTCCCGCGAACCCAGGCCGCTCACCGGTCCGTTCACCGCTGTGGTCAGCCCCGGGTCAGGGTGACGGTCTGGCCCTGTACCGCGTGGAAGCGGGGCAGCAGGCCGCTGAAGGCGCCCAGTTCCATCAGGGTGGCCTCGACGTGGGCCGCGCCGGGCACGAGGGAGCCGGGCACGGGGCGGCCCTTGTTCACCCAGCGGTGCTCCGCGCCGTCGCACACCGCCCGGGTGCCGCCGGTGCCGTAGCGGATGGTGGACACGCCCTGGCTCACGGAGGAGCTGACGAAGACCGGGCCGCTGGAGCTCTGGCAGCGGTAGGTGCCGGAGAGGGTGACGGTGCCGTCGGTGGCGATCCGGCCCACCCTGTCGACCGTCACGGCCTCGTAGGGGGCGGGAACCGCCGTTGCGGGATCCGCGGTGGCGGGCGCCGCGGTCGCGCCGGTGAGCAGGAGCAGCGCGGCACCGGCCGCCGCGCCGAGAAGGGGACGTAGACGCATGGGAAGACCTCCCGAAAGGAGTGGAATGACAGATTCCACTCGTACCGGGCCTCCGGGCCCGGCGCCCGTGATCCTCACCCCTTCGGCGGAGAGCCCGCCGCGTCCCTACGGCAGCACCGCGAAGCCGTCCAGTTCCACCAACGCCTCCTCGTCCCAGAGCCGGACGACCTCGACGACCGCCATGGCCGGGTAGTCGCGGCCCGCCAGTTTCCGCCAGAGGCGGCCCAGTTCGGGGGCGTGGGCGCGGTACGCGGCGACGTCCGTGGCGTAGACGGTGACGCGGGCGAGGTCGCAGGGCGTGCAGCCGGCCGCGGTGAGGGCGGTCAGCAGGTTGGTGAGGGCCCTCTCGAACTGTTCCGGCAGGGTGGCGCCGACCACCTTGCCGTCGCCGTCGAGGGCGGTCTGCCCCGCCAGGAACACCACCCTGGTCCCGGAGGCCACGACGGCGTGCGAGAAGCCCGCCGGCGGGGCGAGGCCGGGCGGGTTGACGCGTTCGGTGGTCACCGGGCCTCCTGGTGTGCCGCGTACAACTCCTTGGCGATGATGCCGCGCTGGACCTCGCTGGCCCCCTCGTAGATACGTGGGGCGCGCACCTCACGGTAGAGGTGTTCGAGCAGGTGACCGCGTTGCAGCGCGCGGGCGCCGTGCAGCTGGACGGCCGTGTCGACGACGTACTGCGCGGTCTCGGTGGCGAGCAGTTTCGCCATGGCGGCACGCTGGGGCACGTCCGGGGCGTTCTCGTCGTACGCCGTCGCCGCCGCGTAGACCATCAGCCGGGCCGCCTCCGTGCGCAGGGCCATCTCGGCGACCTGGTGGGAGACGGCCTGAAGGTCCCTCAGCTTGCCGCCGAAGGCGTCCCGCCCGGCGGTGTGCGCGAGGGTCGCGTCGAGCGCCGCCCGGGCCATGCCGACCGCGAAGGCGCCGACACTGGGGCGGAACAGGTTGAGCGTCCCCATGGCGATCCGGAACCCCCGGTCCACCTCACCGAGCACGTCGTCGGCCGTCACCGGCACGGCGTCGAAGCGGAGCGCGCCGATGGGGTGCGGGGAGAGCATGTCGAGTCCGTTGCCGGTCAGCCCCGGCCGGTCCGCCGGCACGAGAAAGGCAGTGACGCCACGTGCCCCTGCCCCCGGGGTGGTCCGGGCGAAGACGGTGTAGAAGTCGGCCTCGGGGGCGTTGGAGATCCAGCACTTCTCGCCGGTGAGGCGCCAGCGGGCGGGGCCGTCGGGGGCGGCGGCCAGTCCGGCGGGAGCGGGTGAGTCGTGGACCGCGTGTTGTGATGCGTGAACCGCGCGCCCGGATCCCGGCGAGCCGCCGGCAGCAGCCCGGCCCCCCTCGGTTCCGCCGTCGGACGCCGCCGCGCCCGGCGAGCCGCCTTCACGGGCGCCGGCGCCTCGAATGCCGCCGCCGGACGCCGCCGAGCGCGATGAGCGGTCGGCGGGAGTCCGGGCGTCCCGGGCACTGCGGTCGGGTGTCACCGAGCCCGATGAGCCGCCACCACTGATCCGGGAGTCCTGGGTGCCACCGGATCCGGCCCGGCCCTGAGCGCCGTCGGAGGCCGTCCGGCCCCGAGAACCGCCGTCGCAGGCCGTCTCACCCCGGGAGCCTCCGTCCGCCGCGCCGGCGCCCCCGCCGGAGGCCACCCCGCCCAGTGAGCCACCGTCGGATGCCGCCTCTTGTGAGCCGATGCCGGGTGCCGTCCCCGATGAGCCACTGCCGGACGCCACCCCCGGTGCCCCGTCCCGCTCCGCCCGCAACCCCAGAGCCACCGCATCCGACCCCGCCCCTGGCTCGCTCAGCGCGAACGCCGCCACCGCGCTGCCTTCGGCCACCCGGGGGAGCCAGCGGGCGCGTTGGGACTCCGTGCCGTGGGTGTGGACGGGGTGGGCGCCGAGGCCCTGGAGGGCGAGGGCCGTTTCGGCTTCCGTGCAGGCGTAGGCCAGGGACTCGCGCATCAGGCACAGGTCGAGCGCGCCGGAGGTGAAGAGCCGGCCGAGCAGTCCGAGGCTGCCGAGTTCGGCGAGCAGGACGCGGTTCACCCGGCCGGGCTCGCCCTTCTCGGCCAGCGGGCGCAGCCGCTCCGCGGCGAGGGTGCGCAGCTCGGCGCACCAGGCGAGTTGTGCCGGTTCGAGCGAGAATGCGGTCATCGCCGGTCCCTTCTCGGCCACCCCTGCCTCCCGGCCGGGCCACTCCGAGGCTATCGCGGACCGTTGACTGTCGTCACTAACACGATACTCTCCAGAGGCGAGCCCACCACGCCAAGGGGGCGAATCGTATGAATCCACGGGGTACGGCCCACGTCGACACCTTCGCCCGTGACCATCTGCCACCCCCGGACCAATGGCCCGAGCTCCGTTTCGACCTGCCGGAGCTGCGCTACCCCGAACGGCTCAACTGCGCCGCCGAGCTGCTCGGCGGCCCACCCGGCGACCGCCCGGCGTTCCTCACCCCGGCCGGAGAGCCATGGACGTACGCCGACCTGCGCGCCCGGGTCGACCGCATCGCGCACCTGCTCACCGGCGAACTCGGCGTCGTCCCCGGCAACCGCGTGCTGCTGCGCGGCCCCACCACACCGTGGCTAGCGGCCTGCTGGCTGGCCGTGCTGAAGGCGGGGGCCGTGGCGGTCACCGTGCTCGCCCAGCAGCGTCCGCACGAGCTGAGCACGATGTGCGAGATCGCCCGGGTCCGGCACGCGCTGTGCGACATCCGGTCCGTCGACGACCTCGCCAAGGCCGAGATCCCGGACCTGCGGATCACGGCCTACGGCGGCGACGCCCCGGACGACCTCCTCAACCGCCCGGCGCCCGGCACACCGTACGAGGCCGTCGACACGGCGGCCGACGATGTCGCGCTGATCGCCTTCACCTCCGGCACCACCGGCCGCCCCAAGGGCTGCACGCACTTCCACCGGGACGTCCTGGCCATCGCCGACACCTTCTCCCGGCATGTCCTTAAGCCCGAAGCGGACGACGTGTTCACCGGCAGTCCCCCGCTCGGCTTCACCTTCGGGCTCGGCGGGCTGGTCGTCTTCCCGCTGCGGGCCGGGGCGAGCGTCCTCCTGCTGGAGCAGGCCGGTCCCCGGCAACTGCTGCCCGCCATCGCGCGGCACCGGGTCTCCGTCCTCTTCACCGCCCCGACGGCGTACCGCGCGATGCTCGACGGCCTCGACGGGCACGACGTCTCGTCCCTGCGCCGCTGCGTCTCGGCCGGCGAGAACCTGCCCGCCGCCACCTGGCGGGCCTGGCACGCACGCACGGGCCTGCGCGTCATCAACGGCATCGGCGCCACCGAGCTGCTGCACATCTTCATCTCCGCGGCCGACGAACGGATCCGGCCCGGCACGACGGGCGTTCCCGTACCCGGGTGGCACGCGCGCGTGCAGGACGAGCACGGCGAGCCGGTGCCCGACGGGGAGCCGGGGCTGCTCGCGGTGCGCGGACCGGTCGGCTGCCGCTACCTCACCGACCCGCGGCAGCGGGAGTACGTACGCGGCGGCTGGAACATCACCGGCGACACCTACGTCCGCGAACCCGACGGCTACTTCCGGTACGTCGCCCGCGCCGACGACATGATCATCTCGGCCGGGTACAACATCGCCGGACCCGAGGTCGAGGACGCGCTGCTGCGGCACCCGGACGTGGTGGAGGCGGCGGTCGTGGGGCGGCCCGACGAGGCCCGCGGGCAGGTCGTGGTGGCCTTCGCCGTCCTCAGGGAAGGCGCGGAACGGGACGCCGGGGCGCTGCGCGCCTTCGTGAAGAGCGAACTGGCGCCGTACAAGTGCCCGCGCGAGATCGTCTTCCTGGACGCACTGCCGCGCACGGCCACCGGCAAGCTCCAGCGGTTCAGGCTGCGCGCGGGCGGGCTCCCGGACGGCCGTACCGAAGACGACCGGGAACGACCGGGAGTGACCCGAACGACCTAAGATGATCAACGTGTCCGACCAGCATGCACCACGGTCTCTCATCGTCACGCTCTACGGCGCGTACGGCCGCTTCGCGACGGGCCCCGTGCCCGTCGCCGAACTGATCCGGCTGCTCGCCGCGGTCGGCGTGGACGCCCCTTCCGTACGCTCCTCGGTGTCGCGGCTGAAGAGACGCGGACTGCTCGTGCCCGCCCGCACCGCCCAGGGCGCGGCCGGGTACGAACTGTCCCCGGACGCCCGCCAGTTGCTCGACGACGGCGACCGGCGCATCTACGCCACGGCTCCTCCCGAGGACGAGGGGTGGGTGCTCGCCGTGTTCTCCGTGCCGGAGTCGGAGCGGCAGAAGCGGCACGTGCTGCGCTCCCGGCTGGCCGGCCTCGGTTTCGGCACGGCCGCACCGGGCGTGTGGATCGCACCCGCGCGGCTGTACGAGGAGACCCGGCACACCCTCCAGCGGCTGCGGCTCGACGCGTACGTCGACTTCTTCCGCGGCGAGCACCTCGGTTTCGCCCCGACCGCGGAGGCCGTCGCCCGCTGGTGGGACCTGGCCGCCATCGCCAAGGAGCACGAGGCGTTCCTCGACCGCCACGAACGCGTCCTGCGCGAGTGGGAGAAGCGCGAGGACACCCCGCCCGAGGAGGCCTACCGCGACTACCTCCTCGCCCTGGACTCCTGGCGCCACCTCCCCTACACCGACCCGGGCCTGCCCGCCGACCTCCTGCCCGAGGACTGGCCGGGGGTCCGCTCGTCGGCGGTGTTCCGGGGCTTGCACGAGCGGCTGCGGGACGCGGGGGCGGGGTTCGTCAACCGAGCCGAATGATTTTGTCCCCTGTCCCGCTGCGGCGGCGTGAGGGTCGTGATGCATCCCCTCCGCGCATGGAGAGCGGCGACGATCTGCTCGAGTTCACGGGGACTGAGAGCGAGTAGGGACTCCCTCCCGGCCGACCCGCAGCTCACTTCCCCCAGGGCGCTGATCGACGGTGGCGCGGCTCCCCGCAACGGGCCGCTGTCGGCTTCACAGGCTCAGCCGCGGTTTCGGTGCGTCCGTGCGGCCCGTCTGGGGGCGGCGGCTGCCCGCGCGGTAGGGGGTCGGCCAGAGGGCGCCGGGGCCCGTGTAGCCCTGTTCGGCCGCCGCGTGCAGTGTCCAGTGCGGGTCGTAGAGGTGGGGGCGGGCCAGGGCGCACAGGTCGGTGCGGCCCGCCAGGATCAGGGAGTTGACGTCGTCCCAGGAGGAGATCGCGCCGACCGCGATCACCGGGATGCCGGTGGCGCCCCGGATCCGGTCCGCGAACGGCGTCTGGTACGACCGCCCGAACTCGGGCCGCTCGTCCGCCACGACCTGCCCCGTCGACACGTCGATCGCGTCGGCGCCGTGCGCGGCGAAGGCCCGGGCGATCTCGACGGCGTCCTCGGCCGTGGTCCCGCCCTCGGCCCAGTCGGTGGCGGAGATCCGGACGGTCATGGGCCGCTCCCCCGGCCAGACGTTCCGTACGGCGTCGAACACCTCCAGCGGGAAACGGAGCCGCTTGTCCAGCGAGCCGCCGTAGGCGTCGGTACGGCGGTTGGTCAGCGGGGAGAGGAAACCGGAGAGCAGATAGCCGTGGGCGCAGTGCAGTTCGAGCAGGTCGAATCCGGCCCGGGCGGCGCGGCAGGCAGCGGCCGCGAACTGCTCGCGGATGTCGGTCAGTTGGGCGCGGGACAACTCGCGCGGAGTCTGGCTGAACGGTTTGTACGGCAGCGCGGACGCGGCCACGAGCGGCCAGTTGCCCTCGTCCAGCGGCTCGTCCATGCCCTCCCACATCAGCTTCGTGGAGCCCTTGCGGCCGCTGTGGCCGAGCTGCACGCCGATCGCGGTGCCGGGTGCCTGGGCATGCACGAAGTTCGTGATCCGTTTCCATGCCTCGGCCTGCCGGCCGGTGTAGAGGCCGGCGCAGCCGGGCGTGATCCGGCCCTCCTCGCTGACGCACACCATCTCGGTCATCACCAGCCCGGCCCCGCCCAGCGCCCGCGCGCCCAGATGGACGAGGTGGAAGTCGCCGGGGACGCCGTCGGCCGCCGAGTACATGTCCATGGGCGAGACGACGATCCGGTTGCGCAGGGTCAGGCCGCGCAGCCGGAAGGGGGTGAACATCGGGGGCGTGCCGGGCGGGCAGCCGAACTCGCGCTCCACCGCCTCCGTGAAGCGGCGGTCACGCAGTCGCAGGTTGTCGTGGGTGACGCGGCGGCTGCGGGTGAGCAGATTGAACGCGAACTGGCGGGGCGGCTGGTCCAGGTACAGGGCGAGGTTCTCGAACCACTCCAGGCTGGCCCGGGCCGCGCGCTGCGTGGAGGCGACGACGGGCCGCCGCTCCGCCTCGTAGGCGGTCAGGGCCTCGCCCAGTGAGTCCTGTTCCTCCAGACAGGCGGCCAGGGCCAGGGCGTCCTCGACGGCGAGCTTGGTGCCGGAGCCGATGGAGAAGTGGGCGGTGTGGGCGGCGTCGCCGAGGAGGACGACGTTGCCGTGCGACCAGCGGTCGTTGACGACCGTGCGGAAGGTCGTCCAGGCCGAGTTGTTGGACTTCAGGGGACGGCCGCGGAGTGCTTCCGCGAAGATCTTGGCGCAGCGTTCGATCGACTCGGCCTCGCCGAGTTCGTCGAAGCCGGCCGCGTGCCAGACCTCCTCGCGCATCTCGATGATCACGGTGGAGGCGTCGGGGGCGTACGGGTAGCCGTGGAGCTGCATGACGCCGTGTTCGGTCTCGGCGGTCTCGAAGCGGAAGGAGTCGAAGGGGAAGTCGGCGGCGAGCCAGATGTAGCGGCAGCGGTGCGGGGTGATTCGGGGGTGGAAGACGTCCGCGTAGGCCTCGCGCGTGGTGCTGTGGATGCCGTCCGCCGCGATGACCAGGTCGTGGGTCTGCGGGAGTTCCTTCGGGGCCCCGGTGTGGAAGCGGAGGCCGACGCCGAGTTCGCGACAGCGGGTGTGGAGGATCTCCAGGAGGTGTTTCCTGCCGAGTGCGGCGAAACCGTGCCCTCCGGAGGTGTGGCGGGTGTTGCGGTGGACGATGTCGATGTCGTCCCAGCGCATGAAGTGTCTCTGGAGGGCCTCGTAGACGTGGGGGTCCGCGTGTTCTATGCCGCCGAGGGTTTCCTCCGAGAGGACCACGCCGAAGCCGAAGGTGTCGTCAGGGGCGTTTCGTTCCCAGACGGTGATGTCGCGGGTGGGGTCGAGGCGTTTGAGGAGGGCGGCGGCGTAGAGGCCTCCGGGGCCGCCGCCGATGACGGCGACGCGTAGGGGGTGGTCGGGCTTGGCCTGCGGGTGCGGGTCGGTTGTGGCTGGTCGCGCCCCGCGGCGGAGCCGCATATCGACACGGCCCCACGCCCCTGAGGGCAACTCACTCACCGTCCGCTCCATTTGGGAGGGCGCTTTTCTGTGAACGCCGCGTGGAACTCCGCGTAGTCCTCGCCTGTCATCAGGAGGGCCTGGGTGGAGGCGTCGAGTTCCACCGATGCCGCCAGGGGCATGTCCAGTTCTGATGTGAGGAGGGCCTTCGTCTGGGCGTAGGCCAGAGCTGGGCCGTCTGCCAGGCGGCGGGCCAGTTCTTGTGCTGCCTCATCCGCCCGGCCTTCCTCCGTCAGTTCGCTGATCAGGCCGATGCGCTCCGCCTCGGGGGCGCGGACCGGGTCGCCCAGCATCAGGAGGCGGGTGGCGTGGCCCAGGCCCACGACCCTGGGCAGGAGGTAGGCCGCGCCCATGTCGCCGCCGGAGAGGCCGACGCGGGTGAAGAGGAAGGCGAAGCGGGCCGTGGGGTCGGCCACGCGGAAGTCGGCGGCCAGGGCGAGGACCGCTCCGGCGCCGGCCGCCACGCCCCGCACCGCCGCGATCACAGGGAAGGGGCACTCCCGGATGGCGCGGACCACCTGGCCGGTCATGCGGTTGAAGTCGAGGAGCTGGGCGGTGTCCATGCCCAGGGTGGTGCCGATGATCTCGTCGACATCGCCGCCGGAGCAGAAGCCGCGGCCCTCGCCGGCCAGCACCAGGGCCCGCGCGGACCGCTCCCGGGACAGCTCCGCGAGCAGGTCGCGCAGGTCGGCGTAGGCGCCGAAGGTGAGCGCGTTGAGCTTCTCGGGGCGGGCCAGGGTGACGGTGGCGACCCCGTCGGTGAGGTCGACGCGCAGGTGCTCCCAGCTCGGGGTGCGGGCGGCGGAGCCGGTGAAGGGACTCATGACGGGCGGCCTCCTCGGGCGGGCACTGCCTCACTGAGCTCTACCCCCCGAAGTTATCACTCATTCGTGACTGTCGTCATGACTGCGCGATAGGCCGTCCGGGTAGGACTTCCACGGGAGCCGGGTGTGAACCGGGCCGGTCACATCCGTCACAGATCGTCCACACCGGCGTAACGGCGGAAGCAGCTGTGCGCGGCACCGCGTTCACCTGGGTAAGCCGTGCGGCAAGGGGGCCGACGGCCCCCCGGCGGTGCCCCTCGGACGCCCCCGAGGAGCAGCGCCGTACCATTCATAAGGTTGAAAGCAGGATGTCCTGCTCCATGAACGGACCCGCCTTGTACGAACTCCCCTCAGCCCCCGCCTCCTGGCGCGTCGCGCTGCCGCACACCGCCGCGGCGGTGCCCGTGGCCCGTACCCTGGTCCGTACGGCGCTGGCCGAGCTGGAGCACGGAGCGGACTGCGACACGGCGGAGCTGCTCACGGCGGAGCTGGTGGCGAACGCCGTGGAGCACACCTCCGGCGAGACGCCGATCGAGCTGGTGGTGGAGCTGATGCCGTCGGGCTGCCAGGTCGAGGTGCACGACACCGACCCGAAGCCGCCCGGCGATCTCACCTGTCCGTCCGGCGAGGTGCCCGACCCCTGGCAGGAGCACGGGCGCGGGCTGCTGCTGATCCGCGCCCTGAGCTCGTCGTGCGGGCACCGGCCGACCGAGTCCGGCAAGGCGGTGTGGTTCCGGCTGCCCGTGATACCGGCTCAGCGGCGTCCGTCGGCCTGACGCGGTTCAGCCGAGGGTCGCGACCAGCACTGCCTTGATCGTGTGCAGACGGTTCTCCGCCTCGTCGAAGACGATGGAGTGCGCCGACTCGAAGACCTCGTCCGAGACCTCCAGGTACTCCAGGCCGTGGGCCGCGTGGATCTCCTGGCCGACCTTGGTGCCGAGGTCGTGGAAGGCGGGCAGGCAGTGCAGGAACTTCACGTCCGGGTTGCCGGTGGCGCGCAGGACGTCCATGGTCACGGCGTACGGGGCGAGGGCGGTGATGCGCTCGGCCCAGACCTCCTTCGGCTCGCCCATGGAGACCCAGACGTCGGTGGCGACGAAGTCGGCGCCCCGGACACCCTCGTCCAGGGTCTCGGTGAGGGTGATGCGAGCGCCGCTGGTCGCGGCGAGGGCGCGGGCCCGGTCGACGACCTCCTCGGCCGGCCAGTAGTCCTTCGGGGCGACGATACGTACGTCCATGCCGAGCAGGGCGCCGGTGACCAGGTAGGAGTTGCCCATGTTGAAGCGGGCGTCGCCCAGGTAGGCGAAGACGGTCTCCGTCAGCGGCTTGGCGCAGTGCTCGGCCATGGTCAGCACGTCGGCGAGCATCTGGGTGGGGTGCCAGTCGTCGGTGAGCCCGTTGTAGACGGGCACACCGGCGTGCGCCGCCAGCTCCTCCACCTTCCGCTGGCTGTCGCCCCGGTACTCGATCCCGTCGTACATCCGGCCCAGTACCCGCGCGGTGTCCCGCACCGACTCCTTGTGGCCGATCTGTGAGCCGGACGGGTCGAGGTACGTCGTCGAGGCGCCCTGGTCGGCGGCCGCGACCTCGAAGGCGCAGCGGGTACGCGTGGAGGTCTTCTCGAAGATCAGCGCGATATTCCGGCCCCGCAGGTACTGCGTCTCGGTCCCGGCCTTCTTGGCGGCCTTCAGCTCGGCGGCCAGCTCGACCAGACCGCGGAACTCCTCCTCGGTGAAGTCCAGCTCCTTGAGGAAGTGGCGGCCGGCGAGGGCGGTCGGGACTGTCGCCATGGGGCGCTCCAGGGATACGACGGTACGGGGACGGCAGGACTACTGGAATACTATACGGAACCCAGCATGTCTATACGTCGGGGCCGGGTGCTCATACGGGCTCCCGTTCGACCGGGCAGCTCATGCACCGCGGCCCGCCCCTGCCCCGCCCGAGTTCGCTGCCCGGGATCTCTATCACCTCGATGCCCTGTTTGCGCAGGTGGGTGTTGGTGGTGGCGTTCCGCTCGTAGGCGACCACGACGCCGGGTTCGACGGCCAGGACGTTGCAGCCGTCGTCCCACTGCTCGCGTTCGGCCGCGTGCACGTCCTGGGTGGCGGTCAGCACCCGGATCTCGTTCAGGCCGAGCGCGGCGGCGATCGCGCGGTGCATGTGCTCCGGCGGATGGTCGGTGACCTTGAGCTCCTTCTCGCCGACGCCCGGTTCGATGGTGTACGAGCGGAGCATGCCGAGCCCCGCGTACTGGGTGAAGGTGTCGCCGTCGACCATCGTCATCACCGTGTCGAGGTGCATGAAGGCCCGCCGCTTGGGCATGTCGAGGGCCACGATCGTCTCGGCGGAACCGGCGGCGAACAGCTTGTGCGCGAGCATCTCGACGGCCTGGGGCGTGGTGCGCTCGCTCATGCCGATGAGCACGGCCCCGTTGCCGATGACGAGGACGTCCCCGCCCTCGATGGTGGACGGGTAGTCGGCCTGTCCCTCGGACCAGACGCGGAAGGTCTCGTCGCGGAACAGCGGGTGGTGCCGGTAGATCGCCTCGAAGTGCACGGTCTCGCGCTGCCGGGCGGGCCAGCGCATGGCGTTGATGGAGACGCCGTCGTAGATCCACGCGGAGGTGTCGCGGGTGAAGAGGTGGTTGGGCAGGGGGCCCAGCAGGAAGTCGTCCAGCTCCATGACGTGGAAGCGCACCGAGGTCGGCTCCGGGTGCACGTCGAGGAACTCGCGCTTGGTCATGCCGCCGACCAGGAGCTCCGCCAGCTCCGCCCCGGGCAGGTGCTCGAAGGCGGCTCTCAGATGGTCGGTGGCCAGCGGGCCGTACTCCTTCTCGTCGAAGACCCGGTCCAGGACGAGGGCCCTGGCCGCCGGGACCTGAAGGGCCTCGGCCAGCAGGTCACCGAAGAGGTGGACGGTGACACCCCGGTCGCGCAGCACGTCGGCGAACCCGTCGTGCTCGGCGCGGGCCCTGCGCACCCACAGCACGTCGTCGAAGAGCAGCGAGGTCTTGTTGCTGGGGGTGAGCCTTTTGAGCTCGAGATCGGGCCGGTGCAGGATGACACGGCGCAGCCGCCCGGCCTCGGAGTGGACGTGGTATGCCATGCCTCCATCCTGACCACCCGAACGCCTGTTGACGCGCTGCTCGCGCGTTTCGGCGAACTCTTGTTTGCGTCCGCCTGACGACAATCAGCCCGGGCCGGGACGTCCCCGCTCCTCCCCCGGTCAGCCGCTGGGCAGCGGCTGGAGCAGCTCCGGGCGGGCCAGCATGCGCCGCGTCGCCCGGCTCGGGCCGAGCGCGGCCCGGGCGACGATCCAGCCGGCCAGGGCGTGCGGCTCGGCGGGGTCGGCGGCCCGTTGCCCGGCATACCGGGCGAGCGCGGCGGCCGCGTTCCCGGCGGCCAGGTACTCGTCCGCGGTGTGCGGGGTGAGGGGGCGGGCGGCGAAGGCGTGCGTGCGCACATCGGGCCAGGAGGTGCGGTCGGGACGTAAGCGGGGGCCTTCATGCCCCGAGGAGGGCGGGGCGACGTTGCGCAGCCGCCACTCGGTGCGGTGCAGCGCGGCGGCCGTACGGGCACGAGTGAGGGCGGCATGCGGGACCGGCTCGCGCAGCCAGCCGTCGAGCGTGCCGGCCAGGCCCGACACCAGGGCCCGGCCCTGCGGGGTGAGACGGCCCTCCACCAGCAGGGTCCGCACGACGAGACGGCTCTGCAGCCGGCGCAGCGCGAAGTGGTACCCGGCCGTGTCGGCCGCCCGCTCGTCCCGCGCCCCGGCCAGGCGGTCCCGCCAGAAGCCCGTGACACCGGTGAAGGCGTACGCGCCGTGCAGCAGCCCGGTCAGATGCCGCGGGTCCGGCCGCCAGGGGGCGTAGTAGCGCTCCTCGCGGTCGTCGTCGAGCAGCGGGAAGAGGTGCAGGAGGGCGGCCAGCTTGCTGTGCTGGAACTCGTGCACCAGCGTCTCGGCGAGGGCCACGGCGGACGAGGGACGGGCGATCACCATCGCCCCGAAGGAGTCCCCGCTGGAAGCGGAGACCAGGACGGTTGGCGGGGCGGGCGGCAGTGTGCCGGTCCGTCCCCAGGGCACGACGGCCCGGATCGCCCCGGGGTCGAACCGGCCGGGTCCGTCGCCGCCCGGCGCGGCCAGCAGGGCGACGGCCTCCTCGAACAGCCGCTGCCACGCCTCGGCTTCCTCGGCGTCGAGCCGGGCGGGTGGGAGGGGGTCGTCCAGGTCGCGGTAGGGATCGAGATCTTCCAGGGGGATGGCGACCGGGCCGGTGGGGGTGCGGTGGGTGAGGGTAAGCAGGGGAATCCAGGCACCCGGGCCGGGAGCGTCCGCGGCCGGTACCGGCAGGGGCCGCGTCGCCGGGCGGACCGTCACCGACACGGTGCCGCCGTCCCGGGCCGGGCCGGACAACGTCAGTTCGCCCCCGCTCGTACGGGCGCGGCCGACCGTCGATCCCCCTTCGGCGTCGGCGAGTCGGGCCCTTCCCAGCCCCGGCAGCGACAGTCCGCCGTCGGTGAGGGGCACCCGCAGGTCCGCCTGCGTACCGGCCCGCACGGAGGCCGCGAGGGCCAGGGCGCACAAGTAACCGGCCTCCGCCCACAACGGCGGACCCGACGCCGTGCCGTGCAGCCGGCGCAGCAGGTGGGCGAGCCAGCCGCCGGTCGCCGGAGCGAGCAGCAGCCGGTCGACCGGCCCGGGTGCCAGCGCGGCGGCCTCCTTGAGGACGTCCCAGGCCTCGGCGGCCGGGCTCAGCGGGGTACGGAGCGTGTCGAGCCGGTCCAGCAGGGTCCGCAGCAGCAGCAGCCTCCGCGCCCGCTCGGCCCGTTCGAGGAAGGCGACGGCCTGTGCGGAGCCGCCTCCCGCGGCCAGTTCCGCGAAGATCCGCTCGGGCATGCGGAACGGGACGGGGCGCGGCTCGCTGGGCATGCGGAACCTCCGGTCACGGGTGCGGGCATGCGGCCCCGGCGGTCTTCGAGGCCTCCGGGACCTCATGCCGTCGGGGGCTGGAGGGCTACTCGGCGCGGGCGGTCCCCTCACCGCCCCCTCGGATGCTGTCGCGTGCGCGCAAGACCTCGCCCAGCAGGCGGGCCGAGGAGGGCAACGGGGCGAGACGGTCCACCGCGGTCAGGGGCAGCCCCGCCAGGTCGGCAAGATCCGACTCCCATACGCCGGTACCAGCAGCGGTGGCCGGCTCGGGGACGGCGGCTTCGGCGTGGCACAGAGCGGGCGGCTGGTCCAAGATGCTCCCCCTTCTCGCACGGCGGCACACGATGCCCCGTGCCCGTGTCCATGTCCATCATGGCCATTCCTGCCCGGGTCGAAAACCGTACGATCACGCCACCCGATCATTTCTGATCGCGCGGACGTCCGACCGAGGCCGCGAACTCCCTTAGAGCAGCGCCCAGTTCGTCCTTGCGGTCCGGATCGTCGTCGAGCGAGACAACGGCGTCGAACAGCTCCCCCAGCATCTCCGGCCGGCCCCGGGCCAGCCTGTTGAGGATGCCGACGACATCCGTGCGGGCCTTGCTGTGACGAGGCACCGTGGCAGTGACACGGGGGTCCAACGTGGCGACGACGGCCTGCCGTTCGACGGGGTCCCCCATCAGCGGATAGGCGAGGAGGGCGTCCACGGCCCGCTGCAACGGTGAAGCCGGGCGCGCCTCGCCACCCCCTTGAGCCGGCGTCACGATCTCGGTGCGCTCGGGGCTCTGCAGCCGAATCTCCGGATACTGGAGAGTACGTCCCGCTTCCCTGAGGGCCGCGATACGTGCCCGCACGGCCGGAAACAGTCCCTCCGGATCGGGTGTGGCGGGCAGGACGGCGGTCTGCCCGGCCAGCAGCCCGAGGAGGATCTCGGAGAACAGCCCCGTACCGCGCTCGGGGTCGTTGGCGGCGACCCGCCCGCGCCCCGCCGCCCGCAGCAGCGTCTGCCGGTGGGCGAGGTTGCGCCGCCCCACCGGTAGGGCGTCCGGCGGCAGTTGCTCCCTGAAGGCGAGGTCCTCCTCGAAGGTCTCGCAGGCGTCCACGATCCACAGTTGCTCCCCGAAGGCCGGTACGGCGTCCCCCGCGTACCGGTCGAGCGCGGAGTCCAGGTCGATGCCCAGCTTGTCGGCGGTACTGGCGTCGGCACAGAACAACCGCAGATGCCCGGCCCGGTCGAGAACACCGTGCCCGCCCCACCACACCCACAGGACATCACCCTCGGCCAGGGGCAGTTCCCGGACGAGGACGCGGCGCAGGGTGGCGTGATCGGCGGGTCGGTAGGAGACCTCGGGGACGTACGAGGGCAGCGGGGCGAGATGGAGCCGGAGCTGGCCGTCCGGCACCCCGGCCGCCCGCAACAGCCGGTGGAAGGCCACGGCGTCCCGGGCCGGCCCGGGCAGGTCCCAGCCGGGTCCGGCGTCGTACCGCTCGACACCGACGATCAGCGCGTGCACCCGGGCGGGATTCACGGCAGCCGGTCCACGATGTGCCGGTAGACCTCGGGGTTCGTCCAGTAGGCGCTGTGCGAGGCCGGGAAGGGCTGACGGCTGTCGACCCGGACGTCCGTGATCCGGCCCGGGAACAGGCCCGCGCCGAGGTAGGAGAGCAGGTCGCGAGGGTCGTACAGGTTCAGCCAGTCGGGCATGTGCGGCGGAAGCGGGGCGGGGTGTTCGAGGGAGGGCAGGGATCCGGACTCGTACAGGAACGGCCCTTGGGATCCCGCCGTCACCAGGAGCCGGACCTGCGGCAGCGGAGCGGAGATCAGGGTGTCCAGGGCGATGATCCCGCCCAGGCTGTGGCCGACGAGGGCGACGGGCGGTTCCAGGCCCGTGACGCGATCACGCAGGTCGGTGCGGACGGCCTCGCCTCGGCTGAGGTAGCGCAGGATGTCACCGGCGGCCGGATGGGCGGCTTCGGTGAGGGCGCGCCTGCGGCGCACGGCGGCACGCGATGCCGCCGAACCCGCGACCCGCAGCACCAGGGAGCGCACCCCGCGTTCCGCGCCCCGGGGCTGTGCACCAAGTGCGACGGCGAGCCGGTCGGCGACGGCGTCACGCCGGTCGCCGACCGGTACGAGCGGAGCGTCGGAGTCCAGGGCGTCGGCGACGACCCGGGCGGTCAGGCTGCGGGCGGCGAGGGTCGCCAGGTCGTCGGGGGCGAGGGCACCGGCGGCGGGTCCGAGCACGGGATGAGCCGCCAGGTCGTGGGCGGCGCGGGCCAGCCCCGGTCCCAACTCCGCGGCGCCGGAGTCCCCTTGGGCTGCGAGGGCGGCGAGGCGCGCCCGCATCGCGTGCTCGGGCGGCAGGGCACCGGGCGCCCTCTCGGTGACCGGCGGAGCACCGGCCGCGGCGAGGGCGAGTTCGGCGTACGGATCGGCGTAGAGGGCGGCCCAGGCGGCGGCCGTCTCGTCTTCCGGGTGCCGCTCGGCCAGGTCCCGGGACGTGCCGCCCGGCTCCGCCGGCAGACTGGCCCCGCCCGCCGCGAGCGTGGCGCCGTGCGTGCCTCCCCAGTAGTACGGCACGATGCGAAGTCCCTCGCGCAGGGCGGTCAGTCCGGCCGCCACGCGCTCCGCAAGCTTCGAGAAGCCTGGTTCGCGCACCCCTGTTCCATGGATGAAGACGACTGTCGCCATGTGCCCCCCGTGACACCGGTGCAGAGTTGTGTACGACTGCCGGTACGCCGTCAAGTTACCAGTACGCTAAGGAGGTTGGGGTTGACCAGGCGTGCGAGGACCCATCCACGGCCCGGTCGCCGGCCACGACAACTGGACACAGGGGGACGCAGTGAGCGCTGACGCGGTGGTCACGCATTTCCTGTTCGCCTCGGCCCTGGTCCTGGCGATCGGCCATGGCGCCGGCTGGGTGGCACAGCGGCTGAAACAGCCGTACATCGTGGGCCAGTTGACGGCCGGCATCGCCCTCGGTCCGTCGCTGCTCGGCAGCACGGCGCCGGAGGCATACAAGCTGCTGTTCCCCCAGGAGATCGGCATCGCGCTGACCGGGCTCGCGCAGTTCGCCCTGGTGGTCTTCCTCTTCGCGGTGGGGTACGAGCTGGATCTGACGATCCTCGGCGACCGGGCGCGTACGGCGGTGACGGTGGCGCTGGCGGCGTTCGTGGTGCCGATGGTCGTGGGGAGCGGCTGCGCGCTGCTGTTCCGGGAGCAGTTGCGGGCCCTGGACATGCCCGTGCTCACGACCGGCATGGTGCTGTTCGCCGGGGTCGCGCTGTCGATAACGGCCGTACCGGTACTGACGGCCATCGTGCGGGAGAACGGTCTGGCCGACACGGTGCCGGGGGTCCTCGCGGTGTCCGCCGCCGGGCTGCTCGACGTGATCGGCTGGACGGTGCTGGCCGGGACGATGCTGGACGGCGAGAGCGGGGGGCACGCGCTGGGCTGGCAGTGGCGGGCGCTGGTCGCGGCCGGTTTCGCCGTTGTGATGCTGGTGGCGGCCCGGCCGGTGCTGCGCAGACTGCTGTGGCGGACCCGGACGGAGCCGTCCCTGCGGCTGGCACTGCTGATCGGATTCGCCTGCGCGTCGGCGTCCGTGACGCAGTTCCTCGGGCTGCACGCCATCTGCGGCGCGCTGCTCGCGGGGATCGTCTGCCCGCGTCAGGACGACGGCACGCTCGATCCGGACCTGCTGCGGCCGCTGCACGTGGTCAGCTCGCTTCTGGTGCCCTACTTCTTCGTCTTCTCCGGGCAGTCGGTCACCCTCAACAACATGAATGCCACCGGGTGGATCACGCTGCTGGTGGTGACGGTGCTGGCGGTCACCACGAAGGTCGGCAGCGGCGTGGTGGCGGCCCGCATGGGCGGCCTGGACCGTGACGACGCGCGGACCGTCGGTGTCCTGCTGAGCGCCCGCGGCCTGACGGAGCTGATCGCCCTCAACGCCGGCCTCCAGGCGGGCCTGGTGAGCAAACCCCTCTACACGGTGCTGGTCTTCATGGCCCTCGCCACGACGCTGCTGACCCAGCCTCTGCTGCTCCTGGTCCGCCGGCTGGCGGACCACGAGCCGACCCGCGTCCCGGACCGTGCCGGGACCGTCACGCCGCTCCAGGACCGCGTCGCCGACGCCCCGCTGCCCCCTCAGCCTTCGGACGGCGCACCGCCCACGCCGGTGGCGGACGCGGGCTGACCTGCCCGGGGCGTCACACGGGTGACACCCCGGGCGAGGCCGCCGCCTACAGCGGCATGGGCGCCATGTCGCACTCGATACGGCGGCCCTGGCGGGCCGCCAGCAGCCACGGGTGCTCGGCACGGACCACGCGTGCGAAGCCGTCCGTCGCCTTGCGCTTGAGCTCGTCGGCCTCCGCCCTGCGGCCCAGACCGAGCAGGTCGAGACCGAGGTTCGCCATGCACGACAGCGTCAACGGGTGCTCCTCGCCGGCGATCTCGGCGAGCAGCGGCAGATTGGCCTGGTCGATCTCGTGCGCCCGCTCGAAGTCGACGCGTGCGTAGGCCGTGTTGGCCTGGCCGAGGGCGACGGTGAGCGTGGTGACATGCCGGGACCCCACCCCCGCGGTCAGCCGGCGCGCGGCGTCGTCCTCCAGCTTCTGAGCCTCGTCCAGGGCGCCGAGCGCGCGCAGGGTGGCGGCCAGGTTCGCCTTGGTCAGCAGGGTGTACGCGTGGTCTTCACCGAGGCGCTGCTCGAATCGCCGCAGAGTCACCTCCGCCAGTTCCCGGGAGCCGTCGACGTCACCGCGCAGGCGCCGGTCGACGGACACGTTCGTCGCCGTCGACATGGCGTCGAAGTGGTCCTGGCCGTAACGGGCGATGAAGCGCCGCAGCGTCTCCTCCGAGAGCTTGGCCGCCTCGTCGTGCGCCCCGTCACGGCGGAGACAGACCGCGAGATTGCGGGCGATGCGCAGGGTGAGCGGGTGCTCCTCACCGAGTTCCGTGCGCGCTCGGCGATACGCGTCGTCCTGGAAGTCGCGGGCGCCGGGATAGTCCCCGCTCTCCCGCATGTCGATGGACAGGGCGTTGAGGGTGTTGAGGGTGAAGAAGCTCGCGGGGCCGAACAGCAGCTCACGCTGCTGGGCGTTCTCCCGGTCCAGCGGCAGCGCCTCCCTGAACCGGCCGCACAGCCGCAGGGCGACGCCCCAGGCGTGGGTGGCACGCAGCGTCATCGGATCGTCCGGGCCGAACAGGGAGCGGGCCAGCTCGGTGGCCTCCTGCGTCAGTGCCCGCGCTTCATCGAACCTGCCCTGGTAGCCGCGGGCGTCGGCCATCTCGCACAGCGAGTCGATCAGGTTCTCCGGGTCGATGTCGGTGCGGCGGGAGATCTCCAGGGCCTTCTCGGTGAGCGGAATGGACTCGGGAACCTGGCCGTTCTGCCGCAGCAGGAATCCGAGGCTCTTGGTCATCCGCAGGACGTGGATGTCGTCCTCGCCCGAGGATCCGATCCAGGCGCTCCAGGCCTGGCGGGCGAAGTCGGCGGCGCCCACGTGGTCGCCCCAGTAGTAGAGGAACCAGACGGTGTCGAAGACCAGCTCCCGCACATAGGTGTCGGTACTCGTCACGGCCTGGGACGTGAGCACGTGGGGCAGCAGCGCCTGGTACGCGCGCCATTCCAGTGACGAGCCGGGGGGACCGGGCTTGGCGGCCGACAGCAGCTGATGGGCGGCGTCGCGCATCCGCTCCCGCTCGTCGGCGCTCAGCTTGGCCAGGAGCACGGTCTGCAGCAGGCGGTGCATCTGCAGGGTGTCGGAACGCGGGTCCACCCGGACGAGGGAGAACTGGCTGAGGTCGCGGACGGCGCGGTTGAGTTTGATCGACTCCCGCAGCAGCGGGTCGACCTCGGGCGTGACGTTGACACCGCGGCTGCCGCGCAGCATCGCCCTGGGGATGGGCTCGGGGGCCATGCTGGCGCAGATGTCGAGCAGCTGCCGGGCGCCGGGGTTGTTGTCCTTGATCCGCTCCAGCGAGATGTCCCACGCGGCGGCGACGGAGACCGGATAGTCGGGAGCCGGATCGAGCTCCAGGATCTCGGGACTGCGCTGCGCGAGCAGATCGAGGTATTCGTCGACCTGCATGCCGGTCACCGCGCGCCAGGCTCCCGCCTGCTCGACCGCGAGCGGCAGGTCGCCCAGTGCCTCGGCGAGCCGGCCGGCGTCCTCGGTGGACAGGTCGGGCGAGCGCTTCTGGAGCAGCTCGATCGACTCCTCGCGCTCGAACACGTTGACCGGCAGCGAGGTGGCCACCCGCTCCCAGGCCCGGTTCCGGGAGGTGACGATGACCTTCCCGGGGCCGTTGCTGGGGAAGTAGGCGCGCACCGCGTCGACGTCCTCGGCGTTGTCGAAGACGAGCAGCCAGCTGTCGTACGGCTTTCCGGTGCTCAGCGCCTCCAGTACGGCCGGCACGGCCGTGTTGGCGGCCGGGGCGCCGAGGCTGTCCTGGCCGGTGGGGGCGACGCCCAGCTGTGCCGCCAGCTGGGCCAGCGCGGCCAGGATGAGGCTCTCCCGCTCGGCGGGGATCCAGCAGATCACCCGGTAGTCATGCTGATGGGTGTAGACGTACTCGAGTGCCAGCTGGGACTTGCCGACGCCGCCGAGGCCGTGCAGGGCGTTGGGCAGCACCGCGGCCGTGTCCTGCGAGCCCAGCTGCTCCTCCACGGCCCTCAGCAGCGCCTGCCGGCCGACGAACGACGTGTTCCGCAGAGGCACGTTCACCAGTAGGGCGGCGGGCGTTCCGGTCGCGGTGGTCGGCATGGGGGGCTCAGCCTCCGAGGGATCTTGTGGGGTGGCGTCTGTTACCAGGGGTGGCACGGGTGGTTCTCCAGCTTCGTTGGGGCCGTTCGACGGTGGCAGACTTCCCGTTCCGTCGGGCGATGCCCCATCATCCGCACTGTTCACCTCAGAGGGTGTAATTCCGGACATTCCAGGACTCACTCGTTCGGCGGCACCGGGCCCGCGGGCTCTGGAGAGTCCGGGTTCGATACGGCGGGCCCGCTCGGAGTACGGCCCCGAAAGCGCCCGCATCACGGCGAGCTCACTCCGCATCCAGCTCCGCTCGGACGGGTCGGGCAGCGTGGCGCCCATCGGATCGCGCAGGGCGGCGCGCAGCGCGACCCCCCGGGCGCCGGCGGCGGGCAGCTCACCGACCACGCTGACGGTGTGGGCGAGTTGGCTGCGGGTGGTGGTCGCGAGCAGTTCCTCGCGCACCCCGTCGGCGAACTCGGGGCGCCCCTCGCCGCCGCTGTCCCAGTCGATCAGCCCGCCCATCAGGATCTCGGCGAGGTGGTCCGGTCCGGTCTCCGGCATGGTGCGCCGCCTCAGCTGTTCCACGAGGTCGAACTCGAAGGGAACGGCGGCGAGTTGGGTAGCGAGCCGACGCGCGGCCGGGGTGGCGAGCGTGAAGAAACGGCGCACGGCGGCCTTGGCGGCGCGCGGGAAGCGAGGGGCGCGCAGGCCGGGCGCGGGCGATCCCTTGGTGAGCGTGCCGGCCAGGACGACCGGCAGGGCGCGGCGCACTCCGCGCTCCCCGGTGACGAGGTCGGCCCAGGCGGCGAGGGAACCGGGCTTCAGGGAGAGCACCGGCACGGGCACGGAGGCGTCGCCCGCGTCGGGCAGCGGTCGCAGGGGGTCGGGGCCGCCGGGCGGCGCCCAGTGTTCGAGCCCGTCGTTGGCGGCGCCGAATCCGCCGGCCTCCAGCACGGCCGGGTACGGGTAGAGCGAGGTGCGGTGGCGCAGATGCGGCGCCAGCAGGTGCACCAGGGCCGTGGGGCCGGCATGGGCGAGCCGGCCGAGCAGGTCGTCGGCGGCGGGCGAGGCCCAGCCGTGGGCGAGTCCGTCGGTGACCACGAGGAAGACGCGGTCGCCACGGCCGTCGAGGAGTTCGGCGGGGTCGGCGGCGGCCCGGGTGGCGGTCCAGCGCAGGGTGGCGGTCCCGGTGCGCGGCACGTTCACCCGGACCGTGCGCACGGCCCGGAAGGCGCCGCTGTGCTCGGCGGCCTGGGCCAGACGGGCGGTGGACTCCTCCCAGATCCGCAGTGTGGGCGCGTCGTCGACGAGCATGACCAGGTCGAAGGCCGCCGTACGGGCGGGACGCAGGAAGGGCATCCACATGCCGTCCACGACTCCCTGCTCGGCGGTGGTCTCCTCGTCGAGTTCCAGGGTGTCGCGCGACGGCACGCGGCGGGCCAGGTGGTGCAGGGCGCGGGCGAACCGGGCGGTGGTGCGCCCCGGGGCGTGCCGCGGGCGGTCGTCGGCGGGCAGCAGCGGCTGCCCGAGGCGCAGGGTGTAGCGGCCCTCGGCGTCGGGTAACAGGCGGGCCGCGGTGGGCGCTTCTTCGGGGAGGACGGCGGCGAACCGCGGCCGCGGCTGGTCGCCGGGGCCCTCCGGAAGGGCCGGGGTGGCGGAGGCGGGGGACTGCTGCGGGGGGCTTACGGCGTCGGGGGCGGCGCCGGCCGGGCGGGGTTCGTCGGCCGGGGGCGTTTCCGGCCGGTTCGCTTCGTCCGTTCCCTCCGGGCGGACAGCGGGCGGGGCCGAGGGCGCGGCCACACGGCCCGGCGCCGGTTCCGGGCGGGACGTGCCCGGGCCTCCGTGGTGGCTCCAGTACGCGGCGAGCCAGACGGCGTCGGCGACGTCCTGCCAGCGCGGGACGGGCTGTTCCAGGGTGGCGTGGGCCGGTGCTCCGTGCTCTGTCGCCTCGTCGGCGGATTCGGGGAACGCCGAAGGAGGCGACGATCCCGAAAGGGGAAATCCGTCGCCGAGCCCGGATGCGTGCTCCCTGGGATAACCCTTCATTCAGCGGCCCTTCGCGAGGTCGCGTAGGAGCATTTCCACGAGCTTACGCCCGTCACCGTCGGCCTGGAAACCACCCGCGGTAGTCATCTGGACAGCGTTGAGCAACTGGTCCAGGGAGTGGGTGCCGCCGGCCTGGACGCGCTGCACGAACAGGTCGACCAGGTCTTCCGTGCCCCGCGGGCGGGTTCCGAGGTGTCCTTCGACCATGGCCAGGAGTTGTTCGCGGCTGGGCGTGCGCATCTCCAGTGGCAGGCAGCGCCGACGGAAGGCCGCGGGGAATTCGCGTTCTCCGTTGCTGGTGATCACCACGACCGGGAACTCCCGGCACTCGACCCGCCCGTCGCGCACCTCGGCGCGGCCCCCCGGGTCGCTGGTGTGGACGCGCGCCGTGTCCGCGGCGTCGCGCACCAGCTCGGGGACGTCATAGCTTCCGTTCTCCAGGACGTGCAACAGATCGTTCGGCAGGTCGATGTCGCTCTTGTCGAGTTCGTCGACGAGAAGCACACGGGGACGATCGTAGGGCAGCAGGGCGGTCCCCAGGGGGCCCAGGGTGATGAAGTCACCGAGGACTGGGGGAAGTTGACGAGGTTTTTGAGGAAGCGCGGTGTTGACGTCCTCGGCTGGGGCGGCGCCTTCGGCCGGATCCGGACCGTCCGCCCGCCAGGCCGCGATGGCCTGGGCGCGGCCCATGGCGTCATGGGCGTAGATGCCGTCGCGCAGGGTCGTGCGGCTGACGATGTTCCATTCCAGGACCCGGCCGAGGCCGAGCTCACGCGAGATCAGATAGGCGAGGGTGGACTTGCCGACGCCGGGCGGGCCGGTGATCAGCAGGGGCCGGCGCAGCAGCAGCGCGGCGTTGACGATGTCGATCTCTTCCTCGCCCAGCTGCGGGGTGACGTCGCCGGGGCCCAGGCGGCGCAGCGCGGCCTGCGGGTCGGCCGGGGGCACGGGGGACGGCGGGCCGCCGCGGAACCGGCGCCAGGGCGGCGGTTCGGGCAGTGCGGGCGGGACGGCGGGGGCACTGCCCGTGCCGTGGAAGATCCGCCAGCCGTTCGGAACCGTCTGCTCCTGCGCGCTCATGCCGATGCCTCCTCGCTGGCGAGATCGCCTGGGTCGCTGGGCTGAACATCCACGGGACGCGTTGGATCGTCCCAGAAAAAGCCAATATGTCTACCCAGTAGTTCACCGGGTCCGCGCCCCTCGCTCTCGGCGTTCCTGCGCAGGAGATGTACGGCCACCGGGATCCTCGCCGGCGTGGGCGCCGCGGCGAACAGGGCGGTCACCACCTCCCGGCGCTCCTCGCGGAAGACACCTCTGCGGTCCCAGATCGCGAGTCCTATCCCTTCCGCTATGGCGGCCTTGAGGGCCTCCAGGGCCATGACGTCGGCCGGCGCGTCGAGCACCACCGCCGTATGTCTGGGTTCCCCGGCGAGCCCGGCCTGCCACTCGCCGAGCCGGCCGCCGTCCCGTTCGCGCCAGCCGTGCACCAGGACGCCGTGCTCGCGCAGGGTGTGCCAGCGCTCCCGCCACTGGTCCAGGACAAGGGCGTCGTCCGTGCGCATCCGCTCCAGACTGCGCAGGTGCACCCCGTATTTCAGGCTGAGCGGCAGCGGCTGCCCGTCGCCGACCCGGAAGGTCAGGCCCGCCACATCGTGGTTGAGGAGGTCGTAGGGAAGGACGAACTCGATGTACGGCGGCGGCTGCCGGCGTCCACTCGGATCGGGGTCGCGGGGCGCCGCCCACAGGCGGGCGCCCTGCCGTAACGCGCGCTGGACGGCCGTGCCGAGCTCGTCGAGGGTGGTCGTGGCGGGTTCGCCCGGCTGGGGGTCCCAGCGGCCGGGAACGGTGTTGAGCCAGGGGCGGACGACGATGTCGCCGGTGCCGTCCCGTGCGGGTTCGACGGCGACGACCAGGCAGCGCGGGATGTCCGGGTCGCTCCGCACGGCGCCGCGCGCCTGCCGCCGTTCCTCGAGCGCGCCGGTCAGGCCGTGCTCCGCGGCCCAGCCGTCGACCCAGCCGGACAGGGCGGTGCGGTGCCCCGCAGTGGCGGCGAGCCGGGCGGCGTGGTCGATCAGGAGGACGGCGGGGGGCAGTCCGTCCGGCTGCACGTTCCAGTCCAGGACGTGGGCGAGGAGTTGTTCCGGGGTGAGTCCGGTGGGCAGGTCGAGGCCGTTGAGGTCCTCGACCAGGGCGTCGCGCAGCCGGGCCGCGGGGAGTTCGCCCAGGGCGAGGAGGGAGCGGGCGCGGGTCGTCTCGCCGCGGGACAGGGGGCCCTGGAGGGCGGGGGGCGGGGCGGGCGCGAGCCACTGGTCGAGCAGCTGGTCGAGTTCGTCGCCCGCCAGGTCTCCTTCGAGGATCCGGACCACCTCGACCAGTACGCGCTCGCCGCCCGGCATGTTCAGCGCGGCGCGCACCAGCAGCACCACGTCCTCGCGCAACTTGACGCCGCGCAGGTCGATCTGACGACCCAGCAGATCACCCAGCACGACCCCGAAGTGCAGCCGCCCCTGCGCGTCCTCCATGCAGCCGAGGCCGCACAGGGCGTTGGTCATCCGTAACAGCAGCCGTAAGCCTTCCGCGCGCCCCGCATCGCCCCCGGGTTCGCCGAACCCCGCGTGTGTCTCCACCGACTTTCCCCCTGAGCCGGTACACCTGCCTGACCGACCAGCGAAGTTAGCACGGCAACCAGCGGTTAACCAGGGACGAATGTGATCAGAAGGAAGACGTCCGGCCAGGATCGTCCCAGGCGGGACAAGCCTGGCCGGATTCGAGCGGCACCTGGCTCACAGCCTCGGGTCGACCGGCTCCGACTCCAGGGCCAGCACCCCGAACACCGCCTCGTGCACCCGCCACAGCGGCTCGCCCTCGGCCAGCCGGTCCAGGCCCTCCAGACCGAGCGCGTACTCGCGGATCGCCAGGGACCGCTTGTGGTTGAGGAACCGTGAGCGCAGGCGGGCCAGATTCTCCGGGCGGGTGTACTCGGGGCCGTAGATGATCCGCAGGTACTCGCGGCCGCGGCACTTGATGCCGGGCTGCACCAAGCGGCCCTGCGTGTCGCGGACGAGTGCGCCGACCGGCTTGACGACCATGCCCTCGCCGCCGCGGCCGGTCATCTCCAGCCACCAGTCGACACCGGCCCGGACGGATTCCGGGTCGTTCGTGTCGACGTACAGCCGCCGGGTGGTCTGGAGCAGGCCGCTGCCGTCGTGCTCGACGATCCGGTCGAGCAGGGCGAGCTGCTCGTCGTGCGGCAGTCCGGCGAGGCTGCGGCCCTGGACGGCGAGGATCTGGAACGGTGCCAGGCGGACGCCGTCCAGGCCGTCCGTGGTCCAGCAGTAGCGACGGTACGCCTCGGTGAACGCGGCGGCGTCGGCGGACCGTTCGCGGGTGCGGGACAGCAATGCGGCCACGTCGACGCCCCGGGCCGCCGCGCCCTCCAGCGCGGCCAGCGCGCCCGGGAACACCGCGCCGGACGCGGCACCCACGGCGGCGTACTGCGATCGCAGCAGCCCGGACGCCTTCAGCGACCAGGGCATCAGCTCGGCGTCGAGCAGCAGCCAGTCCCCCGCGCCGGAGGCGCTGTTGGATGCAGCCAGCTCGTCCCAGAGGCCCGCGTCGCCGATCGCCGTGCGCACCCGGTCGAGGATCTCCTCGGTGAGTGAGGCGTCGTCCAGGAACGGCCGGCCGGTGCGGGTGTAGAGGGACCCGGTGGGGCCGTCCACACCGAAGCGCTTGCGGGCCGTCTCCGCGTCCCGGCACACCAGGGCCACCGCCCGCGAGCCCATGTGCTTCTCCTCGCACACGACCCGCGCGACACCGTCCGCCGCGTACTGCGCGAAGGCCTCGGCCGGGTGCTCCAGGTAGCCCTCGACATGCGAGGTCGCGGTCGGCGCCATCGTCGGCGGCAGGTACGGCAGCAGCCGCGGGTCCACCGCGAAGCGGCTCATGACCTCCAGGGCCGCGGCCGCGTTCTCCTCGCGGATCGAGATCCGGCCCTGGTGCCGGGTCTCCACGACCCGCCGGCCGCGCACGTCCGCCAGGTCCAGCGGGCGGCCGTCCTGCCCGCCGGGGGCCTCGGCGCGCAGCGGCTTCACCGGCTCGTACCAGACCCGCTCGGCCGGTACGTCGACCAGCTCGCGCTCCGGCCAGCGCAGCGCGGTGAGCTTGCCGCCGAAGACCGCGCCGGTGTCCAGGCAGATGGTGTTGTTCAACCAGGTCGCCTCCGGAACCGGTGTGTGCCCGTAGACAACAGCCGCCCGGCCCCGGTAGTCCTCCGCCCACGGATAGCGCACCGGCAGCCCGAACTCGTCGGTCTCCCCCGTCGTGTCGCCGTACAAGGCGTGGCTGCGGACCCGGCCGGAGGTGCGGCCGTGGTACTTCTCGGGCAGCCCGGCGTGGCAGACGACCAGCCGGCCGCCGTCGAGGACGTAGTGGCTGACGAGGCCGTCGATGAACTCCCGGACCTCGGCGGCGAACTCCTCGCTCTCGTCCGCCATCTGCTCGACGGTCTCGGCGAGGCCGTGGGTGTGCTGGACCTTGCGGCCGCGCAGGTACCGCCCGAACTTGTTCTCATGGTTGCCGGGCACGCACAGGGCGTTGCCGGACTTCACCATCGTCATCACACGGCGCAGCACGCCCGGGCTGTCGGGGCCGCGGTCCACCAGGTCGCCGACGAAGACGGCGGTCCGTCCCTCGGGGTGGACCCCGTCGGTGTAGCCCAGCTTGCCGAGCAGCGACTCCAGTTCGGCCGAGCAGCCGTGGATGTCGCCGATGATGTCGAAGGGGCCGGTGAGGTGGGTCAGGTCGTTGAAGCGCTTCTCGGTGACGACGGTGGCCTGCTCGACGTCCTCCACGCCCCGCAGGACGTGCACCTTGCGGAAGCCCTCGCGCTCCAGGTGCCTGAGGGAGCGGCGGAGTTCGCGGATGTGGCGCTGGACGACCCGGCGGGGCATGTCCGCGCGGTCGGTGCGGGCCGCGTTGCGCTCGGCGCACACGTTCTCGGGCACGTCGAGCACGATGGCTATCGGCAGGACGTCGTACTGCCGGGCCAGCTCGACGAGCTGACGGCGCGCCTCGGGCTGCACGCTGGTCGCGTCCACGACGGTGCGGCGGCCCGCGGCGAGGCGCTTGCCCGCGATGTAGTGCAGGACGTCGAAGGCGTCCTTGGTGGCGCTCTGGTCGTTCTCGTCGTCCGAGACGAGACCGCGGCAGAAGTCGGACGAGATGATCTCGGTCGGCTTGAAGTGCCTGCGGGCGAACGTGGACTTGCCGGAGCCGGAGGCGCCGACGAGGACCACCAGGGAGAGGTCGGTGACGGGCAGGACGCGCCCCGTGCGTACGTCGGTCATGCCGCCTTCGCCTCCTTCGGGGTGGTCAGGGTGAACACGGCCATCTGGGTGGGCGGACCAACCTCCGGGTCGTCGGGGCCGACGGGTACGAACTCGGCCTCGTACCCGTGCCGTGCGGCCACCGCCTCCGCCCAGGCCCGGAACTGCGCGCGAGTCCACTCGAAGCGGTGGTCGCCGTGCCGGACGTGGCCGGCCGGGAGGCTCTCCCAGCGCACGTTGTACTCGACGTTCGGGGTCGTCACGAGGACGGTCCTGGGGCGGGCGGCGCCGAACACGGCGTACTCCAGGGCGGGCAGCCGGGGCAGGTCGAGGTGCTCGATCACCTCGCTGAGCACGGCGGCGTCGTACCCCTTGAGCCGGTGGTCGGTGTACGCGAGCGAGCCCTGGAGGAGCTTGACGCGCGCGGCCTGGCGCTCCCCCATGCGGTCCAGCTTCAGCCGCCGGGAGGCGATGGTGAGCGCGCGCATCGACACGTCCAGTCCCACGATCTCCGTGAACGCCGGGTCCTTGAGCAGCGCCTGCACCAACTGGCCCTGGCCGCAGCCGAGATCGAGCACCCGGGCGGCCCCGGACGCCTTGAGCGCGGCGGTGATCGCCTCCCGGCGCCGCACGGCCAGCGGGGTGGGCCGCTCCTCGGTCTCGGTCTCCGCCTGGACCGCGTTGTCGATCTCCTCGACCTCGCTGTCGTCCGCCTCCGCCAGCCGCACCAGCTCCAGCCGCTCCGTCGCCTGCCGGGTCAGCGACCAGCGGCGCGAGAGGTAACGGCTGGTGATCAGCTGCTGCTCCGGGTGGCCGGGCAGCCAGCCCTCACCGGCGCGCAGCAGCTTGTCGACCTCGTCGGAGGAGACCCAGTAGTGCTTGGCGTCGTCCAGGACCGGGAGCAGGACGTAGAGGTGGCGCAGGGCCTCGGCGAGGGTGCGGTCCGCGGACTCCAGTTCGAGACGGACGTAGCGCGAGTCGCCCCACTGCGGGAACTCGGTGTCCAGCGGCACGGGTTCGGCTGTGACCGTCCAGCCCAGCGGCTCGAAGAGCCGTCGTACGAGCCCGGGGCCACCGCGGGCGGGCAGCGCAGGGAGCTCGATGCGCAACGGCCGGGGCAGGGCGGGCAGTTCGGGCCGGGCGTTGCAGACGCCCTTCATCGCGCTGGAGAACACGTTGCTCAGCGCCACGGCCAGGAGGGAGGAGGCGGCGTACGGGCGGTCGTTGACGTACTGCGCGAGTGCCGCGTCCGGGGCGCCGCCCCGGCCCTTGCCCTTGCCGCGCCGGACCAGGGCCACCGCGTCGACCTCCAGCAGCAGCGCCGCCGTGCAGCGCTCGGCGTCCGCCTCGGGGTAGAGGACGTGGGCCGTGCCGTAGGACGTGGAGAACGCCTGCGCCTTCTCGGGATGCTTGTGCAGCAGGAAGCCGAGGTCGGTGGCGGGGCGCTCCGGTGTGCCGGTGGTCGTGAGGGTCAGAAACACGGTGGGTCGACCTTTGATCAGTGGCCTGAACTGCGGGTACGCCCCACCGTACAGAGCCGGCACCGGCAGCACCCGAGAATTTTCGCTAGCCTCGCGATCGACCGGGCGTTCGAGGGGGATTCAGGAAGAGCGCCCACGCACGCGGAGATGCGGAGGCCTCACGTGACAGACGCCGGGACCAGCGCGGGACCCATCGACACCGGCAGACCCCACTCGGCACGCATGTACGACTACTACCTCGGCGGGAAGGACAACTACCCGGTCGACGCGGAAGCGGCCGAGCAGGTGATATCCCTCTTCCCCGCCGCCAGGGAAATGGCGCGGACCAACCGCGCGTTCATGCACCGCGCCTCCCGTCTGCTGGCCGAGCGGGGTGTCCGGCAGTTCCTCGACATCGGAACCGGCATTCCGACCGAGCCGAACCTCCACCAGATCGTCCAGAGGGTCGCCCCGCAGGCCCGCGTGGTGTACGCGGACAACGATCCGATCGTCCTCCGGCACGCCCAGGCCCTGCTGCACAGCACTCCGGAGGGAAAGACCGCCTACGTCCACGGCGACGTACGCGAACCGGGAAAGATCATCGCGGCGGCACGGGAGACGCTCGACTTCACCCGGCCGATCGCGTTGTCCCTCGTGGCCCTGCTGCACCTGGTGGGCGACGAGGACGAGCCCGGCCGGATCGTCCGCGCACTCCTCGAACCCCTGCCGTCCGGCAGCTACTTGACGCTCTCCCACGCGACGGGCGACTTCGACCCGGAGACCTGGGAGCGGGTCGTCGAGGTGTACCGCAAGGGCGGGACGGCGGCGCAGGTGCGTACCCGCGACGAGTTCTCGGCGTTCTTCACGGGCCTTGAGCTGGTGGATCCCGGCGTGGTGCCGTCCGCGCGGTGGCACCCCGGACTCGGTGAACAGCGCGATGGCGGCGGCGGGGGCGAGGAGATGCCCCTCTACGTGGGGGTCGGCCGCAAGCCGTGACGGGCGGCACAAGCCGTGACGGACGGCTGTCCGGCGGATCGTGGTCCAGTCGATCCGCCGGACGCTCATCCTGCCGTACGGGTTTTACGGCAGCTGGGACTGCACCTGCGAGGAGATCAGCTCCAGGTGGTCGAGGTCGTCCAGGTCGAGGACCTGGAGGTAGACGCGGCTCGCGCCCACCTCGGCGTAGCGGCCGATCTTGTCGACGACCTCGGCCGGGGAGCCGGCCAGGCCGTTGAGCTTCAGCTCGTCGACCTCGCGGCCGATCGCGGCGGCCCGGCGGGCGACCTCCTGGTCGTCCCGGCCGACGCAGACGACGAGGGCGTTGGAGTAGGTCAGGTCGTCGCCCTTGCGGCCGGCCTCCTCCGCGGCGGCGCGCACCCGGCCGAACTGGCGCTCGCTGTCCTCGACGGAGGCGAACGGCATGTTGAACTCGTCGGCGTACTTGGCGGCCAGCCGCGGGGTGCGGGTCGGGCCGTGGCCGCCGACGAGCACGGGGATCTTCTGCTGCGCCGGCTTGGGCAGCGCGGGAGAGTCCGTGAGGTCGTAGTAGGCGCCGTGGAAGTCGAAGGTCTTGCCGGGGGCCGTCGCCCACAGGCCGGTGACGATCTCCAGCTGCTCCTCGAGGCGGGCGAACTTCGCCTTGGGGAACGGGATGCCGTAGGCCTTGTGCTCCTCCTCGAACCAGCCGGCGCCGAGGCCGAGTTCGACCCGGCCGCCGGACATCTGGTCGACCTGCGCGACCTGGATGGCGAGCACGCCGGGCAGCCGGAAGGTGCCGGCGGTCATCAGGGTGCCGAGCCGGATGCGCTTGGTCTCGCGGGCGAGTCCGGCCAGGGTGATCCAGGCGTCGGTGGGGCCGGGCAGGCCGTCCACGGTGCCCATGCGGAGGTAGTGGTCGGAACGGAAGAAGGCGTCGAAGCCGAGGTCCTCGGTGGCCTTGGCGACGGTGAGCAGAGTGTCGTAGGTGGCCCCCTGCTGGGGCTCGGTGAAGATGCGGAGATCCATGCCCCCATCCTGCACGCCGGGGCGCGGGACGATGAGCTCGGACCCCCGCCCCACCCGGTCCCCGGTCGGGTGAAATTACGTCCATACCGCAGGTCACGCGTGACCGGGCCAGTGACCGGCCCCGTTGGTGATCGTTGGCTCGGGCGGAGCCGGAGCCCCCGGCTTCCGCACCGGCCGTGAGCGCCGGGGCGTCACCCGCGTCGGCCTCCCCGGGGGCCAGGGGCCGAGGAGGCCGTCATGTCCGAAGAGACCGTGCCGCAGCAGGGCGGGACCGGGCAGTCGAAAGGGCTGTTGCAGCAGATGGAGGAGCTGATGGCGGCGTTGAACGCGGACCTGTCGGCCCTGGACGCGGATCTTCAGGCGGCGGGGGACGCCGGCCGGGGGCCGGGCGAGGAGGAGTAGGTCGGCTGAGGTCCGCTCCGGGGTGGGCCGGGGCCGGCCTCGGCAGCCGCTATCCCGCTTCCCTCTCCGGTAACGCCTGCTCCCGGTCCGCGAGTCTGCGGAGCATTTCCAGGACGCGGTCCCGGGACTCGTCCGCCGCGTCGATGGCCTCCATGCACTGCCAGTACGTGCCCTCGTCGTCCGCGGCGCAGGCGAGGCCCACGAGGGCGATGCCGACCTCACCGAGGAGGCCGCCGAGGTACATCAGCGTGTGGCGGGCGTCGCCCAGCTCGGTGAGCTGGCCCGCCCGCAGCTCACCGGGGGCCAGTTCGGGCGGGTCGAGGACACCGCAGCCGCGGCCCGCCAGCTCCGTCAACCCCAGGGCCTCGCCGCGCAGTTCGGGCGGGCCCGCGACCGCGAGACGACTTCCTATCGCCTGCGCGAGGGCCTGCGCCTGCCACACCTCGGCCAGGACCCCCGGCACGTCGCCGCCCGCGGCCAGGGACCGCCTGCTCGTCACGATGAGCCGCACCGCGTCCATGCGCTGCCCCCGTCCTGTCCCGACGCGCTCCGCGCGTCCGTCCGCCCGAACTCCCTTGTTCACTACCCAGAGTGAAGGGCAGTGAGACGAAAAGCCAGAGGAAGGCGGAAATCTGCGGACAACAATTCGGAATCGGGCCGTGTTTTGATTACGCAGAGTACAAGTGGAGTGTGTGACTCCTCAGAGCGGGCTGCACCGCTCCTAGATCGGGAACCTCCTTTCGTTCCGGTCGATCTTCGCGTCCAGCGCCGCCAGCGGGTCGATGCCGAGCACCTCGCACAGCTGGAGCAGATACGCGAGCACGTCGGCGACCTCGTCCGTGACCCGGTGCGCGGTGTCCGGGTCGGTCATGACCCGGGCCGACTCCTCCGGCGTCAACCACTGGAAGATCTCGACCAGTTCGGACGCCTCCACGCTGAGCGCGGCGGCCAGGTTCTTGGGGGTGTGGTACGGCTGCCAGTTCCGCGCGGCCGCGAACTCGGCCAGCCGGCGTTGCAGTTTCGCCACGTCGAGAGGTTCTGTCACGGCTCCAGGTGTACCACCGTGACCCCGTCGGTCCCGGCGGCCCACGACGCGTCGCTCACCGCGCCGACCAGCCGGATGTGGCCGCGCTCGCACATCCGGGCCGCGAGCCGCAGCAGTTCCCTCCGCTGGCCGGGGTCGAGTCCCCGGTCGAGGCCGTCGGCGAGCACGGTGAGGGTCTGGAGGGCGGCGGGCACCTCGCCGGCCGGGTCGACCTCCAGCACGCCAGGCCCGGTGAGCAGCACCAGTGCGAGCGCCACGTACCGCAACTCCCCGTCGCCCAGCCGGCCGAGCTCCGTCCGGATGCCGTCACCCCGGTCGAGCACCGCCCGCACCGCCCCGTCGGCCGACGGCTCGGCCAGCACGTCCGCCACCGGTCCGGCGCAGCCCGCGCGCACCGCCGCGACGAGCTGCGTGTGCCGCCGTGCGCACTCGGCGCGGGTGCGCCACAGGACGTCGGCGAGGTTGCCGCAGCCGCCGAGCAGCCGCCCGGAGCCGGCCGGTACGGGGCCGCGCATCAGGCCGGGGTCGGGGTCGCAGGCGAAGACGGAGCGCAGGGCGACGACCATCTGCTCGGCGGCGGCCAGCACCCCGCGCTGCCCGGGCGTCGCACCGGCCACACGCAACGGCAGCAGGGCGGTGCCGAGCCGGTCGTCCGGCAGCGGGCCGTGGGGCACCGGTGCCGGCCCGGCCGTGTGCCAGGCGGCCTGCACGGCGCGCTTGCCGGGGTCGCGCAGGGCGGTCTGCAGCAGGACCAGTCCGCCCGCCGTCAACCGCTCGCCCACGACGCGCAGGTGGGGCTCGGCCTGCACGGCGACATCGAGCCGGACCGGGCCCGCGGGCCCGTCGGACGTACAGCCGATACGGAAGCCGCGGCGGCGCTGGGCGTCGGGCCGGGCCCGCTCCGGTACGCAGGCGACGGGGTCCGGGAACGCCTCGCCGAGCGCGGCGCCTCCCCCGAGCCGGGCCAGCGCCTCGTAGGCCCGCAGCGCACTGGACTTGCCGCAGCCACTGGGCCCGGCGAGGAGAGTGAGCGGCCCGAACGGGAGTGCGGCGCGGCGGTGGCCGGCGAAGGCGGACAGCCGCAGCTCGGTGATGCGCGGCCGGCCGGGGTGCGCGGCGCCGCCCGTAGGCGGGCCGGGCTGCGCGAGGGGGGTGGCAGCGGGGGGCTGGGTCATATCCGGACCGTAGGACTCCGCCCGCGGGACGAACCGTTCCGCCTCCCGGGACTTCCTACGATCGGGCGACCCGGCCCGCGGGGGACGTCACACCCCGGGGACCCCGACCCCCTCCATCAGCCCCGTCACCTCGGTCCCCGCCGGCGTCAGCAGGAACACGTTGCGGTCGACGCGGTGCATTCCGCTGGCCAGGCCGAAGACGACGCCCGTGCTGAAATCGAGGACGCGCTTGGCGACCTCGGTCTCCGCGCCGGTCAGGTCGAGCAGCACCGGCACGCCCGCCATCAGGGTCTCGGCGACGTCACGCGCGTCGGCGAAGACGTTCACCCGCAGGACGACGAAACGGCGTCGGGTCTCCGTCTCGGCCTCGGGCACGGACCGGTGGCCGACGGAGGACGGCCAGGCGTCCCGGCCCCGCAGCGGCACGACCTGGGCGAGCCCCTCCCACTGTTCGTCGGTGACATCGTGGCTGTTCACCGGCATGCTCCGTCCTGGCTCCCGCTGGCTGTCTGCATCGGCCAATTCTTGCGCACGGTCACCCGTTCGGCCCAACTGCGACACGCTCCGCCACCTCATTGCACCTCACAGCGGCCGGAAGGCGGCTGTGTGACGGGCGTAACTACCGGTGATCAAGCAATGTGACACCTGCGTAACGGGGCCTACGTACCGTCGACGGCATGACCTCGACGCCCCGGCCGCAGCAGGAGACGCAGCAGGTGCGCACCGTCTGCTCGTACTGCGGTGTGGGCTGCGGTCTCGTGCTCGATGTGACCAGGGGGCCCGACGGGCGGCGCACGGTCCTGAAGGCCTCCGGCGACAAGGCGCACCCGGCGAACGCGGGCCGGCTGTGCACCAAGGGCGCCACCACGGCCGACATGCTCGCCGCGCCCGGGCGGCTGACCAGCGCGCTGGTCCGCGACGACCGGGGCGAGGAGCCGGTACCCTCGCCCGTCGCCGGCGCGATCGCCGAGACCGCCGCACGACTGCGGGCGATCGTCGACGCGCACGGGCCGGACGCGGTCGCCTTCTACGTCTCCGGGCAGATGAGCCTGGAGGCGCAGTACCTGGCGAACAAGCTGGCCAAGGGGTTCGTGCGGACCAACGCGATCGAGTCGAACTCGCGGCTGTGCATGGCGAGCGCGGGCACCGGCTACAAGCTGTCGCTGGGCGCGGACGGGCCGCCCGGCTCCTACGAGGACTTCGACCAGGCGGACGTCTTCCTCGTCATCGGGTCGAACATGGCCGACTGCCATCCGATCCTCTTCCTGCGGATGATGGAGCGGGTCAAGGCCGGCGCCAAGCTGATCGTCGTCGATCCGCGGCGGACCGCCACCGCCGCCAAGGCCGATCTGTTCCTCCAGGTCAGGCCGGGGACCGACCTCGCGCTGCTGAACGGCCTGCTGCACCTGCTGCACGCGGACGGGCACACCGACCCGGAGTTCGTCGCGGCCCACACCGAGGGCTGGGAGGCCCTGCCCGGGTTCCTCGCGGACTACACCCCGGCGGCGGTCGCGGAGACCACCGGGCTCGCCGAGGACGACATCCGCCGGGCCGCGCGGCTGATCGGCGAGGCCGGCACGCAGTGGATGAGCTGCTGGACCATGGGGCTGAACCAGTCCACGCACGGCACCTGGAACACCAACGCCCTGGTCAACCTGCATCTGGCGACGGGCGCGATCTGCCGTCCGGGCGCCGGGCCGTTCTCGCTCACCGGCCAGCCCAACGCCATGGGCGGGCGCGAGATGGGGTACATGGGCCCGGGACTGCCGGGGCAGCGGTCGGTGCTCGTGGCCGAGGAGCGGGCGTTCGTCGAGGACGTGTGGGAGCTGCCGCCCGGGACGCTGCGGGCCGACGGGGTCGGGCAGGGCACCGTCGAGATGTTCCGGAAGATGGCCGGCGGGGAGATCAAGGCCTGCTGGATCATCTGCACCAACCCCGTCGCCTCGGTCGCCAACCGCCGTACGGTCATCGAGGGCCTTGAGGCCGCCGAGTTCGTGGTCACGCAGGACGTGTTCGCGGACACCGAGACGAACGCCTACGCCGATGTCGTCCTGCCGGGCGCGATGTGGACCGAGGCGGAGGGCGTCTTCGTCAACAGCGAGCGCAACCTCACCCTGACCCAGGCCGCCGCGGACCCGCCCGGGGAGGCGATGGCCGACTGGCGGATCATCGCGGAGGTCGCGTGCGCGATGGGGTACGAGAAGGGGTTCTCGTACGACAGCGCCGAGCAGGTCTTCGAGGAGATCCGGCGGTTCCACAACCCGAAGACGCAGTGGGACCTGCGCGGTGTCTCCTACGAGCGGCTGCGCCGGACGCCCGTGCAGTGGCCGGCCGCGCGGGAGGACGGGCCCGAGCGCAATCCCGTCCGGTACGTGGGGGACGAGGGGCTGCGGTTCCCGACGGCGAGCGGTCGTGCCGTCTTCTTCGCCCGGCCCCACCTGCCCGCCGCCGAGATGCCGGACGACGACTATCCGTTCGTGCTCAACACCGGGCGGGTGCAGCACCAGTGGCACACGCTCACCAAGACCGGGAAGGTCGCCAAGCTCAACAAACTGAACTCCGGGCCCTTCGTGGAGCTCCATCCGCAGGACGCGGAGGCGCTCGGGGTGGCGGAGGGCGATCTGGTCGAGGTCGCCTCGCGGCGCGGGCGGGCCGTGCTGCCGGCGGTCGTGACGGACCGGGTGCGGCCGGGCTGCTGCTTCGCTCCCTTCCACTGGAACGACCTGTTCGGCGAGTACCTGAGCATCAACGCGGTGACGAGCGACGCGGTGGATCCGCTGTCGTTCCAGCCGGAGTTCAAGGTGTGCGCGGTGTCGCTGGCGAAGGTGGCGACGCCCTCGCGAGAGGCGTCCGTGCAAGAGGCGGCGAGCGCCGTGGGCGAGGACCCGGCCGAGGCGTTGATACCGACAGCCGTCAGCCCGGGCGGGACCGACCCCTTCGGCCTCCAGCCCTCTCCTCCCCCGGTCCTGTCCGCCCAGGAACGCCAGTACCTCACCGGCTTCCTCGCCGGGCTCGGCTCGGGCGCCCCCGGCGTCCCGGTGCTCCCGCCCGACGCGCCCTTCACTCCCGAGCACGCCCTGTGGGTCAACGGGGTCCTCGCCGGCATGTACTCGCGCTCTGCGCCACCGGCCGCCCCCGCGCGGGAGCCGTCCGGCCGTGAGGTCGTGGTGCTGTGGGCCTCGCAGACGGGCAACGCCGAGGAGTTCGCCACCGCCACCGCCGAGCGGCTGACCGCGACCGGGCACCGTACGAGCCTCGTCGGCATGGACGAGGCCGATGTCGCCGCGCTCGCCCGCACCGCGGACCTGCTCTTCATCACCAGCACCTTCGGGGACGGCGACGCGCCCGACAACGGCACCGGCTTCTGGGACACGCTCTCCGGCGAACGGGCCCCGCGGCTGGACGGGATGCGGTACGCCGTGCTCGCCTTCGGCGACTCCTCGTACGACGACTTCTGCGGGCACGGGCGCCGGCTGGACGCGCGGCTCGACGAGCTGGGCGGGGTGCGGCTGGCCCCGCGTACGGACTGCGAGCCGGACTACGAGCCCTCCGCCGGGGAGTGGCTCGACCAGGTGCTCTCGGCGCTGGGCGGTCAGGCCACCGCCCCGGCCGGCTCCCCGGCCTCGCGACCTGAACCGCAGCCCAAGCCCAAGCCCGCCGCCTCGGTCGCCCGGCTCGTCGGCAACCGGCTGCTCAGCGGGCCGGGCGCCGGCAAGGAGGTCCGGCGGTTCACCTTCGACACCAGCGGGACGGACCTGGCGTACGAGGCCGGGGACGCGCTCGGCGTGCGGCCGGTCAACGCGCCGGACCTCGTGGCGGAGTGGCTGGCGGTGACCGGGCTGGACGCCGGGACGGCCGTCGAGGTGGCCGGTGCCGGCGAGGTGCCGTTCGCCGAAGCCCTGGCGCGGCACCTCGACATCACGCGGATCACCCCCGACCTGCTGCGGTTCGTCGCCGAACGCGCCCGGGACAAGCACGAGTTGCGCAGGCTGCTGCGGCCCGACAACAAGGACGGGCTGGCGCAGTGGTGCTGGGGGCGGCAGACCGTGGACGTGATCGCCGAGTTCGCGGTGCGGGCGAGTGCCGAGGAGTGGGCCGGGGTGCTGCGCAAGCTCCAGCCGCGGCTGTACTCCATCTCGTCCAGCCCGCTGGTCGATCCGCGGCAGGTGTCCCTGACCGTGTCCGTGGTGCGGTACGAGAACCTGCGGGGGCGTCCGCGCGGCGGAGTGTGCTCGCCGTTCCTCGCCGACGCCGGGGCGGGCACCGAGGTGCCGGTGTTCGTGCAGCGCTCGCCGCACTTCCGGCCGCCGGCCGACGCGTCGACGCCGATGGTCATGGTCGGCCCCGGCACCGGCGTCGCGCCGTTCATCGGTTTCCTCCAGGAGCGGCGGATCCTCGGGCACCGGGCCCCCAACTGGCTGTTCTTCGGCGAGCAGCACCGCGCGACGGACTTCTACTACGAGGACGAGCTGTCGGCTCTGCTCGACGAGGGCACCCTCACTCGTCTGGACACCGCTTTCTCCCGCGACCAGCGCAACAAGGTGTACGTGCAGGACCGGATGCGCGAGCACGGGCCGGAGCTGTGGCACTGGCTGCGCGACGGCGCCCGCTTCTACGTCTGCGGCGACGCCTCCCGCATGGCCAAGGACGTGGACCGGGCCCTGCGGGACGTCGCGGTGGCCCACGGCGGGATGAGCGAGGCGGAGGCCGCCGCGTACGTGAAACAACTCGCGGCGGACAAGCGGTACGTACGGGACGTGTACTGAGCGGGCGGCGGGTCCTTACTCGCCTCACACCCGTCTCTTCACCGCCGTCCGGCCCCCGCTCACCTGCGGCGATTAGCGTCCTGCGGCGTGTACTCGGCAGAAACCACGCTGGTGGTCCCCGGCCCGCGCACCCAGTCGGGGGCGGCCGGGCCGCCGCCCCCGGCCCAGTGGCACCGCGTCCTGACCCTGCTCGCCGACATCAGCCTGCTGATCGGCACCCGAGCGGTGTGGACGACGGCGGCCAGTCACCGGCCGGCCGTGGCCGCGGTGATCTCGGCGTGCTACGCCGCGATCCTGGCGTGCGGGGTGCTGGCCCTGGTCGTCCGCCGGGAACGGTCGCTGGCCCGGGTGGACCTGTGCGTGCTGGTGACGGGCGTGACGCTCACCCTGTGCGCGTGGATCATGCTCCACCACGGCTCCGACGAGGCGCTGCTCACCACCCAGGCGGCACGGGAAGTGGCCGCGGGACACCCGGTGTACGGGCAGCCGTGGCCCTGGCTCTTCGGCCACGGCGTGGCCCTCACCCCGACGGTGACCGGGGGCTACGACCTCACCTACGGCTATCCGCCGCTGGCCCCGCTGCTGGCCGTGCCGCTGCTGTGGCTGGGCCACGGCGGTGCTCCGGCGACGGCGGTGAGCACGGGCGCGCTGCTCGCCGGCACGGTCGTGCTGTGGCGGATGCTGCCGGCGCCGTGGCGGTCGGCGGCGACCATGGTGTGCCTGGGCTTCGGGATGCTGCCGTCGTACGCGCGGCTCGGCTACCCGGCGATCGTGGCCCTGGCCCTGCTGGTGCCGGTCGTGGTGCGCTGGCCGGGTACGGGTGCGGGCGGACGGCTCGGGGCGGCGGGGCTGGCGCGGGCCGCGTGTCTGGGGGCGGCGTGCGCGGCACAGCAGTTGCCCTGGTTCCTGGCGCCGTTCCTGCTGGCCGGGATCTACGCCGTGCGGCGGGGCGAGCTGGGCGGCCGGGCCGCGGCGCTGGTGGTGCTGCGGTTCGCCGGGGCCGCGGCGACCGTGTGGCTCCTGATCAACACCTACTTCGTCGTCAGCGAGCCGGGCCCTTGGCTGACGGGGATCGCGCTGCCGCTGACGCAGGGCGCGGTGCTGCACGGGCAGGGCGTGGTGGACATCTCGCTGTACCTGACCGACGGCAGCGACCGGCTCGACTGGTACTCCTCCGCGAGCCTGCTGCTGCTCGCCGGCCTGCTCGTGCTGTTCGTGCTGTTCGTACGGCGACTGGGTCCGGCCGCGACCGTCCTGCCCTGGTGCGCCTTCTATCTGGCGACCCGGTCGCAGGACGGCTACTACCTGTTGATGACGCCGCTGTGGCTGGCGGCGGCCGTCACCGCTCCCGCGTCGGCGTTCGCCGGGGCGTGGCAGCCCCGTGTGCGGCTGCTGTCCGGGCCGCGGCGCCGCCCGGCCCGGATCGCCCTGACGGTGCTGCTGCTCATGCCCGCGCTGGGCGGCGCCGCCGTGGCGGCGACGGGTACGCCGCCCCTGCGCATGCGGGTCGTCGCGGCCCCGCGTCCCACCCCGGCGACCGTCTCCCGCCTCACCGTCCAGGTCACCAACACGGACGACACGGCCCTCGCCCCGCACTTCACCCTGACGATGGGCCAGGGCATGGACCCGTACTGGCGGATCGTCCGGGGCCCGCGCGCCCTGCCCGCGCATGCCACCGCCCGCTATGAACTCCGGCCGCCGAGGGGCCGGTTCCTCGTACCCCGGCCGGGTGTCCGGATCCGCCTGCGCGCGTTCACGGCGTCGCCGCAGACCCTGTCGAGCGCGGATGTGCAGCAGGCGGTGCGCCGGACGGGATGACGGCCGGGTCAGCCCGTGGCCCGGGTGAAGCGGAGAGACGCGGTGACCGCGGTCCGGCCGCGGATCATGCCCAGCTGGTTCCAGCCCATGCCGAACTGCTCCCGCTCCACGGTGAATTCCGTCTCCAGGGTGAGCCCCGTGACGTCCTGGCCGGTCAGGCGCGCGGTGAGGGGCAGCGGCCTGCTGACGCCGCGCACGGTGAGCTGACCGACGACGTGCACCCGGCCGCCGTCGCGGAGCTCGGCGCTGCGGGCCGCGAAGGAGATCTCGGGGTGGTGGTCGGCGTCGAAGAAGTCGGCGGACCTCAGGTGGGTGTCGCGCTTGGCGTTCTTGGTGTCGAGGGAGGCGACGTCGAGGGTCAGGGTGCCGACGGCGGACCCGTCGGGCCGGACCTCGCCCGAGCCGTGGATCGCGCCGAAGGTGCCCTTCACGGTGACCAGGCCCCACATGGTCTTGTGCTGGATGCCTACGGCCGAGGCGGTCGTGTCGAGCTGCCACAGTCCGGTTTCCACGGCGACGGTCATGATCTTCTCCACTCATTCGTTCAAATTTGGATGACTGCACGCTAGCGGCTCGTCCAAAATTGAACAACCCCTGTTCCACATTTGGACGACAGGTAGGATGGAAGCATGGCCGACCACCAGGAGCCCCCCGCCGACCTGCCCGAATGCCCCTTCACCGAGGGCGGCGGGCTGCTGCCGACGGAGCTGCGCGCCTGGATGTTGCTGCTCGCCGCGACGGGGGCGGTGGAGCAGCGGCTGCGCGCGGTCGTGAAGGAGAAGCTGGACGTCTCGCACGACGAGTTCCTGATCCTGTGCCTGCTCGCGGAGCAGCCCGAGGGCGGCCTGCGCATGACGCGCGTCGCGGAACTCCTGGGCCGCCCCAAGACCCGCCTCACCTACCAGATCGCCTGCCTCCAGCACGCCGGCCTCGTCTCCCGCAGGTCGGTGTGCGGCGACAAGCGCGGCGTCGAGGTCACCCTCACCGACAAGGCCCGCCGCCTCCTGGCCGAGGCCTCCGGCCCGCTCGCCGAGACGGTGACGCGGTCCCTCACCCGCTTCATGGGCCCGGACCAGCGTGAGGCCCTGTGCGCGCTGGTGCCGGACCTCGCCGGGGAGTCCCGCGCGGACTGAGGGAGCGGCGGCCACGAGGGCGTGCACCCGGCGGAGCCGCCGGCCGCCGTGGGCGCCAATGCCGGGCGTCGCGACGCCGCGGAGATCCATCAGAAGCCCCGTGGTCCGCGCGGGCTGCGGCGCTGAGCCGCCGCGTCCCGAGCGGTGTTCTCTACACCGCCGTAGAATCCGGGAACACGGGCGCGACGGCTAGCGTTGACCCGGAGACACACCACGTATAAGGAGCCACTTCTTGTCCGCCCGATCGACGGACCCCCCAGGGCACAGTCCCCGACCATCCCGCCACGGCATCAGTGATCGCGGCACACGGCGGGGTGGTGTTCTGTGAGTGCCGCCGAGGCCCTGCTGGGCCTGCTCGCCGTGTTCGTGCTGACCGCCGGCACCGGCTACTTCGTCGCCCAGGAGTTCGCCTACGTCTCCGTGGACCGGCTCACCCTCGCGCGTGAGGCCGAGGCCGGGGACAAGAAGGCCGCCCGCGCGCTGCGGGTGCTGGAGCGGCTGTCGTTCATGCTGTCGGGCGCGCAGCTCGGCATCACCGTCACCGGCCTGGTCGTCGGCTTCATCGCCGAGCCGTCGGTGTCCGCGCTGCTCAGGCCCGCCCTGTCCGGGCTCGGCCTGCCCGGCGCGGCGGTGAGCGGCGTCTCCGTGACACTGGCCTTCGTCCTGGCCACGGTCGTGCAGATGGTGCTGGGCGAGCTGGCCCCGAAGAACCTCGCGATCGCCGTGCCGGAGCGGTTGGCGAAGGCGCTGGCCCCGTCGACGCTGGCGTATCTGAAGGTCGTGGGCCCTGCCGTACGCGTCTTCGACAGCGCCGCGAACAGGCTGCTGCGCAAGGCCGGCATCGAGCCCGTCGAGGAACTGCATCACGGCGCCACGCTGGAGGAGCTGGGCCACCTGATCGGCGAGTCGCACGAGCAGGGCGCCCTGCCCAAGGACACCGCCGCGCTGCTGGACCACGCGCTGGAGTTCTCCGAGCGGACCCTCGACGAGGTGATGGTGCCGCGCGCCGACGCCGTCTTCGTCCGCAAGGACGCCGGTGCCGACGAGGCGGTCGGCCTGATCGCCGAGCACGGCCACTCCAACTACCCCGTCCTCGGCGACCACCCGGACGACATCGCGGGCGTGCTGGGCGTACGCGAGCTGATGGCGCTGCCCGCCGCCCGGCTCGCCCGCGCCACCGCCGGTGAGCTGGCCCGGCGGCCGCTGCTGCTGCCGGACACGCTCGGGCTGCCGGACGCGGTGACGCGGATGCGGGAACACGACGACGAGTTCGCGGTCGTCCTCGACGAGCACGGCGGCGTGGCGGGCATCGTCACGTACGAGGACATCGCCGAGGAGCTGGTCGGCGACATCGCGGACGAGTCCGACAAGGTCACCGTGCTCGCGGTCGCGGACGGCGACGGCTGGCTGGTGGACGCCGGCCGCCGGCTGGACGAGGTGGCCGAGGCCACCGGTGTCCGGCTGCCGGAGGACGACGACTACGACACCGTGGCCGGCCTGGTCGTGGACCGGCTCGGCCGCTTCCCGACCGTCGGCGACCGAGTCACGGTCGAGCTGCCCGGGGGCGGCCGCGCCGTGATCGACGTCCGCACGCTGGACCGGCACGTGGCCGACCGCGTCCGGATCAGTCCGTTCGCGGACGCCGAGGAAGCCGAAGAAGCCGAGGAGATGGCGTGAGTTTCCCGATGGCGGTCTTCGTGACCGTGCTGCTGCTGATCGGCAGCGGCTTCTTCGTGGCGGCCGAGTTCGCCCTGGTCGCCGCCAAGCGGCACCGCATGGAGAAGGCGGCGGCCGAGGGGCGGCGCGGAGCCGGGGCGGCCCTGGCCGGTATGCGCGAGCTGTCGCTGATGCTGGCCGGCGCCCAGCTGGGCATCACCGTGTGCACGCTGGGCCTGGGCTCGGTGTCGAAGCCTGCGATCTCGCACGAACTCGACCCGCTGCTGCACGCGCTGGGCCTGCCCAGTGCCGTGAGCTACGGCGTGGCGTTCGCCGTGGCGATGGCCGTGGTGGTGTTCCTGCACATGGTGGTCGGTGAGATGGCCCCCAAGTCATGGGCGATCGCCCACCCGGAGCGTTCGGCGATGCTGCTCTCCCCGCCGTTCCGGGCCGTGGTGCGGGCCGTACGGCCGCTGATCCGGCTGCTCAACGCGGTGAGCAACGCGCTGGTACGGCTGTGCCGGGTGGCACCGCGCGACGAGCTGGCCTCGGTGCACAACCGGGAGCAGCTGACGCACCTGGTGGCGGAGTCCGAGCGGCTGGGCCTGATCAGCGCGACCGACTCGGAGCTGCTGACCCGCTCGCTGACCGAGCCGGAGACGCCGGTCGCGGCGCTGCGGATCCCGGCGGCGGAGCTCACCTGGGTCGAGGGCGGCACGGACGTCGAGGCGCTGCTGCGGCTGGCCACCGGCCTGGACCGCACCCGGCTGCTCGTCCGGGAGAACGGCACCGTCCTCGGCTCGGTCCATGCCCGTGACGCCCTGGTCGCCCGGGCCCGGGGGCGTGCGACGACCGCCCGTGACCTGGCCCGCCCGGTGCCCGAGCTGACGGAGACCACCACGGTCGCCGACGCGATCGAGGTGCTGCGCCGCCGCCGGTCCTCCCTGGCCGTGGTCCGTGACACCGCCGGCCGGCTCACGGGCCTGGTCACCCTGGACGACCTGCTGGCCCGGCTGATGCAGCCGGCCGCGGCCGCCTGACGGAGCGGAATCCGAACCTCCAGCCAATCTGCACACCGTTCGCCAGGAAGCCGTGAGGCGGCACGCGGGGCGCCAAGTCCGTTACCCGGGGTGGGAACTTGGCGCCGAAGTGCCCGCTTCGGAAACCGGGGCGCAATACTCGTGCGTGCGACAGGGCGACGGGGTGTGTGAAGGAGTGGGCGTATTTCGTGTGCCCATGGTCATGATGGTGAAGGCGGTCACCGAAAGGAGCGGTGCGGTGCCGGGAGTTGGCTGGAACTTTCCTCCCGCGGAGTGCTTTGATCCTGCACACGGCGGAGCCGTCGGTGCGGAATCTCGATTCTGGATCCGGCGACCCCCCACGCGCGCCGCCAATGCGAGACATTCATGCGAAGGGAAACACCTCCAATGAACCTCACCTCTCGGGTCGACATCGCCGAGCTGTCCGACGCCGACCTGGAGAACATCTCCGGCGGTATGGCGGGCGGCGCCTCCGCGAACCTGGTGGGCGGCCTCTCCACCGGTCTGGTCGAGCCCCTGACCGTCGAGGTCTGCGCCGACCTCCAGGCGGCGCTGTCGCCGGCGGGCGCGGCGGCGTCCGGGAGCGCGGGCGTTCACACGACGTCGCTCTGACGGCATCCGCGTAAAGGGCCCCGGGACGCGATTCCCGGGGCCCTTCGCCGTGCCCAGGGCTTTTCCTCACGGTCGCAAAGTTGGGGAATTCGCGTAGCTCGTGACGGAATTCTGGACACGACGGGGGTGGGTAACACCGCGGCACGGGATGGCGCAGACTTACACGGGCCCCGCAGACCCGACCGCAAAGCGATAGGACAGACCCTGTGAAACCCGACTCGATCCGGAACGAAGAACTGCCGATCTACGAGAGCCTCATACGCGAACGCGGCGACGTCGTCGAAGAGGCTCGTGTGGTCGCCGAAGAGACGCAGCACCAGATGACGCAGGCCCTGAACGGGCACGCGCCGGCGCAGCAGATGCAGCAGGAAGCCGGAACCCGGCAGTAGGCGTCACGGGCGGGCATCGCCCGGCGGCGGGGCCGCGTTCGCCCTGCCGAAGGCCCACGCCATCCCCGGTTCCGTCACGCAGCGGAAGACGCGCCGCACGGGCGGCGTGCACAGCGCCGTGACGACCACGGCCGCGACCAGGGCGGCGGCGACCGTGCCGACGGGCCGGTGGACCCAGGCCGGTTCGTACCAGCCCCAGTACTTGGCGGCCTGCGCGACGAAGCCGTGCAGCAGATAGCCGTACAGCGTGCCCGCGCCCAGCGCGGTGAACCACGTCCGGCGCCCGGGCACCCAGGCGAGGAAGCAGGCGACCAGGACAGCCGAGCAGCCGAAGACGGCCAGCGTCATCACAGGCCCGTACCAGAACGGGGCGGCCAGTCCCCGGGCGCTGTCGGCGTGGAAGAACCAGCCGTAGTTCATCCGCGGAACCGCCCAGTACGCCACCCCCAGGGCACAGACGGCGACCGGCACGGCGAGAATCCGCACCGCGCGCCGGCGCACCAGCCGGAAGTGCTCCGGCCGCAGCAGCAGGCCGCACACGAAGTACGGCAGGAACTGAAGGGTGCGCTGGAGGTCGAGGTCGTGGCCGATGGACGGCGAGAGCGTCGCCAGCATCGCGATGGCGAGGGCGACCGGCAGCGGCCGGCGCACATGCCGCCACAGCGGCGTGGTCAGCCGCCAGACGAACAGCGCCGCCAGGAACCAGGTCAGATACAGGGGGTCCAGCAGGCTGACCGGGCGGTCGGGGTCCTGGCTGGTCCACCGGGTGAACAGGGTGTACGCCGTCTCGAACACCACGTACGGCACGGCGACACCGGTGACCAGGCGTTTGAGGCGGTCCGGGCTCCCGTCGAAGGTGCGTGAGAAGTAGCCGGAGACGATGATGAACGCCGGCATGTGGAACGCGTAGACGAACATGTAGAGGGCGGTGACGGCCCTGCTGCCCGGCCGCAGCGGCTCCCAGGCGTGTCCCACGGCCACCATCACGATCGCCAGGTACTTGGCGTTGTCGAAGAACGCGTCCCGCTGCCGCACCGGGCGGGCCGCCGCGCCCTGTTCTCTTGCCCGGGACGCCCGGGACGCCCGGTTCTCCTCGGCCGCTGGGCGGGCCGTCGTCACCGTGTCATTCACGAGCCCTCCCGAAGCGACTCGAAGGGGCTGTGCCTCGTCGTACTCGAGACAAGGGGGTGGCGTCTGCGCAGAACATCGCCCGCACCCTAATCACAGGGCCGTGCCCCGGTTCAACTCGTGCCGGGGTGGGCTCGCTTCGGTTCACGCCCGGGTGTACGTGTCGAGCCGGGCGATCGGGGCGCGCTGGAGTTCTCCGCCGGAGAGTTCTCCGGGGCGGCGGTGGGCCGGTTCCTCCGGCAGGCCGGGGCGGTCCAGGGTGGCGGACGCCTCGTCCAACACCGCCCGTTCGCCGGTACTCCGCAGCCGTACCGCCGTACGGGCCACCTGGTGCAGGACGTGTCCGTGCTCGTCGAAGGCGGCGCGGGCGTCCTGGAAGTCGTACTGCACGGCGGCGCGTTGGTCGCGGCTGCGGTGGCGCAGGCTGCGTGGGAGTCGCGTGCCGTCGAGCGGGATCTCGCCGTCGTGGTCGCGGTGGAGGCCGGCGAGGCAGCGGGCGAGCGTGGTCTTGCCGCTGGTGGTGGGTTCGTCGGCGACGATGACGCGGGCGCCGAGCAGCAGGGCCTGGGCGAGGACGACGCGTTGCTGCTGCCCGCCGGAGAGCCGGTGCGGGCAGCGCCGGCCCGGCCACCGCACCCCGCTCGGCGCCCCGGACGCGCCGCCGGTCCTCCTGGTCTCCTCCGCGCACGGCCCCGTCACGCCGATCGAGGGCGCCCGCCGTCTCCAGCACCTGCTGCCCGGCTCACGCCTGGTCACCCTCGACGACGGGTACTCCCACGGCGTGTTCGCGAGCCGCGGCAACCCGTGCGTGGACGACACCGTGGCGGCCTACCCGCTGCGCGGAGAAGTACCGCAGGCGAACGTGCGCCCGCACGGGCCCCGGGCTGCCAACAGTCCGGTAGAGCCCGGATCTCAGCTCTCCTTCCACACCAGCACGGTCAGCACCGCGCTCGCGACGGTGACCGGGGCGGCGGCCTGGTTCAGCAGCCGCACCCGCATGCTCCGGCCCGACGGGAGCCGCTTCGTCAGGGGCACGACCGCGAAGGTGCCGCCCCCGGTCCCGACGATCTCGTGGATCGGGTGGTCCGCGCGGTGCTGGTCGCCCTGGTACTCCGACATGCGCGCCTGGACGACCGCACCCACCGGCAGACCGTCGATGTGGAGGCTGACGCTCCCGCTGAAACGGGCCGGGCCACGGGCGAAGACGCTCCCGCCGGTGGCGTGGTCACCGGTCTCGTCGGCCCACTCCGTGGTGAACTCGACCGAGTCCCAGGCACCGGGCGCGAGCCGATACCCCTCGGGGACACCGAGGTTGACGTACTGGGGCATGGGGTCCTCTCCTTCCCACAGGCCCACCGGGAGGGCCAGGGCGTCGGCGACGTCACGGCGGAAGTCGGCCATGTCGAATCCGCGCGGATCGACCTTCCAGTCGCTCCACTCCAGGTGACCGATCGCGCTCTTGGGGCCCCAGCGGTGCGCGCGGCAGATCGCGGCGGTGGCCTTGACGATGGCGATGTACTGGACAGTCGGCCACGGGTCCTTGCCGTCGCCCTTGTTCTCGCACTCCCAGCCGTAGAAACGGGCGTTGCCGTCGACCGCGCCGGCCGAGCCGTCGTGCTCGTGCGTCGCGGGCGGGTACGTGCCGTACGACTCACCGATGACGGCGTTGAGCACGTCACCGTCCCCGCCGCCGGCGTGGTTGGCCCGGCCGTTGCCGGTCAGGTGGACGACGCCGTCCTTGGTGATGCATCCGGTGGCGAGCGGACCGGGCAGGGCGCTGTGGCCGTGGTAGATCAGCTCGACGACGTCCGTGCCGGGCCCGGTGACGGTGTGATGGATCATCACACCGTGCACGGGGCCCCACGGGCCCTTGTGGTTTCGGTTGTTGGTGCGCCATCCGCCGACCTCGTGAACGGCGCAGCCCTCGGCCTTCAGTGCGGCGACGAGCCGGGCGGCGGTGAGCGGAGTGGCCATGCGTTGATCCTCCGTTTCGGCGCGCTCGCGCCGGTCCGAAGACAGCGGTCGCGGTTGCGGTTGCGGAGTGTGCCTGGCGGATCGTTTCACCGAACCTGCCCTGGAACCTCGCCAGGCCCTCACCACCATTCTTCCGCCGCTCACCTCATCGCTCACCTCGCCGTACGCCCGCACACGAATTCGGCGCGATTACGACCCTGCCGCGGCAGGAAGGGCAAAGCGCTGTCAGTGGCCCGACGTAGGGTCCGCTGCCATGAGCATCCCCGCCGTCGAGGAGTCCTGGGCCCGCATCGACGCCTGGCTGGCCCGGCACGCTCCCCTCACCCACGCCACCCTGCGCCCACCCGCGCCGCAGGCCGGCATCGAGGACGCCGAGCGCACGCTCGGCGTGTCGTTCCACCCCGACCTGGTGGCCTCGCTGCGGTGCCACGACGGAGTGGAACCCGGCGACTGCGCAGTTCAGTTGTCGGACTACGGGCCGCTGTGCGGTGTCGCGGACATCCTGCGGAACACGGCCTTCCTCCGAAGCCTCGGGGAGGGTGAGGCCGAGCTGCCCCTCACCCTGGGCATCGGCCGGCGGCCCTCCGACGGCCTGTTCATCGCCTGCCGTCCCGGGTCCCACCACGGACAGGTCGGCCGCCGCTTCGACGAGGACATGCCCTCCTTCGCGCACTGGCCCTCGCTGCGTCATGTCCTGGCCGACCTCGCGGACGCCCTGGAGGGCGGCCTCCCGTTCCTCGGCCGCATCCCCCTGGCCGTGGCCGGAAAGCTGCTGTGGGAGGAGGAGCGGACCGTGCCCGCCGACGCGGTCTCCCCGCTGACGCAAGCCGCGGCACTCGCCGAGCCGGAGTCGGACCCGCCGGCCCTCCAGCGCCCGGTCTTCACGAACGTCGCGGGGAGCGCCCCGCCGCCACCCCGGCAGGAGGGGACGCAGCGGCTCTTCTTCGTCCGCACCCGCCGCCCGCGACCCGCACCGCTCCCGGACCAGCCGGACGTCGCGTTCGCCGCCGGTCTGACCCCGGCCGAGATGCTGCGCCGGCTCGGCGCGATCCCCGCCACCGCACGGCCGCGCGACCGCTTGCGGGCCCGGCGGGCCGCGGAGTCCGGGTGGGCCGCGCACCGGCCCCTCGCCCGCGCGGGCGAGGCCGAGGGGTGGGCGTACGCCACGCTGGAGGGCGGCGCCGCGCAGTTCGCCCGGCCGGAGGTGCTGCGCGCCCTGTCCGCCGGCACGCGCGTGGTGGTCCTGACCAGACAGGGCCCCGAGGTCGTTCTCACCTCCGCCGAGGACGGCGTGCCGTGTCCGCAGGAGGACACCCGGCGCGTCATGTCACCGCGCGAGAGCAACACCGCCGGCGGACCGGAGGCGCGGCGCCTCGGCGTGGACCTCTGGCCCGGCTCGACCGCCGCGTACACCCGCTTCCTTTCCGTACTGAAACAGGACTTCGGCATCGCCTACGACCCGGAGGAGGAGGGTACGGCGGAGCTCACCAGTGCCCTGCTGCTGCCGCTCCTTGACGACCTCCCCGCGTCGGAGTGCGGATTCCCGGCGCAGGTACGGCACTTGGACCTGGCCGGGCTCGTGGAGCGCACCCCGCCGCAGCGCCTGCGCGCCGCCATCGGGGCCCAACTGGCGCGACTGGCAGCGGAAACGCGCCTCGACACCTGCCCGGAGGTGGCCGAGACCCTCGACCGGATCCACCGCGGCCTGCCCGTCGACTGCGACCAGGAGTCCCCCCTGGGCCTGCGCATGCGCTCCCTGGCCGCGGAGGTTCATGCGACCAGGGAGCTGTTACGGGACGGCGACACCGGCCCCGTGTCCCACGAGGACCTCACCGCGTGGGTAGCGCGCGACAACGCGGCCCACGCACTGCGCGAGTTCCTTCAGCTCCCCCTCCCGGTCGCCGCCGCGACGATCCTCCAGCAGCGGGTCTCCCCGCACTGGCACGACGAGCTCGCCGCCGACCTGGACAGTGCTCAGAGGTCACGTGCCCGGGCGTGCACGTGACCCTCGGCAGGGAAGGCGGGTGGCGCCGCCGGCAGGAGCGAGGACAGGTCGTAGCCGCACTTCAGGGCGACGCGGCACGAGGCCGTGTTGTCCGCCTGGTGCAGCAGTTCCAGACGGCTCAGGCCGCCGCCGGCGAAGGTCGTGAAGGCCCAGTCCGTCAGCGCCTCCAGGGACCGGGGAGCCACGCCCCGGCCGCGCGCATGCGCCGCGGTCCAGTAACCGACCTCCGCCGAAGGGGCTCCGGGCGTGATGTTCTTGAGCACCGCGTGGCCCACCAACTCGCCCTCGTCGCCGTCCGCTCGGACCTCCGAAATGGCGAACGCGAAACGGTGCCCCGCTTCCCATCCGCGTCGCTGGTCCTGGACCCACCGTGCCGCGCCGGCACGGTCGTGCACGACCGCACTCACCCAACGGCGCAAGGCCTCGTCCCGGTAGAGGCCGACCAGGGCCGTGGCGTCGCCCGGCCTCCAGGGACGCAGGAGGAGAGCGGGGGCCGATGCGGTGGCCGCGACGGTCAACCGCGTGATCTCCGGCAGGTCGTCGTGGCGGGGTGATGCAGTCATCGCGAACCTCCCGGCCGCATGGTGCCGTCGTACACGGTCCGGTAGTCCGGGACGACGACTCGCGCCGCGGGGGAGACCTCGCGGACCTGGGCGACGAAAGCGTCCAGGTCCATGGCCGGGTCCCGCACCGGCGAACCGCTCAGCGGCACTTCGAAGTTGTCCCAGTGGACGGGGACCACGACACCGGGGGTGTCCAGCGCGCCCAGCAGCCGAGGCACGTACCGGTGGGTGACGGTGCTGGAGGGCACGGCGACCATCGCCAGGTCGGGGCGAAGTCCCCGTACCGCCCGCTCGTCGAAGTCGCTCGCGCCCATGAGGAACGCCGAGGGCCCGCCGTCCCCGGCCCGCACCTGGAACGCCAGGGTGTCGCCCTCCGGCAGGTCCGAGATGGTGCTGGGGACCGTCGCCGGCGGGGCGTTCAGCGTGCCCGGGGCGAAGTAGGCGCACTTCTTGTTGCGGCTGTGCAGGCTCGGCACGACCTCGACGACGATCCCGCCGAAGTCCAGCACCTCGCCGCCCTTCACCACGGAGATCTGGCCCGCGTCGACACCCAGGGCGACCAGCAGGTGGTACGTCGTCTCGGTGCCGACGACGCGCGCGCCGGTGGACTTGGCGATGTGGGGCACGTCGGCGAGGTGGTCCCAGTGGGAGTGGCTGACCAGGACGAGCTCGGGACGGCCGACGTGGGCGTCCACGATGTCGGGCCGGGTCCGCAGCGGTGTCCGGGGGTCGAAGGCGCCCTGGTACAGGCCGGTTTCGAAGCGGGTGAGGTACGGGTCGAAGAGAACGCTCCGGTCGCCGACGTCGATACGCCATCCGGCGGTGCCGAGCCAGCGCAACGATACGGAACCGGCGGCTGGGCCACGGCTCCGGCCGCGCTCTCTCGCCTCCCCGCTCTCACCCGCCGCGGTGCCGGCCGTAGCAGGGATCAGCGGGGCGGCCGCGCCGAGCACGGCGGCGCGGCGGAGCACCGTTCGGCGGCCGAGGCGGCGGCCGGTGCGCTCGACCGGCTCCTTCATGTCATGTGTCTCCTGGGTCATGACGCTCAGGAGATCAAGACGCCAACTGCCCTGTCCAAGACCGGAATTCACACCCAGCGATATGCAAACGCATATCCGATCAGGTCACCGGCCCGAACCGCCGCCGATGCCACGCGGGAAAATCGACCGTGCCGGGCATCATGCGGGGATGCCTGACCACACAGCCCGGCCGCTCGCCGTCGACCAGCGGGTCGAATACGGCGCGTTGTTCTCCGGGCGTTGCGCCGAGCCCCTGGACCGTCGACGTGCCTTCCGGCCGAACGAGGAGATCGAAGCCGTCCATTGGTGGGACCTGCACGAGGCCCTGCCGGGGTGCCTGAACCCCCTGGACGCCTGGCTCACACGGATTCCGCCTCCCCTGTAACGCTTCTCGCGCCTGCGCCCAAGAACAAGTGAAGTGCCTTACGGGACTCCGGTGCACCTCCGAGGAGGACCGGGGAGCCTCCGACGAGAAGGAGTCGTTTGTGGATGGCGCGGAACGGTTACGGGGTGGTCCCGCCGCAGCGGTACGTGACCCGCGGGTCTTCGAGGAGTTCTACCGGCGCCATGTGGACGCGGTCATGCGTTTCGTGGCCCGGCGCGTGGACGATCCGCACACCGCTGCCGACCTGACGGCGGAGATCTTCCTCGCCGTCCTCGACTCGGCCCACTCCTACCGGCCCCGCCTCGGCAGCGAGACGGCATGGCTGTACGGCATCGCCCGCAACGTCGTGTCGTCGGAGCGCCGCCGGGTCGCCCGCGAAGCGGAACGCGATCTGCGTTTCTCCGGGCGGCGGTTGCTGGAGGCCGACGACATCGCCCGCATCGAGGACAGACTCGACGCGGAGAGCCCGGGGCGACGTGCCCTGGCCGCGCTGGCGAGCCTTCCCGAGGGTGAGCAGGCCGTGCTGGAGCTGATCGCGGTCGACCAGCTCACGGTCACGGAGGCGGCGGCCGCACTGGGCATCCGCCAGGTCACGGCCCGGGTCCGGCTGCACCGGGCGCGCAAGGCGCTGCGGCATGAGGCGGACGTCAAGGCACCGGAGGCCGATCGCGCGCCACCACCGGCAAGGCCCACGAGTCCCACGGGGGCGGGAATCCCGGACCCGTCGCTGTTGCACGTCGCAAGGGGAGGTGCCCGAGCATGAGGTCGACATTCGAGGACCGTCTTCTCGACGAGCTCAAGAGGGAGATCCGGCTGCGCGAGAGCGCCGAGACGCGGACGGCTGACGCCGGGTCGGGCGAGCGCGGGGCGAAGGCTTCCCTCGGCCGTTTCCTCGCTCCGCTCGCCTCTCTCGCTCCTCGACGGGCCGCGGTCGTCGCGGCGGCCTGTGCGGTGGCCTGGCTCGCCGCAGTGGTCGTGCCCGGTGCGCCGGCCGACTCGAAGGCGTACGCGGTGGAGCCGGTGGGAGACGGCAGCGTCAGGCTCACCGTGATGGAGCAGAGCATCGGTGTCCCCGCCCAGCAAGCTCTCGCCGAGAAGGTGCGTCCGTGGGGCATCGAGGTGACCATTGACCTGCTCCCCTCCGGCTACGTCTGTGAGCGCAGCAAGGTCTCCCCGGTGACCGACATACATGGCCGCCCCCTGATCATCGACGGCCGTCCCCTGATCCCCGTGAAGGCCGGCTGGGACGTCACCCTGCGCCGGGGCAACGTGCTGGCATTCGAGAACACCCGGGGCGACTCCCGGCCCCGCGCGGTCGAGTTCTACGCGACCCGGAGCGAGGCCGAACCCTGCGTCCCCATGAAGGTCTCCCTGTCTGACGTCCGAAGCGGTCGGCGTCGGTGACGTCACGATTACCCGGTCCGGCCGTGCCCGCCGGGCGGTCGCGGTTGGGCTGGCTGGACGCGTTGCGTGGCATCGCGGCGCTCGTCGTGGTGTTCGACCATTCGTCGTACACCTTCATGCCGGAGCTCCGGCGGGAGCTGATGCCGGAGTTCAACACCAGCCGATACGGCATCATGGTGTTCTTCCTGGTGAGCGGCTATATCGTGCCCGCCTCGCTGGAACGCCGGGGGTGCGTCCGGACGTTCTGGATCGGGCGTCTCTTCCGTGTGTACCCCCTGTGGGCCGCTGTCGTCGCGGCCGCCCTCGTCGCCGGTGTCCTGGGCGTTGCGGAGCTGCCCGACTTCGGCCGGCAGAGCGCCGTCACAGTGGCTGCCGCCCATGTCACCATGCTCCAGGAGCTGTTGGGGACACCCAATCTCCTGCTCGTCCTGTGGACGCTCTCGTACGAGATGGCCTTCTACCTGCTGGTCGTCGCTCTCTTCACGGTCCGCCTGCACCAGCGGTCGGCAGCGGTCGCCGTCACCCTGGCCGTGGCCGCCGCCGTGAGCGTGGCGGCAGGGGTCGTGCTGCCGGTCTCCGCCCTCTCGGACAAGGTCGGCACCGGCCCGCTGGTCGCGGTCACCTCGGTCGCCATGGCGGTCGCCATCTGCTGTGCGTGTGCCAGGTCACCCGTACTCCGGGTGGTCGGAGGCGTGCTGGGCGGTGTCCTGGCACTCGTGCTGGTTCCTTTCAACGGCACGGTGCCCCTCTGGGAGGGCCTGGTGATCCTCGCCGTGATGTTCCTCGGCACCGCCGTCCACCGGGCCGAGCACGGTCAGAGCACCTGGCGACGCGCGGCCCGTGCAGGTGCCGTCGTGGCGGCCTGCGCGGTGGCCAGTGCCTACGGGTACGGCGACGGCACCCACTTCACGCGACGCGGCTGGATGACGGCGTTCCTGCTGGCCGTGCTCACCTTCGGAGCGGGACTGGCGTGCCGCCGCCGGCGGACACCGCGCACGCTGACCGCGCTGGGAACGCTCAGCTACTCGGTCTACCTGCTCCATCCGCTCCTGCTGGCCGTGTTCGACCACACGATCGGCCGACGGCGGCAGGACCATCTCGTCCTCGAAGCGGCCTTCTTCGCCGTGCTGCTGCCCTTGTGTCTGCTGACCCACCGTTACGTCGAAGCGCCCAGCCAGGCCTGGGGCCGAAAGCGGGCACACCGTCCGCGCAGGAAAGAAACATCACTCATTCGCATGGATCACTCGACCGTTCGGCCCAGAGAAGCCCGACGTCAGATGGCCGTACCCGATCAGCGGGACTAGTTTCCGCCGAGTTGGACACGCACTGCCGATCGAGGAGCTCATGGCGACACATACCGAACCGGTCGCTCCGGTACCGGCGGCGGAGCGCCGCGGCCCGGGCCAGGTGATCGTCTCCTGGCTGACGACGACGGACCACAAGAAGATCGGGCACCTGTACCTGATCACGTCGTTCGGCTTCTTCCTGATCGCCGGGGCGCTGGCGATGGCCATCCGGGCGGAGCTGGCCCGGCCGGGGATCCAGTGGCTGTCCAACGAGCAGTACAACCAGGCGTTCACCATGCACGGCACGATCATGCTGCTGCTGTTCGCGACGCCCACGTTCGCCGGGTTCGCCAACGCGGTCATGCCGTTGCAGATCGGCTCCCCGGACGTGGCTTTCCCGCGGCTGAACATGCTCTCGTACTGGCTGTTCCTCTTCGGCGGCCTGATCGTGCTCGGCAGCCTGCTCACCCCGCAGGGCGCCGCCGACTTCGGCTGGACCGCCTACACCCCGCTCAGCGGTGGGGAGCGCACTCCCCAGGTCGGCGGTGACCTGTGGGTCATGGGCCTGGCGCTGTCCGGGTTCGGCACCATCCTCGGCTCCGTCAACTTCATCACCACGATCATCTGCATGCGCGCCCCCGGCATGACCATGTTCCGGATGCCGATCTTCACCTGGAACGTACTGCTCACCTCGGTGCTGGTGCTGCTGGCGTTCCCGGTGCTGGCCGCCGCGCTGCTGGTGCTGGAGGCCGACCGCCGCTTCGGGGCGCAGGTGTTCAACGCGGAGAACGGCGGGGCGGTCCTCTGGCAGCACTTGTTCTGGTTCTTCGGCCACCCCGAGGTGTACATCCTGGCCCTGCCGTTCTTCGGCGTGATCACCGAGATCATCCCCGTCTTCGCGCGCAAGCCGATCTTCGGTTACACGGGGCTGATCGGCGCCACGCTCGCCATCGCCGGGCTGTCCGTGACGGTGTGGGCGCACCACATGTTCGCCACCGGGGCTGTGCTGCTGCCGTTCTTCTCCTTCATGACGTATCTGATCGCCGTGCCGACAGGGGTGAAGTTCTTCAACTGGATCGGCACCATGTGGAAGGGCTCGCTGTCCTTCGAGCCGCCGATGCTGTGGGCGGCCGGCTTCCTGGTCACGTTCCTCTTCGGCGGTCTGACCGGCGTCATCCTCGGCTCGCCGCCCCTGGACTGGCACGTGACCGACTCCTACTTCGTGATCGCGCACTTCCACTACGTGCTCTTCGGCACGATCGTGTTCGCGATGTTCGGCGGCTTCAGCTTCTGGTGGCCGAAGATGACCGGCACGATGCTGGACGAACGCCTCGAGAAGATCCACTTCTGGACGCTGTTCGTCGGCTTCCACACCACGTTCCTGGTGCAGCACTGGCTGGGCGCCGAGGGCATGCCCCGCCGCTACGCCGACTACCTCGCCGCGGACGGCTTCACCGCGCTCAACACCGTCTCGTCGATCGGCGCGTTCCTGCTGGGCCTGTCCACGCTGCCGTTCCTGTACAACGTGTGGAAGACCGCCCAGGAGGGCAAGCGGGTCGAGGTCGACGACCCCTGGGGGTACGGGCGTTCGCTGGAGTGGGCGACCTCGTGTCCGCCCCCGCGGCACAACTTCGTCACCCTGCCGCGCATCCGCTCCGAATCCCCCGCCTTCGACCTGCACCATCCGGACGTGGCCCAGCTGGACGAGGCGGAGAACACCGGCAAACGCGACGTCGTCGAGCCCGGGCACAAGGGCGAACGGCCGTGAGACGCGCCGGCCACGAGGCGCCGTACGACGCCCCGCGGCACGCGCTGGCCGACGAGGCCGAGGGCTACCTCCTCGCGCACGCCCATCGGGAAGATGCCCGGCGCGAGGCCGAAGAGCTCTGCGCACGCATGCCGTGGCTGACCACCGCCCAGGCCGACGAACTCACCTGCCACTACGTCCGCCGGCGCCTCGACGTCACCCGTCAGCTGCTGCGCAGCACGGTCCGGCGGGCCGAGGAGCTGCGGCAGGAGTACGAGAGCCGCTACGCGGCCCTCCGGCACACCCTGCTCCGCCGCCACGCCGCCTGCGCCTGCGCCGTCCTCGCCTGCGCGGGCGGGGTGAGCACCCTGACGGTCCTGCTCAGCCGCTGACCAGTTCGTGTTCCGGTTCCGACTGCCGGGCCGGCACGGCCTGCGTCTCCCACTGGGTGGTGGTCCGTACGTAGCCGTAGATCACCGAGGCCATCGCCAGAATGAGCAGCGGGCCGAACAGCCACGGGCGCTCGGCCATCTCCATCGGCAGACAGCGATAGGAGACCAGGAGCGCGGCGAAGACCGCCACTCCGTAGGTGACCAGCTGGGTTCCCGCTCGGTCCCAGCCGCGTTCGAGCGAGCGCAGGGCCGCCTCGATCGTGACCGTGAACACCACACCGGCCACGAGATCCACGCCGTAGTGGTAGCCGAATCCCAGCGTCGCGGTGAGGGTGGCGATCAGCCAGAACGTGCCCGCGTATCGCAGAACCCGTGGGCCCCTGCGGGAGTGGATGAAGATCGCGGTGGCCCACGCCGTGTGCAGGCTGGGCATGCAGTTGCGGGGGGTGATCTCGTCGAACGGTATCTCGTGCGGGGCGGCGCTGATCGGCGGCGGCAGGTCCGGCCACAGGTTGGCCACCGCCCAGTGCCCGCCGTCGGCGCCGTAGGCGAAGATCGGTCCGACGACCGGGAAGATCATGTAGATGCCCGGCCCGAGGAGGCCGATGACCAGGAAGGTGCGCACCAGGTGATGGCGCGGGAAGCGGCGCTCCGCCGCCACGTTGCGCAGCTGGTACAGCGCGACGACGACCGCGGCCACCGCCAGTTGGGCGTAGACGTAGTCGAGGGCATGGGCGCCGACCGGCCCGGTGGCCGTGACGATCCGGCCCACCAGCCACGACGGGTTGCCCAGCGCGTGGTCGGCGGCCGCCAGGTACGGGTCGAGCACCATGGGGCGGGTCTTCGAGGTGATGAGCAGCCAGGTGTCACCGGTCTTGCGGCCGGCCAGCAGCAGCAGGCCCAGTCCGACGCCTTTCAGCAGCAGGACGCGTTCCTGGCCGGTGCGGCGCGTGACGGCGATGACCGCACAGCCCAGAATCACCCACAACGCGCCGTTGCCGAAGGGATGGCCGTCGTTCAGATCGGCGCCGATCGCCCACCGCACCACCAGAAAGACGGCGTCGATACCGATCGCGGCACCGACCGCGATGAACCGTTGCCGCCGGGTGAGCACCACCATCGTCAGGGCCATGCAGGCGTACAGCAGGAAGCCGGACTTGGGAGCGACGATCACCTCCTGCACCTGACTGATGATCGGCCCGGGCACCCCGTAGCGGCGCGCGGCGATCTCCAGCGCGATGAGAAACCCGAGGGCCACCAGACCCGCCGTGGCCCACAGCACCGTGCGCGGCTGAGGCCATGCGGCGAACGTGGCCCCGCGTCTTATCCGCGAGAAAATCCGCGTTTTTATAGGTATCAATTGTTTGAGTCGATTTGTTAGATGTAATGAATACGATCGTCACGTGATCGAACATGTTATCGGAATGGTGCGCCCGGGACCGGCAGTTACCAAGACGCACGACGCGAAGCAGAGGTTGACCGGTCACCTGACGATCCGACGCGACTGAACCGCTCGGCGGCATCCCGGACTTCGCCTCCACGCCGTGGGTCGTAGGACTCCTCGGACGAGCGGTCCACACGGTCGCGGTCGACGGAGGAGCCGGTCGGCGCCCCCCTCGTGCCGAGGGTGATGTCGGCGAGGCAGCGGCCCGCGGCGTGGCGACCGCGACGAACGGGGTGAGGGTCATCACCGGCAGCACGCGCCGCATCGCGAAGCGGGAGACGGGGCCGGCATTGCGGACGAGGCCGGTGCCGGGGACGAAGCCCGGGTTGCAGGAGGCACCCCAGCGTCCTCCCTGCCTCCGAACGCAACCTCGCCCGCGCGCTCTTCGGCAAGGGCGCCGCACACTCCTCCATGCGCCCTCTCCGGTCCGAGTGCGGACCAGACGCCTTCGCCGGCGTCGATCGTCGCCGACCTCAAGGACGCCGTCTCCCGCTATCCCGCAGACGCCCCAGCTCGATCGTCCCGTGCGGGAACTGCGAGACATGTCCGACGCCTTCGCTCATCACTGGTCCACGCCCACGCCCACGGCCGCAGCCCCTTTGTTTCTCCCCCGCGACTACACCTGCGAGGCGGCGAGCAACTGCAACGCTCTTTCCTTCAGTTGCGGGTCGGCGTCTGCGGCGTTGCCGGAGTCGAAGGGCGGCTGGGGGTCGTATTCGACGGCGAGCTGGATCGCCTTGGCCGTGTCGTCGTCCGCGATCAGGGACGCGAGGTACAGGGCCATGTCCACTCCGGCCGACACCCCGGCCGCGGTGATGATCTTTCCCGAGCGTACGTAGCGCTGCGGCAGGTAGGTCACGTCGAAGGTGGACTGGAGGTACTCGGCGGAGGCCCAGTAGGTCGTCGCCTGCCGTCCGTCCAGCAGCCCGGCAGCGGCGAGGACGATGCTGCCGGTGCACACGGAAGTCGTCCATTCGGTGTGCCGGTGGATCTTCCGGATCCACCGCAGGAGCGCCTCGTTGTTCATCGCCCCGACCGTGCCCCGGTTGCCGGCGCCCGGCACCAGCAGGACGTCGAGACGATCCACCTCGGCGATGGACCGCTGAGCGACCACGGCCACGTCTCCGGTGTCCGTGCGGACCGCCCCTCGCTTCTCGGCGATCATCGTCACGGTCGCGTCCGGCAGCCGTGAGAGGACCTCGGCCGGACCGGTGGGGTCCAGCAGGCTGTAGCCGTCGTAGAGCAGGATGCCGATGTCCGGTCCAGCGCCGCCCCGCGGGACGGCGTGCGCCGCCCCGGTCTCAGCCGCGGCCGTGGCCGCGAGCGCGGCGGTGGCCACGGTCCCGCGAAGTACGTTTCTGCGTGTCGTCGAATGCCTCATGGCCCGGGAGTCTTCTGCCCCGGCGCGATGCGCGCGCGTGGCATGTCCGGCATCCTGCGAATCCTGTCCCCCGTGACCCCGTAGTGGTCCAGGAACGCCTGCCGCAGCGTCTCCGCCGACCCGAACCCACAGCGGCGGGCGATCGCCGCCATGGACAACGCGCTGGACCGCACCAGGTACGCCGCCGCCTCCGTACGCGCCGCGCGCACGGCCCGGACCGGAGTCATGCCGAGGTGCGCGGTGAAGAGGCGGGCAAGATGGCGAGGGCTGACCCCCGCCCGGGCCGCCAGGGCCGCGGGCGTGAGGTCTTCGGCCAGATGGCCGGCGACATAGCCCATCAGGTCCCGCACCAACCGGTCCTCCGGTGGCGGGGCGGCCAGGAACATGGAGATCTGTGCCTGGTCGGCCGGCCGGTGCAGATGGGTGACGAGTTCCCGGGCGACGGCGCGGGCCAGCGTCGGCCCGTGGTCGTCCTCGATCAGCGCCAGCGTCAGGTCCAGCGCGCTGGTGACCCCGGCCGAGGTGTAGACGTTGCCGTCGCGGATGTAGAGGGGACTCGCGTCCACGGCCACGGCGGGGTGGCGCTCGGCCAGCCGTTCTCCCCACCCCCAGTGGGTCGTCACCCGCCTGTGGTCCAGCAGACCGGCGGCGGCCAGCACATAGGCGCCGGTACAGACGGAGGCCACGCGTCGGCTGAGTCGGGCCAGCCGGCTCACTTGTCCGACTAATCGCTCGTCCGCGGCCGCTTCCTCGCAGCCGATGCCGCCCACGACGATCAGCGTGTCCAGACGCCCCGTCACCGCCTCCAGCCCGTGCCCCGCCCCCACCAGAATCCCCGCCGAGCTACGGGCGGCCCGACGGCCCAGAGTGGCCAGCTCGATGGAGTAGGGCGGCTGCGCACCGTACCGGTTGGCGATGTCCAACGCGCCGCTGGGACAGGCGATGTCGAGGATCTGCGCGTCGTCGTAGGCGACGATGAGAACGCGCCGCTTGGTGTCCATGCCCCTGATACCAGCACATCCCGCACCGTCACCTTCACGAGCACAGCAGCCGATCGGCTTCCCCACGATCCGTGGCTCGAGGGGCGGCAGCCGGCCCACTGTCCACGGCAAACATCTCCCGGGGAACCACGAGAAGCCGCTACCACACGTGCGATTCCGTCCTCTGGCGCCCGCCCGATCCGCCCATGAGGCGTACCGGCCAGCCGGTCAAGGGGAGTTTTACGCTTTCATCCGGACGTTGATGATGACGGTGTGGGAAGTGCGCTTCGTCGCGCTTCACGCCGGCCCGGGTGTAAGGATGGGCCAGAATGGCCAATGCGGTCCGAGATGTCGGTACGCGTGTGGTGGTAATAGAGAGCATCCCCCTGGTTCTGGGCGGCTTATGTTCTGCGCTTGAAAATGACGGCATCACCGTCGCCGCGGGAACCCACGACCCGCACGCCGGTGTGCGGGCGGTCCAGGAGGAGAAGCCCGACGTGGTCATCGTCGACCTCGACCTCCCCGGCCGGGCGGGAATCGGGCTGCTTCAGCAGCTGCGCCGGAAGTCCCCGGCGCCGCGGCTGGTCGCCTCCGTGTCCCCGGAGCACGACGACGACAGCCTGCTGCTGACCACACTGATGGCGGGTGCCACGGGCTACCTGCTCAAGAACACGGAGACGGTGGACCTGCTGCGCACCGTGAGGGCCGTGCAGCGAGGGTACGTCACGCTGGGCCCACGGGCCGGCGGCGAACTCTCGGCCCTCTTGGTACGCCTGGCGGAAGCCGACGGAAAGCTCCCGTTCCCGGCGCTGACGAACCGGGAACGGGAGGTTCTGCGATTGGTCTCGCTCGGGTATGGCAATCGCCGAATAGCGCAGGAGCTGTTCATATCGGAGAAGACCGTGCGCAATTACGTCTCGGCCATCCTGCCGAAAATTCATGTTTCCAGTCGGCTGGAGGCCATGGTGTCCGCACGGCTGGCCGGCCTGGAAACGGCCGACCCCGGCACGGGCTCCGCAGGTATGTAGGCGCAGCAGCGGAACAGCTCAACGCCGGCGGCCGACGGGGCCGGTGCCCGGAGCGGCGTGTCACACGTCGTGGGTGACGAGGCCCGCGGCCACAAGCCGGCGCACGCTGTCGCTCACCTGCCGGCCGACCTCCTTGGAGCCGGCCGGGAGCCCAGCCACTCGGGCGTAGGCCGTTCGTACCGAGCCGAAGTCACGCCCGTCGCACAGGGAGTAGACCGCCCAGGAGCGCGCGTTCAGCCAGTGCATCCGGGCGGATCGCGCGGGACTGACGACGAGTTGCCCCAGGCCGGGCAGGGCGCATGCGTCCACCGGTGTGATCCGCTGGAGGGCGGCTCCTGGGGGAACCTCCGGCGGCTGCCACGGTTCCGCCCGCAGGGTCGCCGCCGCGGCCCGGTCATGAGGCCGCGGCGCGTCGTCGTCCACGAGACGGAGCGCCGTGAGGAGCCAGCGGGCGAACCGGTGCCCGTTCTCGGTGAGTGCCTGCTCCGGCAGCGACAGAACGCACTCGGCGAGGTATCGGGCCCGTTCCGCACTGGTCCGGTACTGCCCGCTCCGGGCGGCGGGAGTGCCCGGGCTGGGCTCGTCGAGGTCCTCGACCGACGGGGGCGGGCCGAACCTCTCCCGGACCGCTTCACCCGCTGTCGCCGCCGCGGCCCGGAAGACCAGCAGGTGCACGTAGAAGTGCAGGGCGACGAACACCCGGATGACCGTCCAGGAACCGATCCGCCACGGGATCGGGACGCGTTCGGTGGCGTTCCTGACCACGGAGCCCGTACGGAGCGCGTCGAAGAGCTTGAGGTGGGCACCCTCGTGCAGCAGGCTCTCGGCCGCGAGCCACGGGGACGTGCAGCGTTCGGGCGCCAGCAGCACCGTCGAGGGAAGTGGGTCCCCGCCGGACATGGACTGCAGGGGGCCCTCCTCACTCTCCCGGTGGGTGAAGCCCACCATCGTGACGTGTCCGAGAACGCCGGCTCCTGTGGCGGGCAGCAGCGTCGCGAGGAGTTCCGCGCCCTCCTGCAGGACGGCGCGGATGTCGTCCGTCGGATCGATCGGGCCTGCCGCCCGGCTGTCGCCGAGCGCGCCACGGTACAGCTCCATGAGACGCCCGGCCAGCATCTCCTGCGAGCCGCCGTGCGGCGCTGGTTCGGTCAGCACCCAAGCGTCCCCGAGACCCGGCCAGGCACGCCGGTGCGGACGGACGAGTGCTTCGCAGGGACCCGTGGGGGACGAGGCGTCCGCCGCCAGGACCGCCGTGCAGCCGCCCATGGAGGCGCCGAACGAACTGCGTCCGAGCCGGCCGCTCTCCAGTCGCGCGAGGTCAACCTCGAAGCAGTTGCGCAGCACCGGGTCGTACAGCAGCGGACGGAGGCGCTCGACGGCCGCAGTGGCCGTCGTCCGCAGCACCTCAGCTGCTTCGCCGTCATGCCGCGCCAGCATGGTCAGGCCCAGCCGGAACCGGGCGAGGTTGCGCTCGTCGATGGCGGCGGAGTCGCCGAACTGCCGATCGGCGCAGAGCATGGCGTCTGCCTGCGCCACCTGGTCGGTGACCGGTTCAGCGGCCGAAGAGGAAGCGGGCAAGGACGGACCGTCCTTCGGGGTCGGGCGGCGGACGTGGACGCAAGACATCGGCACCGGGCCCTCTCGGGCCCGGCGCCGACCTGACGCGGCGCGTCAGGCGGTCCGGACCGCCTGGTACGACGGGAGCCAGGCACGCTCCTCCGGTGCGTCGACGGCGACCTCAGCGGCTTCGTCGTCGAGGTACGTCTGCGGAGCCAGGTCGGGGGTCTCGATGTGGTCTACCAGCATGTCCGGTCCCTTCGGTCGTGTGTGGACGGAGCGGGCCCGGGCAAGGCGGATGGCACCCTGCCGGACGCGTCATTCTCCGGCACCCCGCGTCCCGCACTGATGGGACTCTTGTCCTGAATTTTGTCCCGCGCCCGGGCAGACACACTGAGGGGCTTACGCCCCGGGCGGAACGGCGGATCAGGTCGCGGGGCACCCGACACGCTGCTGCCCATGCCCTCCGTCCCCGCCCCGGAACAGCGCGCCACGTACCGGGAAGTGCTGGCCGACCGGCGCTTTCGGCTGCTGTTCGTGACCCGGACCCTGACGGTCACGGCAGACTCGCTGCGGATCATGACCCTTTCGGTGCTTGTCTTCACGACGACCGACTCGCCTCTGCTGGGCGCCCTGACGTTCGGCATCGGCTTCCTGCCGCAGCTCGCCGGTTCGCTCTTCCTCGGCTCGCTCGCCGACCGTGCCCGCCCGCGCCGGCTCGTCACCGCAGGTCATGTCCTCCAGTGCGCGGCGGCCGCTGTCATGGGTGCGACCCACCTGCCGGTGTCGGCGGTCCTGGTCCTCATCGCCGCCTTGGCCTTCCTGACCCCCGTCTTCAGCGGCGTGACCAACCGGCTCGTCGCCGAGACGCTCACCGGTGACGCTTACGTCCTGGGACGCTCGTTGTCCAACATGTCCGCGTCCGCAGCCCAATTGCTCGGCCTGGCCGGCGGCGGTGCCGCGGTCGGGTTCCTCGGGCCGAGGACCGCGCTGCTGCTCAGCGCGGGCGCCTACCTGGTCGCCGCAGCCGCCGTCCGCCTCCCGCTGCCCGATCTGCCTGTGCCCGAGCAGGCGGTGCGACACGGACCGCGGCAGGGCTCCGGCTCGGTACTGCGCCACAGTTGGTCCGTCGACACAGAGCTGCTCGCCGACCGGAGGGTCCGCACCCTCCTGCTCGCCCAGTGGCTGCCGCCGGCGTTCGTCGCCGGCGCCGAGAGCCTGATCGTCCCGTTCGCGGGCGGTCACGGCATGCCCGCCGGTTCGGCCGGACCGCTCCTCGCCTGCCTACCGGTCGGCATGCTCGCCGGCGACCTGGCCGTCGGTCGCTTCGTCCGTCCCGCCGTCCGGGAACGCCTGGTCGCCACGCTGATGGTGATCCTCGGCCTGCCGCTGGCCGGCTTCGCGCTGGACCCGCCGTGGGTGGTCTGCGCGGCACTCCTGCTGGTCACCGGAACCGGCTTCGCCTACGCACTCGGACTCCAGCGCCCCTTCCTCGACGCGGTCCCGGAGGCCCGGCGCGGCCAGGCGTTCGGACTGCTCACCGCCGGACTGATGTCCGTCCAAGGAGCGGCGCCGGTCGTGTTCGGAGCCGTCGCCGAGTTCACCGACGCCGGCGTGTCCATAGCGCTCGCCGGTCTCGCGACGGTGTGCGTGGCAGGGTGCCTGGCCGCGTGGCGCATGAGATGCGGCGGGAAGGGCGGGGGCCCGTGGGCCTGACGCCACGCTGATCCCCCTGGGCAGCGTGCCGGGCGAGTGACCACGGCCTGGCGGCGTGGGGCAGCCACCGAGATCCGGTATCTCCAGAGTGAAAGGATGATCACCCTGGCCAGGATCTCGGCTGGAGGCGGCCAGTACTACTCGGCGGGTCCGCCGCGGCGAGTCGCGGCTCGCACGCGCAAAACCGCAGGTCAGAATCCCTTCGCGGTCGGTTCGAGGATCGCGACACACTCCATGTGATGCGTCACAGGAAAGATGTCAGCCTGAGTGAGTACCGAGGTGCTGGACTCCTTCCCTCATCCCGTCGCAGCGATTCACGGTGTGCGGACGACCCCACAGGACGGGACCGGCACGCCCGGCGGACTGCCAGGAGTCAGCACCGCTCACGGAACCTCGTTCCGCCCCCGACCTCACGGCGTCGAACGTCAGGAAACGGGGAACCAGACTGACAGGCGCTTGGCAATGACCGGTACATCGATGTTGTCCTGCGCGACGTGCTCGACGAACGGGCCGGCGATGGAGACGGGCGGCGGAAGGGTACTGGCGCTGACGCCGTTGAACCGCAGGAAGACGCGCATGGCAAGCCAGGCCGTGCGCTTGTTGCCGTCAATCAGCGCGTGGTTACGGGCAACGGAGTGCAACAATGCCGCCGCCTTCTCGTGCAGCGTGGGATACAGCTCGGCCCCGAACACGTTGGTCCGGGGCCGTTCGATCGCTGACACCAAAAGTCCCATGTCACGCACGCTGTGGTCGGTACCGTTGACCGTGCGGGCGATGGCCAGGATCTCGTCGATCTGGATGTAGCGCACTTCGGTCACTTCAGGTAGTCCAGGATCTCCGCATCGCTGTCCATGAGCTCGGACAGGACGTCATCGACCTTCAGCTCGGCCCGGTTCTGGGCGTCACGGATGGCCTCAATGGCAAGTTCCTGCTTGCTGCGGCCCTCCCGACGAGCACGCTCGGTGAGCTTCGCGTCAAGGTCGTCGGGGAGTCGGAGTGTCATCGCCATACAGCGATGATACCGGACTGGTATCTAGGCGGCGAGAGCAATTCGAATCGACCATCTGGCAATGCAAAGCAGCTGGTCAGATGCCCTTCGATGCAGCTCAAGGATCGCCACGCACTCCACGTGATACGTCATCGAAAACATGTCACGTTGCGCCTAGGTGAGAGAACATGCAGGTCAGGCTGGGTTTGGCGATCCCGCCAGGAGGCTGTCGGACGCCCGGAGCGTCACATGAACGTCACAGCCGTTGAGCGGTGAGGACCTACTCCGGACTGCTGGGGAGGCAGTACCCCATCTGTCGCGCTCGGCGGGGCCCACGGCTGGGCAGCCCCGCACCCGACGAACGCGACCGCATCCGCGCGGCCATGGACCGCATTCTGTAGGGAACCGCACAGCGCTCCAACGGCGCGCTGACCATCGTCGCCCTGGCTCAGGAAGCCGACGCACCCCGCAACGCTCTCGCCCAGCGCCACTTGGACCTCAAGAACGACTGTTCCAGACCGCGCAGGTCAGGGCACGCGGGCAGATGCCGGACTCCGAGATCCGCCCTGCGCCGTGACGCGAGCGACGCCGAGGACTTCCCCCAACAGGTGGCCGAGCTGCTGCACTTCCTCGGCGACGATTTCCCGGCCGAGCACCCTACGCCGACCGCGTGTACGCCGTACCGGGGCCCGCCCAGGACCGGCTCAACGGCGTCACCCCGCCTGCCGGTGTGGCTCCTCGGCTCCTCCGGGTACTCGGCGCACCCTTTGGCGTCGCTGTGGGTAGGGGACGAGACGATCCGGAATATCCGTTCTGAGCGGTCGCACCGGGCCGGCGGGCGGCGACCGGGGTCACGCGGTGTGCGGGCAGTTGCCCCGGTACTCCGCGATCGACGAGCTCGGCTGCGGCAACGGGCACAGGAACCGCTCGTAGCGGGTGTCGTTGTCGATGAACCGCTTCAGCCAGCTGATGCTGTACTTCGCGATCGTCGTGTTCGACATGTTCGGCGTCAGGTGGTTGGCGTTGTTCAGCTCCAGGTACGCCCGATCCAGCGAGGACGGCAGGCTCGCGTAGAACGGTTCGGAGTGCGAGCGGACCGGGGCGACGGTGTCGCCGTCCGCTCCGACGATGAGGGTGGGCGTCTGGATCTCCGGCCAGTTCTTGTCCAGGTTCCACGCGGTGAGCGGAATGGCGGCCTTGAGCGAGGGCCGGTCCTTGGCCGCCTCCAGCGTGCCGCCGCCGCCCATCGAGTGGCCCATGACCCCGAGCCGCGTGCTGTCCACTCGACTGCGGACGCTGCTGGTCTTCGTGAGGTAGTCGAGCGCGGCCAGCAACTGGTCACCGCGGGAGGCCGGCTGGTCCGAGGTGGTGTTGGTGTCGATGGTGAACACCACGAAGCCCTGGGAGGCGAGCCGCGGCCCCAGCCAGGCGATCGAGGACTGGCGCTCGGTGTACCCCGGGGAGATCGCCACGGCGCCGAACGTGCCGTCGTCGGTGCTGGTCGGGTAGTAGATCGTGCCACCGCCGAACCCGGACACGCTGAACTGGGAGACCCTGGTCTCGGAGACCGCGTACGCACCGCGCGTGGCCGTCACACTGGCCACGGTGGGGGCCGGACCACGCTCGTAGGGGTTCTCGGCGGCGTTCGCGCCGCCGGTGAGCATGGTCGCCAGGCCGGCCAGCGCCGCCGCGGACGCGAGGAGACCCAGGATCGGGCCGCGGGACCGACGGCGGTGCCGCGCCGCGCCGTTCTCCGGGGCGGGTGTGGACGACTGGGGAGTTGCCTGCATGAGCGGTTTCCTCTCGCCTCGCCCCCTGACGGCGGGTGCGCGTGCGGTCCCGGGAGCCGGGCGCCCAACGGCAGTTGACACGTGTCGTCGGCCGTGAACCGTGTCGTCATGGAGGTCGAGGAGGACGGTGGTACGTGGATCGGGTAGGCGTCCGGGCCGTATGGGGACGGCAGGAGCGTGGGGCACTCCTGATCGGACACACCTGCGGCCGGTTCCCGGGGCCACCCCGGGACGACGGCCGGGCCCAGCGTAAGAGCCGGGACAATCCTGCGCATCGGTGGAATCACCGGTCTCACAGCTCACACTCAGCAAGCACACGGCCGCGGCACTCTCGGCCGCCCTCCCTTACTTGTCTGTGAATCGGCTGCCCGGGCTGCGCACTTCTGCGCTGTTCGACCAACCGATCCCCTCCAGGATGTCTTCAAACCCTCTGTTACGCTCCGGAAACGTAAGACAGGAAGCGGCAGTGAACATGTACGACCAGACAGCCGACACGGGCGGCGACCGGGCCTCCCAGCTGTTCAAGGCCGCCGAGCGCGCTCGCCGCGGCGGGCAGACCCGCCGCGCTCTTGCCCTGCTCGTGGCCGCCGCCCACAGCACGGCCGGTGACAACGCAGCGCTGCGCGCCCGGGCCGAACTGCGGCGGGGCCTGCTCCTGTTGAGCGACGGCCCCGTGGCCGATGCCCACCAGACCCTGCTGCTCGCGGCCGAGTCGTTGGGCTCGCACGACGTGGAGGGCGCGGAACAAGCCCTTGCGGCGGCGGCGGAAGCAGCCTGGGCCGCCGGCGACCTCACGGCTTACCTCCAGACGCTGGAACGCACCGCGGACGAGACGCCGCCGACCGGACCCCCCGAGGGCACGAGCGCCGCGGCGGCACCGTGGGGTGCCTTCCGGGCGGGCATGCGCCACGTCGTGCTGGTCGACTTCGCCCGGGCGGCGCAGGAGCTGGAGCCGCTGCTCGCCGCCGCGGCGCGCACACAGCAGCCGGACGCCCTGCTGTACGCGGGCCGCGCGGCGCTGGTGCTGGGCGACATCGCCGCCGCGCGGCGCCTGCTCGGCCGGGCCCTGGCGGCCGCCGGCGCCCAGGGCGTGTCCGGGCCGACCGCCCGCATCCTGGAGTTCCTGGCCTACGCCGAACTGCGCGCCGGCTTCCACCACCAGGCCCGTGCCCACGCCGAGGAAGGCCTCCGTGCCGCCCGCCGGCTCGGTCAGCGCAACATCGGCGCGCAACACCACGCCCTGCTGGCACTGGTCTTCTCCCTGGTGGGTGCCGACTCCGCCACCGAACACCACGCCAAGGCCGCCCTGTCGGTCGCCCGGCCGCATGGGCTGCTCCAGGTGAGCACCATGGCGGAGTGGGCCCGCGCCCGTGCCGACCTGGGCCACGGCCGGGCCGAACAGGCCGCGATCCGTCTCGCGCCGCTACTGCGACCGGGCCCCCGGCGCGGGCACTTCGGCCTGTGGATGCTCGCGGTGCCGTGCCTCGTAGAGGCGACGGTCCTGGCGGGACTGGACGAGGACGTCACCGACATGGTCGACCTGTACGCCGAGTGGGCCGCCCTGGGCGCCGATCCACAGGCCGTGGCCCAACTGACCCGCCTCCGAGCCCTGACGGCACGGGAAGAGGACTGCGACACTCTGTACCAGCGGGCTCTGGCGCAACACGAGGCCGTCGACGGCCAGTTCGAGCACGCCCGCACGCTCCTGTCCTACGGCATGTGGCTGCGCCGCCGGCGCAGGCCCCTGGAGGCCCGGCAGCAACTGCGGGCCGCCCTGGTCGGCTTCGAACGCTGCGGCGCCCTGCTGTGGGAGAAGCGAACACGGTCCGAGCTGCGGGCCGCCGGGGACAGCGCAGCCGGCGACGACGTCAGCGCTCTCGGGCGGCTGACTCCGCAACAACAGCGCGTGGCGGGCCTGGTGGCGTCGGGCGCCACGAACCGCGAAGTGGCCGCGCGACTGTCGCTCAGCCCTCGCACCGTGGACCACCACCTGCGCAACATCTTCAGCCAGCTGGACGTCCGCTCACGGGTCGAGCTGGCACTGCTGATGAACGGCGACCGAGCAGAACGGAGCGGCGGCAGCGGGGGCGAGAACGTCTGACCGGGGGCAGGGGCCGGGACGCCTGACCGGCAGCCGCTCGGCGGACGTGGTCGCTCCCCGGAGCACCTTCAGAAGCCGGCACCACCTCCTGCACCGGCCCCACTGGCGCCGCCGACGACACCAAGCCCGCACCTGCCACCGCAAAACGGGCGCGGTCGCCGAGGACCTGGCGCTGTACCGGGAGAAGTTCCGGCGGCGCCTGCCGAAGTCGCTGGACGAGTTGCACGGCCCGATCCAAGGGGTCGTGGAGCTGCCGCTGCACATGGCCTGGTCCTGGAGGACCTCGTACGACCTGGGCAAGCCCCGCCGGCCCATGGCTGTGTACCGCACCGTCCTGCACGAGGGCCTGCGCAACGACCCCCTGCGCGAGCCCGCCTGCGCTCACTCTGGACACCAGCTCGCACATCACGAGCCGCGCCATTTCTCCGGCCACCATGGTGGAGTCATGTCCTCGTCCTCGATCCAGACCGCAATGGCGGTCACCGCGCCCTCCAGGTCGAACGTGTCCTCCTCGAACTCGTCGTCCAGAGCCCGGCATTCGGTCGCGAGCAGCGGTCCGCGTACGCACCGGTCGCCTCGGCGAAAACGCGGGCCTCGGCCTGGTCGGTGCGCAGGCCGGCCAAACGGCGCAGCACCTCATCGGGGTCGCCCAGTTCGCCGTGCAGGCAGTGTGCCCGGCCGACCAGCAGCGGCCAGCCGCCGGTCAGCTCGGGAGACGATCCAGGCGGCCCTCCGTGTGGAAGATGTCGCCGAGCTGCGCCCAGCCGTGCAGGCTGCGGCGTTCGTGGCGGCGCAGCAGCACGGGGCGGCCCAGGCGTGGGTTCGTGCCCGTCAGCAGGGCGCCCCACAGGGCCAGCTGGTCGGCATCCTTCACGAGACAACCGCGCGAGTCACGTCGAGAAAGGTGCCGGGGACGGCTTCCTCGTGGACGTCGATCAGCTGCCTGACCACGGCGTCAAACCGGAGAGCCATGTCTTCACCGTGACGACCCGAGGCCATCACGGTCGACGTCGGTATCGGTCGCCGCCAGCACCGCGACCCGAGTGTGGGTGGGATCGAGTACGGCGAAGGCCGCGTCCGACGTGTCGTGGTGGAACCAGTCCGTGAACGCCATGAACCGCAGCCACCGGTGATCTGTGGCCTGCCGTACCGCTTCCAGGAACGGTACGCCTGCGGGCAGCCCCATGAGCGCGTACAGACTGTCCCAGGCATACAGCCGCGCGTACGCGCCGCCCTGTCCCTGGCCGTTCACTCCGCCACTGTACGAGGCCGAGAAGAGTTCGTTGAGCACTTCGTCGGGTGTCGTCGCGCAGGCGAGCGCGCTGCCCCGGCGCCTGCCTTCGCCTGCCAGACAGCGCAGGGACAGTTCCTTGATGAAGGACATGCCGAAGTCCTCAGTGCTGAGCGGGCTCGGCAACGTGAAGAACCGTGCCTCGGGCTCACAGGCCCATCCGCCGGCCGTGAATGGCCGGGCAGCCGCCTTCGCCCGCCCGTCGTCACGTGTGTCACTGGCCCTGCGGCCCGCGACGGCACCGCTGTCGGTCGAGGGAACCTCCGGGAAACGCGACCGGAGCTGCTTCGGCGTCTTGATCGACCCCAGGCCCCGGACGCGAACCGTGAAGCGATGCTCGATGTCCAGTCGCGTCCCGGGCAGCCGAGCCAGCGGGTGCCCCAGCTCACGCAGCCTTTCGGCGTACGCCTCCAAGGTGTGCCGACCGGCCCCTGAGCCGATCAGCGCCAACTCTCCGAGGAGACAGGCCCTAAGCTCCACCGCCGGACTCCGGATTCCGTCCGGCAACTCGCCGAACACAGGCTCAAGGTCCCGCAGCTGCTGAGCCTTGACCAGCTTCGCGGCCACCGAGCGCAGCAACCGATCGGCTTCCACCCGATCCATGGTCTCGAGGGGCAGCAGCCGGCCCACGATGTCCACGGCAAACGTCGCACAGTCCCTCGAGCGCGTGTCGGCGAGGGTCTCGGCGATCCGCCCGGCGGCCCGCGCCGCAGAGGCCCCGCCGGGCTCCTCGGCGGACGCTCGCCGACACAACTGCTCCGCCGCTGCGTACAGTTCCTCCGGCCTGCGCTCGGCCAGATGCTGCAACTCTGGTCCGGACCACTCCCAAGGAGGTCGATCAGAAGGGTCGTCACCGGGCGTCACTTGGTTGTGGCTCACGCTCCGAGTCTACGAGCAGGAGATCAAGTAACTTTGCTGAGGCATACGTGCCTTGGTGGAGCGATGTGACGGGGGAAGAACGTGGGACACCGGCCGACGGATTGGCATGTCCTGGACTTGGACAAGGATCCGACCCCCGGTGATCCGGAGCGGGTGCGCAAGCTCGCCAAGATCCTGCACGACTTCGCCGACGACGTCTCCGACGCTCTGCGTCTGGTCAAGGGCATGGCGGGAGAGAGCACACTCGCGGAGTGGGCGGGCAAGTCGGCCACGGTCTTCAAGGAGGAGTTCTCGGGCGTCCCGAAGAACTTGAAGAAGCTGGAGAAGTCGTACGGGATGTGCGGCGACGCCCTCGCTGACTTCTGGCCGAAGCTGGAGCGCGCCCAGGCTCTGGCGGACAGGGCGCTGGTGAAGGCGCGGGAGGCCCGTGAGGACCTGTCCTCGGCGCAGTCGAAGCTCTCTTCGGCCGATTCCTGGGTGACCCGGGCCTCGAAGGAGGCCGACAAGTACGAGGACGACCCGACCGGCAGCAAGTCGGACGCGGACAAGCCGGACGAGGCGAAGGTACGGGCGGCCACGCGGGACGTCCAGCACGCCAAGACGGCGCAGACGAACGCGCAGTCGGCCGTCGACAACGCCCAGAGTGCGCTGGACGCGGCGAAGAAGATGGCCGAGGACGCGCGCAAAATGCGCGAGGACGCCGCCCGCGAGGCCAAGAACAAGATCGACGAGGCGTCCGACGCCGGCATCCAGAACCGGTCGTGGTGGGAGGACATCGGTGACTGGTTCACCGACAACTGGGACACCATCGTCGCGGTCTGCAAGGTCGTCGTCGCGGTGGTCGGCGTCATCGCGATGATCATCGGCGGGCCGATCCTGGCCGCGATCGTCGTCGTAGCAGCCCTCGTCGTCCTCGCCGACACACTCAACAAATACTCCAAAGGCCAAGCATCCCTGTGGGACGTGGGATTCGCGGCACTGGACTGCATACCGGGCGTCAAGGGACTCACCACACTCGGCAAGCTCGCCGCGGGGATGAAAGCCCTGGGCAAGGGTGGCCTCAAGGCGATGGCCAAGGGACTCGGAAGGGGTCTGCGCAAGGGGGCCGACGACGCCGTCGGCAAGAGCAAGCCGGCCAAGGGGCGGTGCAAGAACGGCGATCCCGTCGACATGGTCTCCGGCGAAATGCTCGTGGAGGAGACCGACGTGGAGCTTCCCGGGCTCCTTCCGCTCGCGCTGCGTCGTACGCATCTCTCGACGTACAACTGGGGCAAGTGGTTCGGTCCGTCCTGGGCCTCGACGCTCGACGAGCGTCTCGAACTGGACGGGGAGGGCGTCGTCTTCGCCGCTGACGACGGCATGATCCTCGTGTATCCCGTGCCCGCACCCGGTATCTCGGTCATGCCGGCGGAGGGCCCGCGCTGGCCGCTGGACTGGGACGGCGCGCCCGACACCCCCATCCGCATCACCGACCCGGCCACGGGACGCATTCGCCACTTCGCCCCGCTCGCCAAACCTGTCGCCGCGCACGAGGCGTTCACCCTGCCCCTGGCCGCGGTGACCGACCGCGACGGACGGCGCATCGACATCGACCGGGACGACTCCGGCGCCCCCACCGCCGTCCGCGACTCCGGGGGCCGCCACCTGCACATCGACACCGAGGGCGACCGGGTCGTCCGGCTGCGGCTGCGCAACGAGGAGGCCGGGCCCGACGGAACGACCCTGCTGCGCTACGGCTACAGCCCCGACGGGCACCTCGACGAGATCTACAACTCCAGCGGCCATCCGCTCAGGTACACCTACGACGTCCAGGGCCGCATCACTTCCTGGACCGACCGCAACGGCACCTGGTACCGCTTCACCTACGACGACCAGGACCGGTGCATACGAGGCGAAGGCGCCGACGGTTTCCTGTCCTGCTCCATCGCCTACGACCCGGCAGGACGCGAGACGCGCTACACCGACTCGCTGGGCCACACCACGACCTACCGGTACAACGAGCGCCGGCAGGTCGTCGCCCAAACCGACCCGCTCGGCAACACCACCTATGCCGAGTGGGACGCGTACAACCGGCTGCTCTCACGGACGAATCCTCTGGGCCACACCTCCCGTTTCGGCTACGACGAGCGCGGCAACCTCGTTTCTGTCGTGCGGCCCGACGGCGCCGTCACCACATGCGAGTACGACGCCTTCGACTGTCCCCTGTGGATCACCCTGCCGACCGGCGGCAGGCGTGGCTACGCGTACGACGAGCAGGGCCACCCGGCAGCGACCGTCGACGCCGACGGTGCCGTCACCACCTACGCCTATGACGCCTCTGGTGGTCTGCTCGGCGTCACCAACGCCCTGGGAGCGACCCACCGTGTCCAGCCGGGGCCGCTGGGGCTGCCCGACTCCGTCACCGCGCCACTGGGCGGTACGTCTCGCGTCACCCGCGACGCCTTCGGCCGCATCGTCGGCACCGTCGACGCCGCCGGAGCGACGACCCGCACCACATGGACGGTGGAGGGCTACCCCGCCGAGCGGGTCATGGCCGACGGCAGCACCGAGAGCTGGTCCTACGACGGTGAGGGCAACATCGTCCGCTACACCGGCCACGACGGCCGGAGCACGACCCACACCTTCACCCACTTCGACCGGCTCCGCACCCGGACGGAGGCGGACGGCTCGACGACGTGGTTCGCGTACGACACCGAGCTGCGGCTCACGTCCGTGACGAGCGCGTCGGGTGCGGTGTGGTCGTACGCGTACGACCCGGCGGGCCGTCTCGTCCGCGAAGTGGACTTCAACGGCCGTGCCGTTTCCTACGACTACGATGCCGCGGGCCGTCTGATCCGGCGCACCAACGGTGCGGGCGAGATCACCACCTATGTGCGCGACGCGTGCGGACGGGTCGTGGAGCGGCACTCCGGCGAGGCGATCGCGGCCTTCACCTACGACTTGGCCGGCCAGCTGGTCGCAGCGGTCACCCCCGACACCACACTCACGCTCGCACGCGACGCGGTGGGCCGTGTCGTCGTCGAGGAGTGCAACGGCCGCGCGGTGCACACGACGTACGACATACTCGGCCGGCGGGTGGAACGCCGGACTCCGTCAGGCGCCGTAAGTCGCTGGGAATGGGACGCGAACAACCGCCCCACCCGGGTCCGCCTCGCCGACCACGCGTTGTCCTTCGCGTACGGGGCTTCGGGCCACGAGATCGAGCGGCGGCTCGGGGAGACGGCGGTACTGTCCCAGGAGTGGGATGCCGGCCACCGTCTGACCGCGCAGACGGTTCTCGGGCGAGCCGCCTCCGACACAGGTTCGCCGGACGAGGCCCTGCTGCACCGCTCGTACTCGTACGGACAGGACGGCGGCCTGACCGCCATCGAGGACCAGACCTACGGCATCCGCCGATTCAGCCGTGATCGTCTCGGCAGGGTGGAAGCGGTCTCGGCCACCGGGTGGTCCGAGCGCTATGCCTACGACGCGGCGGGCAACGTCAGCCGGGCGGACGCGCCGGAAGGCCCCGAGGGAGAACGGGTCCACGACGGCACACTCCTACGCAGGGTCGGCCACACCACCTACGTCCACGACGCACAGGGGCGCCTCGTCCGGCAGGTGCGCAAGCTGCTGTCCGGGGGAACGCGGGAATGGACCTACGCGTGGGACGCCGAGGACCGGCTCACACGGGTCACGACCCCCGACGGGCGTCGTTGGGCGTACGTCTACGACGGTCTCGGTCGTCGGGTCGCCAAACGCCTGCTGTCCGACACCGGACGACCGATCGAGGAGACCGTCTTCACCTGGGACGGTTCCCACCTGGTGGAAGAGAGCAGCTCCGCCGACGGTCCCACCAGAAGCTGGGAATGGGCTCCCGGCACCAATCGTGCGCTGCTTCAGTTCGACCAGGACGAGGTCGACCGCCGCTTCTACGCCATCGTCACCGACTTGGTCGGTACCCCCACCGAACTGGTCGACGAAGGAGGCCGGATCGCCTGGCGGGCACGCACCACGCTGTGGGGCACACCTGTAGGCGGCTCCGCGGGCCCGGTCGACTGCCCCCTCCGCTTCCCGGGCCAGTACCACGACCCCGAGACCGGCCTCCACTACAACTTCCGCCGCTACTACGACCCCGAGAACGCCCGCTACATCAGCCCCGACCCACTGGGCCTCGCCCCCGCACCGAACCACCACGGCTACGTCCCCGACCCGCTTCGCTGGACCGACCCGTGGGGACTGGTCAGCTGCGAAAGCAGCAGGCACGGCATCACGGAGGAACGCGAGGCCCACATCGAGGGCCAGCACGGCCCCGGCGCCCAGGACCGCGTGCGGGAGAACGCCGACCCCACCGGGCCGGAACCCTCACTGCCCGGTGAGTTCTACGAGGACTTCTTCTGGGAGGGCGACGACTTCGTCCTGGGCCGACGGCTCCGCGAGGGCGTCGACGGAACCCCTGCCATACCCAACCCGCGCGCCAGGGCAGGGCAGGACAGCCACCTGCACCGCTTCGAACACGGTGAGCCCGTGGGCATCAACGGCAGCGGACGGGAGACCAGAGACGTCGAAGTCGTGATCCGCGACGGCCATATTCATACGGCGTATCCGGTGTGAGAGGGCCGGTCGGGGCGTGCACACGCTCGCTGAGCCGCCGGCATCCTCCGCCTGTGGCGCCCTGGCCGGTGAAACGCCCAAGGAAGTCGACCTCAACTGGGTCGCAACCCGGAGCTCCCTCTCTGCAGGAGCTGCATACAGCCGAACCCGAGTCACGGTCATCGCCGCCACCGGGTACCGGCCCAACCTGCACGCCCCGGTCGGGTCCCTGGGCGTACTCGACGAGGCCGGGCAACCCCTCGCCGTAGGGGCGCGGACGCTTCCCCCCCCAGCCGCGCGCCTGTACTTCGCCGGATACACCAATCCGCTCACGGGTGTCCTCCGCCAGGCGGGCATCGAGGCGCACGCCATCGCCTACGCGTTCCGCCGCGAGAAGGAGCGGGCCCCCTTCCCACCCCCCGCGTTGGCGACCGCGCGACCGACACACTCCACCGAGGGCACGCTTCGAACCTGACGTACCGTCGGAACCAGCGTCAAATGAGCGTCAGGACGCTTTCCCAGCAGGCTCGAGAATCGCCACGCACTCCACGTGCGACGTCATCGGAAACAAATCAAACGCCCGAAGCATCCGCACCCGATACCCGCCCTCCCGGAAGTACCCCAGATCCCGAGCCAACGCCGCCGGATCGCAGGCCACATACGCGATCCGCCGAGCCCCCAGCGAAGCCAGGTGCTCCACCGTCTTCCGCCCCGCCCCCGCCCGCGGTGGGTCAAGCACGATCAGGTCGACCTCCGTGATCCCCGTGCGCGGCAACACGCTCTCGACCTTGCCCTGCTCGATACGCACACGGTCGAAGTCGGCGAGGTTGTGCCGCGCGTCCTCCACCGCCCGCTTGCCGGACTCGATGCCGAGGACCGCGCCCTGTTCGCCGACGCGGTCGGCGAGGGCGCCCGCGAAGAGGCCGACGCCGCAGTAGAGGTCGAGGGCCATGTCGCCCTTGCGGGGCAGGAGACCCTGCATGACGGCCGTCACCAGGGTGTCCGCCGCCTTGGGGTGGACCTGCCAGAAGCCGCCGCCTCCGACCCGGTACGTCCGGCCGTCCGCGCGCTCGCGGACGAAGGGGCGGCCGTGGACACGGTGGACGCCGCCGGAACGCTCGTCCACGCGCAGCACCGACACCGGGTGGTCGAGTTCGACCAGCGGGAGGCGCGCGCCCGGCTTCGGCGTGAGGATCACCTGGCGGTCCTGCGAACCCGTCGCCGCGATCGCCTCGACGGAGTCCATGCCGGTCCAGACCCGCTTCTCGATGCCCAGCTCGCTGACCCCCTCCGCAGCGATCATGCAGTGGTCGATCGGCTCCACCTCGTGGGAGCGGTGCCGGCGCAGGCCCGCGCGGCCGTCGGCCGTGACCGCGTACTGGACGCGGGTGCGCCAGGACGGGACCTGGCCCGCGGGCACCTTGTCGCCCTCGGCGGGCACGACCGTGCCGTCCCAGCCGGCCTCCTCCGGCGTGAGCCCGGCGAGGTGCTGGAGCTGTTCGGCGATGACGTCGGCCTTCAGGCGCCGCTGCGCGCCCGGCTTGGCGTGCTGCCAGTCGCAGCCGCCGCAGCGGCCGGGGCCCGCGAACGGGCAGGGCACGTCGATCCGGTCCTTGGAGGCGTCCAGCACCTTCACCGCGTCCGCGCGCAGGAACCGGGCGCCCTGCTCGCCCTCCGTCACCCGGGCCACGACTCGCTCACCGGGCAGCGCGTGCCGGACGAACAGCACCTGGCCCTCGGACGTACGGGCGATGCAGTGGCCGCCGTGGGCGACGGGGCCGATCTCGACCTCGTACTCCTCCCCCACCAGCGACTTCCTCGGTTCTGCCTGCATGGTGGGGTGACTCCAAAAGCGTGAGGGGAAACGGCCGAAGAAAAACGGCCGGACAACAGCCCACCAGTCTACGTGGGTGCCGCCCGGCCGATTCACGCCCGTTCCACACAGGCAGCCTGCTGCCCTCAGGCCTTCGGGTCCGAGGGCTCCCTCGGCCGCTCCTGCGCCGGCCCCCGCCGCACCGAACCCGGCGCGTTCCACTCCTGCTGCCTGCGGGCCCGCCGCTTGGCCGCCTCGGAGGACTGGAGCTGGTACGGCACCGAGGTCACCATGATTCCCGGCGTGAACAGCAGCCGGCCCTTCAGCCGCAGGGCGCTCTGGTTGTGCAGCAGATGCTCGTACCAGTGGCCGACGACGTACTCGGGGATGATCACGGACACCGCGTCCCGCGGCGACTCCTTGCGCAGTCCCTTGACGTACTCGATGATCGGCCGCGTGATCTCGCGGTAGGGCGAGTCCAGGACCTTCAGCGGTACGTCGATGCCGCGCCGCTCCCACTCGTCGCGCAGCGCCTTGGTCTCCGCGGGGTCGACGTTGACGCTCAGTGCCTCCAGGGTGTCCGAGCGCATCAGCTTGGCATAGGCCAGGGCGCGCAGCGCGGGGCGGTGGATCTTGGAGATCAGGACGACGGAGTGGACGCGGGACGGCCGTACGCTGTCGTCGCTCGGCCCCTCGGGGGCGGCGATCTCCTCGGCGACCCGGTCGTAGTGCTTACGGATGGCCGTCATCGTCGCGTAGAAGATCACCATGCCGAGCAGGGCGACCCAGGCGCCGTGCGTGAACTTGGTGACGAGGACGACCACCAGCACGAGGCCGGTGAAGAAGGCGCCGAAGGCGTTGATGGCGCGCGAGCGGACCATGTGGCGGCGCTTGGCCTTGTCCTGCTCGCCGGCCAGGTGGCGGTTCCAGTGCCGGACCATGCCGGTCTGGCTGAGCGTGAAGGACACGAACACGCCGACGATGTAGAGCTGGATCAGGCGGGTGGAGTCGGCGCCGTAGATCCACACCAGCAGTCCGGCGGCGCCCGCGAGGAGCACGATGCCGTTGGAGAAGGCGAGGCGGTCGCCGCGGGTGTGCAGCTGGCGCGGCAGGTAGCGGTCCTGGGCGAGGATCGAGCCGAGCAGCGGGAAGCCGTTGTAGGCGGTGTTCGCGGCGAGGAACAGCACCAGCGCGGTGGCTGCGGCCAGCACGAGGAACAGGAAGCTGCCCTTGCCGAAGACGGCCTCGGCGACCTGGGAGATCACCGGGTTCTGGACGTAGTCCGGGCCGAGCGGGACACCGTTGTGGAAGAGGTCGACGGCCGGCTTCTCGGCCATGCGGACGTCGGTCGCGGCGGCCAGCGCGATGATGCCGCAGAACATGGTGACGGCCAGCAGGCCCATCAACGCGAGTGTGTTCGCGGCGTTCTTGGACTTGGGCTTGCGGAAGGCCGGGACTCCGTTGGAGATCGCCTCGACGCCGGTGAGCGCGGCGCAGCCGGAGGAGAAGGCGCGCAGCAGCAGGAAGACCAGTGCGAAGCCGGCCAGGCCCTGGTGCTCGGGCTTGATGACGTAGTCCGCCGTCGGTGCCCGCATGGTGTCGTCCAGGACCAGTCCGCGGAAGGCGCCCCAGGCGATCATGGTGAAGACGCCCGCGACGAAGACGTACGTCGGGATCGCGAAGAGCGAGCCCGACTCCTTCACGCCGCGCAGGTTCATCAGCGTGAGCAGCACGATCACGCCGATCGCGCAGAGCACCTTGTGCTCGACCACGAACGGGATCGCAGAGCCCAGGTTCTCGATGCCGGAGGAGATCGACACCGCGACGGTGAGGACGTAGTCGACGAGCAGCGCGCTCGCGACCGTCAGGCCCGCCTTGGGGCCGAGGTTGGTGTTCGCCACCTCGTAGTCGCCCCCGCCGCTGGGGTAGGCGTGCACGTTCTGCCGGTACGAGGCCACCACGGTGAACATCAGCACGACGACCGCGACCGCGATCCACGGGCTGAAGTGGTACGCCGTCACACCCGCGATCGACAGGACCAGCAGCACCTCCCCCGGCGCGTACGCGACGGAGGACAGCGGGTCGGAGGCGAAGACGGGTAGTGCGATGCGCTTCGGCAGGAGTGTTTCCCCCAGCCGGTCACTGCGCAGTGCGCGCCCGATCAGGATCCGTTTGGGCACGTCGGTCAGTTTGGACACAACAGAGGATCGTAAGCGTTCGATTGCGGGCTCGCCCACCCGCCACCCCCATCGGCGTTCCGTCTGCTCTCCGAGTGAATTCAGGGGCTGCTGCGGCTGCGGATTCCGCAGGTCACCCGGTTCCCATGCCTATATGACTAAGCCCCGTCCACTCCGTGCCGTCGCCGCCCCTGGAGGCCCCATGTACCCGACCGCAGAACTGATCGGCGCCGCAGCCACACTGTTCGTCCTCGGAATCCTCACGGGGGCGAGTGTGCGGAGCATCAGCCGCCGCAAAGGGCTGCCGCCCGGCGCGCGATAGGAGTACGAGGAGGGTTTGGTACGAGGAGGGTTCGGCCATGAACAGACACCATCGCCGACCCCCATCCGTGCTCGCCGCCGCGGCCATGGCCGCCGGACTCGCTCTGGGGACCGCGTGCGGCGGTGACGGCGAAAGCACGACTGCGCCGAAGGGCGAGACGACCACGACCACCGCCCAGTCGCCCGGGGAAAACGAGCCGGCACCGCAGGGCGGGAGCGAACGGGATGACCTGGTCCGCTTCGCACTGGACGACCGCTCAAGCTTCGACCGCACCGCCGGCTACTGACCCCGGGCCCGCTCCAGCTCCGCCACCCCGGCGAGCAGTTCCTCCCGCCCGATGCTGTCCGTCCGGGGCGACGGGACCGTGCAGGCGTACGCCCCGGCCACTGTGCCGTGCAGGGCGCAGTGGTGGGGTGGGGCGCCGTTCAGCCAGGCGTGGAGGAACGCGGCGGCGAAGGCGTCGCCCGCGCCGTTGGAGTCGACGACGGGTGCGGGGGGCGTGGCGGCGGGTACGTGGGTCAGCTCGCCGTCGGCCAGCAGGTACGCCCCGTCCGCCCCGGCCGTGGCGACGACGACCCGGGCCCGGCCCCGCTCGGTGATCCGCCGCATGGTCCGCTCCGGGTCGGCCAGGGCCGTGCCGGACAGGAAGACGAGATCGGCCTGGTGGGCGAAGGGCTCGTGGTAGGGGTCGGACCCGTCCCAGTCGTGCAGGTCGGTCGAGATCGTGAGGCCCGCCTCGCGCAGGACGGGCAGCGCATGGGCGCACGGCTGGGTGATGACGACATGGGCGTGCCGGCTGGCCGCGGCCAGCTCCCGCAGCGTGGCCTCGGGCAGCCGGTCCGTCTCCGCCGAGCGGGTGGCGTCGTAGAGGGACATCCGTCTGCCGTCGGGGCCGACGAGGTTGACCGCGCGCTTGGTGCCGAGCGGCTGGGGGACGGCGGTGAGGGCGATACCGCGATCGCGGTGCAGGGCGCGGACCAGGTCGCCCTCGGGGTCGTCGCCCAGCATGTCGACGTGGTGCGTGCGCAGCCCCAGCGCGCTCGCGGCCAGCGCGACGAAGTCGCCGCTCTGGCCCGCGCGCGTCACGATCCCGGGCCGGATCATGTGGCTGTCGGCGAACGGCACGGGCAGCTCGGGCACGTGCACGATCGTGTCCACGCCCGCGCCGCCCAGGACGAGGACGTCGATCTCGGTACTCATGTCTGCTTCCTCCCCCGCCGAGGGCGGCAGGGCCCTCGGCAACCCCCTCGACTTTGCCGATACGTTGGAGTCGGGCAGTCGAACGCGGCACCGGCCCCGGAAGGCATCATGGCGTGATTCCACCGGCATGATGGTGCCTGGCGGCCCGCACTCAGGCCGCGACGTGGTGCCTGGCGAGCCGAAAGAGAGACATGAGCAGGACATTCATGATGGTCAGAGGGCCCGTAGGAAGCACGGTGTGACGCGATGCATATTGTGATCATGGGTTGCGGAAGGGTGGGCTCCGCCCTGGCCCAGAACCTGGAGCAACAGGGCCACACGGTCGCCGTGGTCGACCAGGACCCCACCGCCTTCCGCCGCCTGGGGTCCTCCTTCGGCGGCCGCCGGGTCACCGGGGTCGGCTTCGACCAGGACACCCTGCGCGAGGCGGGCATCGAGGAGGCCGGCGCCTTCGCCGCCGTCTCCAGCGGTGACAACTCCAACATCATCGCCGCGCGCGTGGCCCGCGAGATGTTCGGCATCGAGAACGTCGCCGCCCGCATCTACGACCCCCGCCGCGCCGAGGTCTACCAGCGCCTGGGCATCCCCACCGTCGCGACCGTCCGCTGGACGGCCGACCAGATGCTGCGCCGCCTGCTCCCCTCGGGCGCCGAGCCGCTGTGGCGTGACCCCACCGGGGGCGTCCAGCTCGCCGAGGTGCACACCTCCACCGCCTGGGTCGGCCACAAGATCAGCCGGATCCAGGAGGAGACGGGCGTGCGGGTGGCGTTCCTGACCCGGCTCGGCGAGGCGGTCCTGCCCACCTCGCAGACGGTGTTGCAGGAGGGCGATCTGGTGCACGTGATGATGCGCACCGACGAGGTCGACACGGTCGAGGCGGCGTTCGCCAAGGGTCCCGAAGAGGAGGGCGGTCACTGATGAGGGTCGCCATTGCCGGAGCCGGCGCCGTCGGCCGCTCGATCGCGGGCGAACTGCTGGAGAACGGCCACGAGATCTTGCTCATCGACAAGGCGCCGACCGCCATCTCGGTCGAACGCGTCCCGCAGGCCGAGTGGCTGCTGGCCGACGCCTGCGAGATCACGTCCCTGGACGAGGCGGCGCTCCAGCGCTGCAACGTCGTCATCGCCGCGACCGGCGACGACAAGGTGAACCTGGTCGTGTCCTTGCTGGCCAAGACGGAGTACGGCGTTCCGCGCGTCGTCGCCCGGGTGAACAACCCGAAGAACGAGTGGCTGTTCAACGAGTCCTGGGGCGTGGACGTCGCCGTCTCCACCCCGCGTCTGATGTCGGCCCTGGTCGAGGAGGCGGTGAGCGTGGGCGATCTGGTCCGCCTGCTCCGCTTCAGCCACGGCGACGCCAACCTGGTCGAACTGACCCTGCCGGAGGAGTCGGCCCTGGCCGGCACGCAGGTCGGGGACGTCGAGTGGCCCGAGGACACGTCCCTGGTCACGATCATCCGCGGCACCCGCGTCCTGACGCCCTCCCGGGAGGACTCCCTGGAGGCGGGCGACGAACTCCTCTTCGTGGCCGCACAGGCCCGTGAGGAGCAGCTGGAGGACCTGCTGTCGGTACGCCGGGACAGCGCGGCGAGCTGAGCGGGTCCCTGCGGGGAACAAGCAGGAAGGGGCGTCCCGGATCTCCGGGACGCCCCTTCCGCTTGCTTCACCTCTCGGCCGACCGCGTCGGGCGGCGGGTGGGCATAGGCCCTGGGGGTCTGGGGGCGGAGCCCCCAGTAAGTCCGGCACAAACGCCGGTCACTACTCGGCGGACCGAGTAGCAGCTCCCCGTTCCCTCTCCTCCGCGGCCTTCTCCTCCGCCTCCATCTCCGCGAACACGTCGATCGGCGCGGGCGCCTTCGCCAGGAAGACCCACGTCAGCCATACGGCGAGCAGGAACGGCGGGATCTTCAGGGCGACCAGGACCCAGCCAAGCTGTGTCGTGTCGGCCCACCAGTACAGCGGGAAGAGGATCGCGCACTTGGCGAGCAGGATCGCACCCCACGCGTAACTGGCCTTCGCGTAGGCCTTCTTGCGGCCGGGGTTCCGCGTGCGCCAGGAGAGGTTCTCCTTGAAGACCGGGCCGAGGATCAGCCCGATCAGCGGGACACCGCACAGGGTGGTGATGATGTACGCGAGCCCCAGGCCCAGCGTGTAGAGCATGCCGGGCAGGTAGAAGTCCTTGGCGTTGCCGGTCATCATCGCGAAGACGACACCGAAGGCCACGCCGAAGACACCGCTGAAGGCGTGCTTGACGGTGTCCTTCATCACCAGCCGGACCACCACCAGCACCACCGACACGGCCAGCGCCGCGATCGCCGACAGGTGCAGGTCCTTGTTGATCGTGTAGATGGTGACGAACAGCAGGCCGGGCAGCACCGTCTCGACCATGCCCCGCACGCCGCCGAACGCTTCGAACAGGGCGGCCTCGGTCACCGCCCGGGCGTCGTCCGCAGATGTCTCTTCGGTCGGCTTGTCGAGCGACGTCACCGGCTACTCCCGTCCGAGGGGTCTCAGTTCGTACTTGGGATTGAACAGCACGCGGCGGCCCCGGCTCATCGAGATCCGGCCCGATGCGATCAGCTTGCGCCCCGGCTCTATGCCGACGATGGAGCGCCTGCCGAGCCACACCACGTCCAGCGCCGCTGAGCCGTCGAACAGCTCGGCCTCCAGGGCCGGGACTCCGGCGCGCGGTCGCAGGGTGACCGTGCGCAAGGTACCAGTAACCGTCGCTATCTGCCGGTCCTGACAGTCTCCGATCCGGATACAGCCCGCGGTCTCGGTGTCCTCGCGCAGTTCCTCGGACTCCAGGTCCTCCTGCGACGAGGAGAGCCGGTCGAGCATACGCCGGAACCGGCCCGCCGGCTTGTGCGAACGAGGAACAGCACTCATGTCTAGAGCCTACCGGGGCCTGCTGACAGCGACGAAGCCCCGGGCGAGGACCTTACGTCTCGAACCGGTAGCCCATCCCCGGCTCCGTGATGAAGTGCTTCGGATGGGAGGGATCCGCCTCCAGCTTCCGCCGCAGCTGCGCCATGTACACGCGCAGATAGTTGGTCTCCGTCCCGTACGACGGCCCCCACACCTCCTGGAGCAGCTGCTTCTGCCCGACCAGGCGGCCGCTGTTGCGGACGAGGACCTCCAGCAGGTGCCACTCCGTGGGGGTCAGCCGTACGTCCTTCCCGGCGCGGTCGACCTTCTTCGCGGCCAGGTCGACGGTGAACTCGCCGGTCTCCACGATCACGTCGCCCTCACCGCCCCCGGGCGGCTCGGCCCGGCGCACGGCGGCCCGCAGCCGGGCCAGCAGTTCGTCCATGCCGAAGGGCTTGGTGACGTAGTCGTCGGCGCCCGCGTCCAGCGCCTCGACCTTCTCGTCGGAGGAGTGCCGGGCGGACAGCACCAGGATCGGCACCCGGGTCCAGCCGCGCAGGCCCCTGATCACCTCGACGCCGTCCATGTCGGGCAGGCCGAGGTCGAGGACGACCACGTCCGGGTGGCGGGCGGCGGCGAGCTGGAGGGCGGTGGCACCGTCGTGGGCGGCGTCGACCTCGTACGTGCGTGCCCTGAGGTTGATCACGAGGGCGCGCACGATCTGCGGCTCGTCGTCGACCACCAGCACCCGGGTCATGAGGCCCGCCTTTCCGGTTCGGCTGCGTGTTCCGCCACGGGGAGATGCTCCGGACGCGGTCCCGCCGCGCGAAGGGTGAGGACCATGGTGAGCCCGCCGCCCGGGGTGTCCTCGGCGGCGAGCGTGCCGCCCATGGCCTCGGCGAAGCCGCGCGCCACCGCGAGCCCCAGTCCCACGCCGGCGCCGCGCGGGGCGTCGCCGTAGCGCTGGAAGGGCTCGAAGATGCGGTCCTTGGCCTCGTCGGGGACGCCCGGCCCCCGGTCGACCACCCGCACCTCGACCCGGTCGGCGAGCGCGCTGGCTGCCACCAGCACGGGCGTGCCGGACGGACTGTACCTGACGGCGTTCTCGACGAGGTTGGCCATGGCCCGCTCCAGCAGTCCGGGGTCGACGCCGACCATGGGCAGGGTCTCCGGGACGTCGAGGTCGACGCTGCCCTCGGGTACGCCGCCGAGCGCCGTCGGCACCACCTCGTCGAGGTCGATCTCGCGGATCAGCGGGATGACCGTGCCGGTCTGGAGCCGGGACATGTCGAGCAGGTTGCCGACGAGATGGTCGAGGCGGTCGGCGCCCTCCTCGATGCCCTCCAGCAGCTCCGCCCGATCCTCCTCGGACCACTCGACGTCCTCGGAGCGCAGGGAGGTCACCGCCGCCTTGATCCCGGCGAGCGGGGTGCGCAGGTCGTGGCTGACGGCGGCGAGCAGCGCCGTACGGATGCGGTTGCCCTCGGCGAGCGTGCGGGCCCGGTCGGCCTCCTCCTGGAGCCGGCGGCGGTCCAGCACGACGGCGGCCTGGGCGGCGAAGGCGGCCAGCACGCGGCGGTCCTCGGCGGGCAGGACGCGGCCGGTCAGCGCGAGCGCCATGTGGTCCCCGACCGGCATGTCCACGTCCGCCTGGTCGGGCCGCTCGACGGGACGTCCCTGCCCGACGCGGCCGGCGCAGGTCCACGGCTCGACGTCGCTCGCCCTCTCCAGCAGGGCCGCCGACTCCATGCCGAAGGTCTCCCGGACCCGTTCCAGCAGGTCCTCCAGGCCGGTCTCGCCGCGCAGCACGTTGCCCGCGAGGAAGGAGAGGATCTCGGACTCGGCCCGCAGCCGGGCGGCCTGGTGGGTGCGGCGGGCGGCGAGGTCGACCACGGAGGCCACCGCGGCACCGACGGCGACGAAGATCACGAGGGCGACGATGTTCTTCGGGTCGGCGATGGTCCACCGGTGCAGGGGCGGCGAGTAGAAGTAGTTCAGCAGCAGGGAGCCCACCGCCGCCGAGGCCAGCGCCGGGAACAGCCCGCCGAGCAGGGCCGCCGCCACGGTCAGCGCCAGGAACAGCAGCATGTCGTTGGCGAGGCCGAGGTCGACGGCGTTGAGCAGCGCCGCGAGGACCGGCGGGCCGGCGACCCCGACCAGCCAGCCCCACACCCGCCGGGACCGCCCGAGGCGCGCGCCCCGGGCCACCGGCAGTCCGCGGCCCTTGGCGACCTCGTCGTGGGTGACGATGTGCACGTCGAGGTCGGACCCGGACTCCCGGGCGACGGTCGCGCCGACGCCGGGCCCGAAGACGTACTGCCAGGTCCTGCGGCGCGAGGAGCCCAGCACGATCTGGGTGGCGTTCACACCGCGGGCGAAGGCGAGCAGCGCGGCCGGTATGTCGTCGCCGACCACGTGATGGAACGTTCCGCCGAGGTCCTCGATGAGGGTCCGCTGCACCGCCAGTTCCTTGGGCGAGGCCGAGGTCAGCCCGTCGCTGCGGGCTATGTAGACGGCCAGCACCTCGCCGCCGGCGCCCTTCTCGGCCAGCCGCGCGGCCCGGCGGACCAGCGTCCGGCCCTCCGGGCCGCCGGTCAGGCCGACCACGATCCGCTCGCGCGAGCCCCAGATCCTCGACACCCGGTGGTCGGTGCGGTACTGGGTGAGGTAGGCGTCGACCCGGTCGGCCACCCAGAGCAGCGCCAGCTCGCGCAGGGCGGTCAGGTTGCCGGGGCGGAAGTGGTTCGACAGGGCCGCGTCGACCTTGTCGGGTGGGTAGATGTTGCCGTGCGCCATCCGCCGCCGCAGCGCCTCGGGCGACATGTCGACCAGCTCGACCTGGTCGGCCCGTCGCACCACCTCGTCCGGCACGGTCTCCTGCTGCCGCACCCCGGTGATCGACTCGACGACGTCGCCCAGTGACTCCAGGTGCTGGATGTCGACGGTCGAGATCACGTCGACACCGGCCGCCAGTAGTTCCTCCACGTCCTGCCAGCGCTTGGCGTTGCGCGAGCCGGGGATGTTGGTGTGGGCGAGTTCGTCGACCAGGGCGACCTGGGGGCGGCGGGCGTGGACGGCGTCGAGGTCCATCTCGGGGAAGACGCCGCCGCGGTACTCCAGCCGTCTGCGCGGCACCGTCTCCAGGCCGTGCAGCATCACCTCGGTGCGGGGGCGGTCGTGGTGCTCGACGAAGGCCACCACGCAGTCCGTGCCCCGCTCGACGCGACGGTGCGCCTCGGACAGCATCGCGTACGTCTTGCCGACGCCCGGTGCCGCACCGAGGTAGATCCGAAGCTTGCCGCGTCCCATGGTCTCATTGTCTTCCGGTCTGCCGACTGCGCAGCGTCGACCTTACGGCCGTCAATCACGACATATGGGTGCCGGGCACGGCAGTGGGACGTCTTTGACGGAACTCTGACGCGCCCGGCCGTTCGGCGGGTCCCCGGCACGAGAAAGGGCCGCACCCTCTGGGGAGTGCGGCCCTGGTGTCTCTACGACGATCAGCGGACCTCGGTGATCTCCGGTCCGCGCTGGAGCTGGCCCATTCCGCCGGCGAAACGGGAACCCTCCTCTTCCTGCTGGACGCTCTCGGGGACCATCTGGGCGTCGTTGGGCAGCTTCAGGACGATCGGGTCGCGGGGCGCCATCGGGCCCTCGCCGCGGACCACGACCGTGTCCCGGAAGATCTGCTCGAGCAGTCCGGCGGCCTGCGGCTGCACCGCGCCCTGGCCCGAGATGACCCCGCGCAGGAACCAGCGGGGGCCGTCCACACCGACGAACCGCACGACCTGGAAGCCGCCGGTGCCGTCCGGCAGCTGCACCGGCACCTGGGCCCGCAGCTCCCAGCCCAGCGGCCCCTCGACCTCGTCGACGATGCCGCCCTGCTGGGTGATGCCCGAGCCGATCTCCTCGCGCACCTCGCCCCAGATGCCCTCACGCTTGGGCGCGGCGAAGGCCTGCAACTGGATGGCGCTGTCCCGCAGCACGACCGTCGCCGCGACGATCGCGTCACCCGCGACCTCGACGCGCAGCTCCATGCCGTCGACGCCCGGCACGAACAGACCGCCCAGGTCGACCCGGCCCTCGCCCGGGTCGCGGACCTCGGAGCTGTCCCAGGGCCCGTCGGGCCGCGGCGCCGGCTCGAGCCTCAGGCGCTCGCCCTCGCCGCCCGCCTCACTGTCGACACCGTCGACGACCTGCTCGGCCTCGCCGGCCGCGTCCTCGGCGGCATCCCTCTTCTTGCGACGTCCGAACACGTCACTGTCCTTCCCGGTCGGATACGACCGAAGCGTATCGATTCCCACCCGCCTGACCGCCCAGGGCGGCCTGACCGCTTGTGCCGCTCGTCCCGTCCACCGCGGCGTGCCCTCCGGTGGACCCGAAGCCCCCCTCGGCCCGCGCGGAGCCGGGAAGCTCCGCCACCTCCTGGAAGCGGACCCTCTCGACCTGCTGGACGACCAGTTGGGCAATCCGGTCGAAGCGCTCGAACCGCACGCCCTCGCGCGGGTCGAGATTCACCACGATCACCTTGATCTCCCCACGGTACCCGGCATCAACCGTCCCCGGGGCATTCACCAGGGCGACGCCGCAACGGGCGGCCAGGCCGGACCGAGGGTGCACGAAGGCCGCGTACCCCTCCGGCAGCGCCACAGACACTCCCGTGGGCAGCACCACCCGCTCGCCCGGCGCCAGTTGGCACGCCTCGGTGGTGCGCAGATCGGCTCCCGCGTCCCCGGGGTGCGCATACGACGGAAGCGGTACGTCCGGATCGACGCGCCGGATCAGCACGTCCACGGGCTGACGGCTCACCGGGCTCGTAGGAGTCATGGGTCCTTCCGGACTGAGGGGGCTCGTGGGGGTCATGAGAGAAGCGGGTGTTGCGGGGGTCATGGGGCTCAAGAGGCTTTCCGTGCTCACGGGTTCACCTCGAAGGCGCGGGCACGCCGGATCTGGTCCGGGTCGTTCATGGCCGCCTGGATCTCCTCCTGGCGGCCGTGGTCGACGAAGTGGTCGACCTTCACCTCGATGAAGAGCGCGTCGGCACGGACCCCGACGGGCCCGTCGGGGCCGCCGACGCGTCCGGTGGCGGTCGAGTAGATCTTCCGCCCGGCCACCGCCGTCACCTCCGCCTCCAGGTACAGCGTGGTGCCGACGGGCACGGGCCGTACGAAGTCGGTCTCCAGCCGCCCGGTCACGGCGATGGTGCGCAGCAGCCAGTTCAGCGAACCGAGGGTCTCGTCGAGGGCGGAGGTGAGCACACCGCCGTGGGCGAGGCCCGGGGCGCCCTGGTGCGCGGGCTGCACGGTGAACTCGGCGGTGAGTGACACACCCTCGCCGGCCCGTGCCCCCAGGTGCAGCCCGTGCGGCTGGTCGCCGCCGCAGCCGAAACACTGGCCGTAGTGCGTGCCGAGCAGCTCACCGGGCGCCGGGGCGTCCGGATGCCGCACCGGTCGCACGGCGTCGGCCGGAGGCTGGAGAGCAGTGGAAGTACGACTCACAGCCGGAGACCTTACCCGCGCGTCGGCCCCTTCCGGACACCGTGCCAAGCTTGGCTTCATGCAGCTCTCCGCCGCCCCTTACGAAGAACGCCTGACCGCTCCCCGGTCCTGGTGGCTGATCTCGTTCCTCGTCGGGGTCTCCATGGCCCTGGTCCTGCTCCCGTTCGGCACGCTGCCGATGCTCGGCGGCCTGGCCGGGGGCACCGCGGTCGCGGCCGTCGCCGCGAGTTCGTACGGCTCGGTCCGCATCCGTGTGGTGGGCGATTCACTGATCGCGGGCGAGGCGAAGATCCCGGTGGCGGCCCTGGGCGAGGCCGAGGTCCTGGACGGGGAGGAAACCCGTGCCTGGCGCACCTACAAGGCCGACCCGCGCGCCTTCATGCTGCTGCGCGCCTACATCCCCACGGCCCTGCGCGTGGAGGTCACGGATCCGGAGGACCCGACTCCGTACCTGTACCTCTCCACGCGCGAGCCGGAGCGCCTGGCGGAGGCACTGAGGTCGGCCAGGCCGGCGTAGCACACCTGCGCGGGGCGTCATCCGGCAGCGGGGGGGGGCGGACCGGCGGCATGTGCGGGCGCGGCCCCCCAGGGTCCGTCGTCTCGGCGTCGCCTCAGTGTCCGTCGTCGCGCTTGTCGCGTCTGCCGTCGTGCTTTTCGTTCTCATGGCGACCCAAGGGGTCGTCGGTGATCTCGCCCATCTCCAGGGCGTCCGCCGGACGTTCCAGGACGGGGAGTGGCTCCAGGGCCTCCCAGGGCACCTGGATCCTGCGCAGATCCTCGCGGATCCGGGCGGCGAGCTTTCTCGTCTCGCTGCGGTTCATCGCCGCCCCGACGGCGGCGCCCACCATGAACGGCACCAGGTTCGGCATGCTGCGGACCATCCGCTTCATGATCCGCTGCCGCAGGTCCCGCTTCATGCGGCTGTTCAGCGCCGTGCTCAGCGTCGACGGCTTCGTCGCGTCGATCCCGCGCTCCCCCGACCACGAGTGGAGGTACGCGGTGCTGCGCTGCTTGAGGTTGCCGGGCGGTCGTACTCCATAGACCTCGTGGAGCTCGGCGATCAGCTTCAGCTCGATCGCCGCGACGCCGGTGACCTCGGCGGCCAGCTCCGTCGGCATCGCGGGCGGCACGGGAAGCATCGCGGCCGCGCCGATGCCGGCTCCGACCGTCGCCGTCGCCTTCGCCGCGCCCGCGACGAGTTTGTCCGCGAGCTCTTCGGGCCCCAGGCCCGGGAACTGCCTGCGGAGCGTCGCCAGGTCCCGTACGGGGACGCGCGGGGCCAGTTCGATGATCCGGTCGGCGAGATGGGCAAGCCCGGCCCGGGCCCGGACCGAGCCCTTGCGGGCACTGTCCCTGGCCCGCTCCCGGAGCGTCCCCGCCGTCCGCCGGGCGACGGGTGCGGGGACGTCCACGGATGCCGGGAGGTCATCCCGGTCCGCTGCCTGTTCGGGCGAGGCCGCCCCCGTACCGGTTGAGCCCCGCTCGTCGTCACGCGCGCCGTGCTTCGGGCCGTCGATCGGCCCTTGGTCCGCCTTCCGTTTGGAGAAGCGGCGCTTCCAGGGAGGGGTCGAGCCAGTCACGGCCGACCCGTCCTCAGTCGCAGTCGCGGCAGATCGGCTGGCCGTTCTTCTCCCGGGCCAGCTGGCTGCGGTGGTGCACCAGGAAGCAGCTCATGCAGGTGAACTCGTCCTGCTGCTTCGGGAGCACTCGGACTGCGAGCTCCTCGTTCGAGAGATCGGCGCCGGGCAGTTCGAGGCCCTCTGCGGCCTCGAACTCGTCGACGTCCACTGCGGAGGCCGACTTGTCGTTCCGCCGAGCCTTCAGCTCTTCGAGACTGTCCGAGTCAACGTCGTCATCGGTCTTGCGTGGAGTGTCGTAATCGGTTGCCATGTCGCTCTCCCCCTCTGGGTGTCTGCGGTGTCTCCAGCGCACGTAACGCGTGAGAGGCCGGACTTGTGCCCGACCTGAGGCGGAGATTTTGCCTCACATCAAGGTCTGTTACTCAATCGACACCCAACCGGACTCCTCACGAGTGATCGGCTTGGATGGCGATGGGGACCGTACACGGTCCGAATGCCGCACTTCAAAGGCGTCTCACCGTGTACTTCCCGTGATCACGACCCCCGAAAACCGGGATTTTCCCGGCTTTCCGACAGGAGACATGATCACGGAGAGTAGATGGCCGGAAAGGCGTCCCTGTGATCGATCACACATGCGGCACGTTCGGTGAGATCTCGAAAATTCCGCGTAAAGCGAACATCCCCGTTTGCCACCGAGTTGATCGGCGACATGATCTCAGACGGGCAGCGTGACTCGCATCACGAGCCCACCCCCTTCCCGCGGCTGTGCGTAGATGTGCCCGCCGTGCGCCCGGGCGACCGACCGGACGATGGACAGACCGAGTCCGACGCCCTTGTCGCTGCCCGTGCGCTCCGTGCGCAGCCGCCGGAACGGCTCGAAGAGGTTGTCGATCTCGTACGCCGGCACGACCGGGCCCGTGTTGGAGACGACCAGGACCGCCTGGCCGTGCTGCACCTCCGTGGTGACCTCGACCCAGCCGCCCTCGGCCACGTTGTAGCGCACCGCGTTCTGCACCAGGTTGAGCGCGATCCGCTCCAGCAGCACGCCGTTGCCCTGGACGACCGCGGGCTTCTGCTCGCCGCGGATCCGCACGCCCTTGGCCTCGGCCTCGCCGCGCACCTGGTCGATGGCCTGCCCGGCGACCTCGGCGAGGTCCACCGGGCCCCGCTCGACGACCTGGTTGTCGCTGCGGGCGAGCAGCAGCAGGCCCTCGACGAGCTGCTCGCTGCGCTCGTTGGTGGCCAGCAGCGTCTTGCCGAGCTGCTGGAGCTCCACCGGGGCGTTCGGGTCGGACAGGTGCACCTCCAGGAGCGTGCGGTTGATCGCCAGCGGTGTCCGCAGCTCGTGCGAGGCGTTGCCGACGAAGCGCTGCTGGGCGGTGAAGGCGCGCTGGAGCCGCTCCAGCATGTCGTCGAAGGTGTCCGCCAGCTCCTTCAGCTCGTCGTCCGGGCCGTCCAGCTCGATCCGGCGGGACAGGTCGGAGCCCGCCACCGCGCGCGCGGTGCGGGTGATCCGGCCCAGCGGCGACAGGACGCGCCCGGCCATGGCGTAGCCGAAGGCGAAGGCGATGACCGCCAGACCGAGCAGGGCCAGGAGCGAGCGGCTGAGCAGGTTGTCCAGGGCGTGCCGGCGCTGCTCGTTGACGCACGCGTTCATGGCGTTGTTGAACTCGGCCGGCGAGGCCTGGTCGGGCAGGTTGCAGATGTCGCTGGTGACCTTGCCTTCGACGATCTTGAACGGCAGCTCGCTGCCCACGTTCAGCGCCTCGGCGGCCAGCAGGTAGATGATCGACAGCAGCAGGATGCCGGCGATCAGGAACATGCCGCCGTACAGCAGCGTGAGCCTTATGCGGATGGTCGGGCGCAGCCACGGAAAGGGCGGTGCGGGCCTTCTGGGGTCCCAGGTGGGCTTGGGGGGTGCCTGCGGGGGCGCGGGAGTCGCTGCCACGGGGTATCAGATCCGGTAGCCGGAGCCGGGAACGGTGACGATCACGGGCGGCTCGCCGAGCTTGCGGCGCAGGGTCATGACCGTCACGCGCACGACGTTCGTGAACGGGTCGGTGTTCTCGTCCCAGGCCTTCTCCAGCAGCTGCTCCGCCGAGACGACGGCGCCCTCGCTGCGCATCAGCACCTCCAGGACGGCGAACTCCTTGGGCGCGAGCTGGACCTCCTTGCCGTCGCGGAAGACCTCGCGGCGGTTGGGGTCGAGCTTGATCCCGGCGCGCTCCAGGACCGGCGGCAGGGGCACGCTGGTGCGCCGGCCGAGGGCGCGCACGCGCGCGATGAGCTCGCTGAACGCGAACGGCTTGGGCAGATAGTCGTCGGCGCCGATCTCCAGGCCCTCCACCCGGTCGCTGACGTCGCCGGAGGCCGTGAGCATCAGCACGCGCGTGGGCATGCCGAGCTCGACGATCTTGCGGCAGACGTCGTCGCCGTGCACGAGCGGGAGGTCGCGGTCGAGGACGACCACGTCGTAGTCGTTGACGCCGATGCGCTCCAGGGCGGCCGCACCGTCGTACACGACGTCGACGGCCATGGCCTCCCGGCGCAGTCCGGTGGCCACCGCATCGGCGAGCAGTTGCTCGTCCTCGACGACGAGTACGCGCACGTCCCTGGTCCTTCCTGGTGTCCACCCGCGTAGCGCCGTACAGGCGCAGACGGGCAGGGGGCTTCGACGGGTGTGTTGGTGTGTTGCCCTCCATCCTGCCCTTTTCGGCCATAAGTCGGAGGTAAGGCGGGTGGCGGGACGGGGCCCGGGGCGGAATAAGAGATTTTCTCCTCCGGTTAGGTTTCCACGGATAGGAGCTTGGGGAGGACGGCTTTACATCCCACGATCACGCTCTGCTTGTACCGCACCACCATGCGGTGCGCGTCAACCCGCTTCCGCAGGGCGGGCGTGGGTGTCCGGCACCGTCGCCGCCCAGCTGAGCGGCGCTGGGCATCCACCGGAGACGTGATCGTCCCTTCCGAACGGCACACCCCCGTGCCATCGACCCACGACCCAGGACGAGGGGGCGCAGCATGGACGCATTCACCGCAGGACTTCTGCAGCGCATAAGGGCGACCGAGTCCGATCTGTCCCGGGCTCGCGACGAGGGCGACGAATTCCTCGTCGAGGTGGAGCAGGGCGAGCTCGACGACCTGCGCCGTCTCGCCGCCGAGCACGGTGTGGAGGTCAGCGCGACGAGCGTCTGACAGGCCGTACGGAGCGGGCCCCGGCGAATCCAGCGCCGGGGCCCGCTTCGTCGCTTCACGGCTCGCGTGCGGCCGCTGCCCCTCGCCTACGGCCCGTGTGGCCCTGCCTACGGTCCGTACGGCCCTGTCAGTCGTGCCACGCCCCGGAGTCCTCCAGCAGGCGCTGGAGGGGCTCGAAGACGCCCGGGGTACCCGCGACTGCCAGATCACCCGACGGGCGCTCTCCGGGGCGTCCACCGGTCAGCGCGCCCGCCTCCCGGGCGATCAGGTCGCCCGCCGCGAGGTCCCAGGCGTGCAGGCCGCGCTCGTAGTAGCCGTCGAGGCGTCCCGCAGCGAGGTCGCACAGGTCGACGGCCGCCGAACCGCCCCGCCGGATGTCGCGCAGCAGCGGGATCAGCCGCTGGGCGACGGCGGCCTGGTGGGCGCGGACCTCGGCCACGTAGTTGAAGCCCGTCGAGACCAGCGCCTGGTCCAGGGGCGGCGCGGGACGGCAGGCCAGCCTGCGCTCGCCGTCCCAGGCCCCGGTGGCCCAGGCTCCGCCGCCGAGCACCGCGTGGAAGGTCTCGCCGCGCATCGGGACCGTGACGACTCCGACGACCGTCTCGCCGTCCTGCTCGGCGGCGATGGAGACGGACCAGGTGGGCAGCCCGTACAGGTAGTTGACCGTGCCGTCGAGCGGGTCGATCACCCAGCGGACGCCGCTCGTGCCCGCCGTGGCGGCGCCTTCCTCGCCGAGGATGCCGTCGTCCGGGCGTCGCTCGGCGATCAGGCCGGTGATCAGCTTCTCGGCCGCGATGTCCATCTCCGTGACGACGTCGATGGGGCTGGACTTGGTCGCGGCCACCGCGAGGTCGGCCGGGCGCCCGTCCCGCAGCAGCGCGCCCGCGCGCCGGGCGGCCTCCTGGGCGAGATCGAGCAGGTCCTTGTGCAGGGGGTCGGTCACGGGGCTCCTCACGCGTAGGGGCTGTCGGCGCCCGCGGCGGCGGGCCGGGGGGCGCGGGCCGGGCAGCAGCCGGCCGGGCAGAGGTGGTGGCTCGCCCCCAGGGCGCTCAGGGCGCAGGGGGTGACCTCCTGCCCGCGCTCGACGGCGGCGCGCTCCACGACGAGCTCGCGGACCGCGGCGGCGAACCTCGGGTCGGCGCCGACGGTGGCCGAGCGGCGCATCGGCAGCCCCAGCTCCTCCGCCCTGGCCTTGGCCTCCGTGTCGAGGTCGTACAGGACCTCCATGTGGTCGGAGACGAACCCGATGGGGGCGACGACCATGGCCGGGACGCCGGCCGCGTGCCGCTCCTCCAGGTGGTCGCAGATGTCGGGCTCCAGCCACGGGATGTGCGGGGCGCCGGAGCGGGACTGGTAGACGAGCTGCCAGGGGTGGTCGACGCCGGTGCGCTCCCGGACGGCGTCCGCGATCAGCTTCGCCACGTCCAGGTGCTGACCGACGTACGCGCCGCCGTCGCCATGGTCCTCGACGGGGCCGGAGGTGTCGGCGGCGGCCGTCGGGATCGAGTGCGTCGAGAAGGCGATGTGCGCCCCGTCCCGGACGTCCTCGGGCAGCTCGGCGAGGGACCGGAGCACCCCGTCGATCATGGGCTCCAGGAAGCCGGGGTGGTTGAAGTAGTGCCGCAGCTTGTCGACCTTCGGCAGCTCCAGCCCCTCCGCCGCGAGGGCGGCGAGCGAGTCGGCAAGGTTCTCGCGGTACTGGCGGCAGCCCGAGTAGGAGGCGTAGGCGCTGGTGGCGAGGACCAGGATGCGGCGGCGGCCGTCGCGGACCATCTCGCGCAGCGTGTCCGTCAGATACGGCGCCCAGTTGCGGTTGCCCCAGTAGACCGGCAGGTCCAGGCCGTGGTCGGCGAAGTCCTTGCGCAGGGCGTCCAGCAGGGCCCGGTTCTGGTCGTTGATGGGGCTGATCCCGCCGAACAGGAAGTAGTGCTGCCCGACTTCCTTGAGGCGCTCCTTGGGGATGCCGCGCCCACGCGTCACGTTCTCCAGGAACGGGACCACGTCGTCCGGGCCTTCCGGGCCGCCGAAGGAGAGCAGGAGCAGGGCGTCGTAGGGGGTGACATCGCGCGCGTCTGGCATGAGTCGATCCTGCCACCCTGCACTGACAGCCGGGAAACGGCGGGGTGACACCTGCGCGGCGGGCGGTCCCGGGGTCGGCCTGACGGGTGCGTCCGGCACGCCCCGAGGCGTAATCTGTCTCGACTGCGTTCGCAGCTTACTGAGCCTTTCGGAGACCCCGTGCCCAGCCCCTACCGCGCCCTGTTCGCCGCCCCCGGCAGCAAGCGTTTCTCCGCCGCGGGCTTCCTCGGCCGGATGCCGCTGTCGATGATGGGCATCGGCGTCGTCACGATGGTCTCCCAGCTCACCGGCCGGTACGGCCTGGCCGGTGCCCTGTCGGCCACCATCGCGCTGGCGGCGGCGGTGGCCGGACCGCAGGTCTCACGGCTGGTGGACCGGTACGGACAGCGGCGGGTGCTGCGGCCGGCGACACTGATCTCGCTCGCCGCGGCGGCCGTCCTGCTGTTCGCGGCGCACTACGGGTGGCCGGACTGGGTGCTGTTCGTGGCGTGCGTCGGCATCGGCTGCGTACCGAGCGTCGGCGCGATGATCCGGGCCCGCTGGGCGGCCCTGTACCGGGGCACCCCGCAACTGCACACCGCGTACTCCTTCGAGTCCGTGGTGGACGAGGTGTGCTTCATCTTCGGGCCGATCATCTCCATCGGCCTGTCCACAGCCTGGTTCCCGGAGGCCGGTCCGCTGCTCGCCGCCTGCTTCCTGGCCGTCGGCGTCTTCTGGCTGACCGCGCAGCGCGCCACCGAGCCGGAGCCGCACCCGCGCGAGCACCGTGGCGGGGGCACGGCCATGCGCTCGCGGGGCCTACAGGTCCTGGTGGCCACCTTCGTGGCGACCGGGACGATCTTCGGGGCGGTCGACGTGGTCACCGTGGCCTTCGCCGACGAGGAGGGGCACAAGGCCGCCGCGAGCATCGTCCTCGCGCTGTACGCGGCCGGTTCGTGTGTGGCGGGCATGGTCTTCGGACTGCTGCACTTCGCAGGGGCCCCGGAACGCCGGTGGTTGCTGGGCGTGTGTGCCATGGCCGTGAGTATGATCCCCCTCCTACTGGTCGGAAACTTGCCGTTTCTGGCCGTGGCGCTGTTCGTTGCGGGTCTGGCCATCGCTCCGACGATGATCACGACGATGTCCCTCATCGAAGAGCACGTACCACGCGCGCAGCTCACCGAGGGCATGACCTGGGTGAGCACCGGACTCGCGGTGGGGGTCGCACTCGGCTCCTCCGCGGCCGGCTGGGTGATCGACGCGGCCGGGGCGCGTGCCGGGTACGGGGTTCCGGCGGTGGCCGGGGCCGTCGCGGTCGCGGTGGGTTTCCTCGGATTCCGTCGGCTCAAGCGGCCGGCTACGGGTCGGGGAGGCTCCGTTGAGCAGCACAGCGAACGGAAAGAACGGCACGTGGCGTAACTGGGGCGGCAACGTCTCCGCGCGGCCCGCGCGGGAGGTCACCCCGGCCTCCGTCGACGAGCTGGCCGCCGCCGTGCGGCGGGCCGCCGAGGACGGCCTGAAGGTGAAGGCCGTCGGCAGCGGGCACTCCTTCACGTCCATAGCCGCGACGGACGGTGTGTTGATCCGTCCTCAACTGTTGACCGGCATACGCGACATTGATCGCGACGCCATGACCGTCACGGTGGAGGCCGGCACGCCGCTCAAGAGACTCAACGTGGCCTTGGCGCGCGAGGGACTGTCGCTGACGAACATGGGCGACATCATGGAGCAGACGGTCTCCGGGGCCACCAGTACCGGCACCCACGGCACGGGCCGCGACTCCGGATCGATCGCCGCCCAGATCAAGGGCCTGGAACTGGTCACCGCCGACGGCTCGGTCCTCACCTGCTCCGAGAAGGAGAACCCGGACGTCTTCGCGGCGGCCCGCATCGGCCTCGGTGCCCTGGGCATCGTCACCGCGATCACCTTCGCCGTGGAGCCCGTCTTCCTGCTCACGGCCCGCGAGGAGCCGATGCCGTTCGACAGGGTCCTCTCCGACTTCGAGGAACTCTGGGCCGAGAACGAGCACTTCGAGTTCTACTGGTTCCCGCACACCGGGAACACCAACACCAAGCGCAACAACCGCAGCGCGGGTCCGGAGAAGCCGGTGCCCCAGCTCCAGAGCTGGTTCGAGGACGAGTTCCTCTCCAACGGGGTCTTCCAGGTGGCCAACTGGGTCGGCCGCGCGGTGCCCGCCACGATCCCCGCGATCGCCCAGATCTCCAGCAAGGCCCTGTCCGCGCGGACCTACACCGACATCCCTTACAAGGTCTTCACGTCTCCGCGCCGGGTGCGCTTCGTGGAGATGGAGTACGCCGTTCCGCGCGCGGCCGTCGTCGAGGCGCTGCGCGAGCTCAAGACGATGGTCGACCGCTCCGGCCTGAAGGTCAGCTTCCCCGTGGAGGTGCGCACCGCTCCGGCGGACGACATCACTCTGTCCACCGCCTCGGGCCGGGACACCGCGTACATCGCCGTCCACATGTTCCAGGGCACGCCCTACCAGCGGTACTTCACCGCGGCCGAGCGAATCTTCACCGCGCACGAAGGCCGTCCGCACTGGGGCAAGATCCACACCCGGGACGCCGAGTACTTCTCCCAGGTGTACCCGCGCTTCGGCGAGTTCACGGCGCTGCGGGACCGCCTCGACCCTGATCGGCGGTTCCAGAACGACTACTTGCGGAGGGTTCTGGGGGCGTAGGGGACGCACTCGGGGTGGTGTTCCCCGGGGCCTCGCTCCCCTCCGAGCTCGGTGTGGGCGTCGGTGCGGGGGCCGCGTGCCGTACCGCCGCCCTCTTCGGGTGAGGGTGAGGCGACCCCGCCCTCGGGGGTGCCGGTGCCGGACGGGCTGTTCGTCGGTACACGGTCGTTCAACTGCGCAAGAAGGGGACGCGTGTCCGAAACTGTTAGTTCCGTTTCCGGTGGTTACGTGAAGTTCCCCACGTTCAAGATCGAGGAAAGCGGGCAAGGGACGGCCAAGTCCGACCCCTTCCCAGAAGTTGGGCGGCGCGCCAATCCACGCACGTGGCCCGAATGGAGTACTGTTGCGAGCCCTGGGTCCGGTCTCCTGTCAGGGTGTACGGGGCCTTTAAGGACCGCCGGGAGGGGGCTAGTTGCACAGGGTGACAGAATTCGTCACTTAGCGTTGCGAATAGGTAACCGTGCCATAACGGCGATCCAGGGCCCGCGCCCGACACGCCGGGCAACTCGGCAAGGTTGTGGCAGGCTGCACCCGGGCAGGCCACACTCGACTAGCGGAAGCAGCGACGCACGTGACGTCGGCAGGCACCACCCGGGAGGTCCCCATGCCCGAACTGCGTGTCGTGGCCGTCTCGAATGACGGCACACGGCTGGTGCTGAAGGCTGCGGACAGCACGGAGTACACGCTGCCGATCGACGAACGGCTCCGCGCCGCCGTGCGCGGCGACCGTCCTCGCCTCGGCCAGATCGAGATCGAGGTGGAGAGCCACCTCCGCCCCCGCGACATCCAGGCGCGTATACGTGCCGGCGCGACCGCGGAAGAGGTCGCGCAGATGGCGGGCATCCCCGTCGACCGGGTCCGCCGCTTCGAGGGTCCGGTGCTCGCCGAGCGTGCGTTCATGGCCGAGCGGGCCCGCAAGACTCCGGTCCGCCGCCCCGGTGAGAACTCCGGTCCGCCGCTGGGCGAGGTCGTGCGGGAGCGGCTGCTGCTGCGCGGCGCCGAGAAGGACACCGCCCAGTGGGACTCGTGGCGTCGCGACGACGGCACGTGGGAAGTCCTGCTGGTCTACCGCGTCGCGGGCGAACCCCACTCGGCGAGCTGGACGTACGACCCGCCCCGGCGGCTCGTCCAGGCCGTCGACGACGAGGCGCGCATGCTCATCGGCGAGTCCGACGACCTGACGGCGCCCGAGCCCAGCTTCCCGTTCGTCCCCCGGATCGCCCGGCTGCCGCGCGACCGGCCGCTGGACCGTTCCGGCGACCGGGAGCGCCTCAGCCTTCCGGCGCAGGCGTCCGAGCCGGTGGAGGAGAGCGCGGATGAGCGGGACTCGCTGACCAGCCTGCTGGAGGCGGTGCCGAGCTTCCGCGGTGACCTGGTGGTGCCGGAGCGCCCAGCACCGGAGCCCGAGGAGGAGGAGCTCGTCGCCGAACCGGAGGCGGAGGAGCCCCCGGCTCCCGCCGCCTCGGCCGGTTCCGCTTACGCGGACGTGCTCATGCCACGCTCCGTCGGCAGCCACCGAGACCGGCTCGTCGGCGCCACCGACCGGCAGGCCGAGGCCGACGGCGTCCGGCCGGGCCGCAGAGCCGCCGTCCCGAGCTGGGACGAGATCGTGTTCGGGACGCGGCGCAAGAAGCAGGAGTAACCGGATCAGCTTCGGATACGGCTACACGGGGACGAGGGCCGCGCCTTCCGGGTGCGGCCCTCGCTCGTGTCGGGTTACCGGGGATCCGGTCCCACCGCCACCGGCCGGTCCGGATCCGAGGACCACTCCGACCACGAACCCACGTACAGCTCCGCCGGAATGCCCGCGACCGCAAGCGCCAGCACCTCGTGGGCCGCGGACACCCCCGACCCGCAGTACACGCCGACCCGCGCGTCCTCGGCCACGCCAAGCCCCTTGAACCGCGCGCGCAGTTCCCCGGCGGGGAGGAAGCACCCGTCCGCTCCCACGTTCTCCGTGGTGGGCGCCGACACCGCTCCCGGGATGTGCCCGGCCACCGGATCGATCGGCTCCACCTCGCCCCGGTAGCGCTCCCCCACCCGCGCGTCCAGCAGCACCCCGGACCGCGCCAACTCCGCGGCGGCGTCGGCGTCGAGCAGGCCGTCCGCTCCCGGCTCGGGCACGAAGTCGCCCTCGGCCGGTGTCGGCACGGTCTTCTCCAACGGCCCCTCCCAGGCCGGCAGCCCGCCGTCGAGGACCCGCACGTCCGGGTGACCCGTCCAGCTCAGCAGCCACCATGCCCGGGCCGCCGCCCAGCCCTGGCCGCCGTCGTAGACGACCACCGGCCTCCCGGACGACACGCCCGCCCGGCGCATCGCGGCACCGAAGCGCGCGAGGTCGGGCAGCGGATGCCGGCCGCCCTCCCCCGGCGCCGAGGCCAACTCCCGGTCCAGGTCGACGAAGACTGCCCCGGGGAGGTGTCCTGCCTCGTACGCGGCCCGGCCGTCGTACGGCGGTTCACCGGATGCCTTGGCCGCGGTGAGCTGCCAGCGGACATCGAGCAGGACGGGCGGGTTGGCGCCCGTCAGGTCGCTCGCGAGGTCGGATGCGGAGATGATGGCGTTCATGGCTCCATCCTCGCGCAACAGGGATGGCCGAGCCGTCCGTGTCCGGCTACCCTGCTCGGCCGGGCCGGCCCGATGACGCGCTGTACGGGAACAAGCACATGCTGTACAGCTGAACGACCTGCCGATAAGCGCGCCGCAAGGGACAGCGCCCCGCACATCAGGCATTCTCCCGCACAGGGGGCGCGTCCCGCTGGGGCGTACCCACGAGGGCTGCGCAGAGCACGCCCACCGCGAGGCCGAGAAGAGAGTGACGATGACCGACGCTAGGGAGTCAGCCGGCCCGAATGGCGCAACACCCGCTCGGCACACGCCCGGCACGCCCTGCTGGGTGAGCCTGATGGTGCACGGGCCGGCCGCGACCCAGGAGTTCTACGGGACGCTGTTCGGCTGGGAGTTCCAGCCGGGCCCCCAGCAACTCGGCCCGTATGTACGGGCGCTGCTCGACGGGCACGAGGTGGCGGGCATCGGCCGGCTGCCGCCGGACCGTCACCTGCCCATCGCGTGGACCCCCTACTTCGCCTCGGAGAACGTGGATCTGACCGCCGAGACGGTGCGCAGCTGCGGCGGCACGATCGGCGTGGGCCCGCTGGACGCGGCCGACGCCGGCCGCCTGGCGATCGGCTCCGACCCCTCGGGTGCGGTCTTCGGCATCTGGCAGGCCTCCGCACACCTCGGCACGGCCGTCTCGGACGTCCCCGGCACGCCCGCCTGGAACGAGCTGCTGACCTTCGAGTCGGCGACCGTCGCCAAGTTCTACCGGACGGTGTTCGGCTACCAGGAGGAGCCGGTGGTGTCCGCCGACTTCGACTACGTGACCCTGAATCTCGGGGGCCGGCCCGTCGTCGGCATCCACGGGCTGGGGCAGACTCTGCCCCGTGACCGGGGCGCGCACTGGGTGACGTACTTCCAGGTCGCCGACGTCGACGACGCCCTGGACCACCTGGTGCATCTGGGCGGGCAGGCCCTCAAGCCGACCCACGACACCGCGCACGGCCGGGTGGCGACGGCGGCGGATCCGGAAGGGGCACGGTTCGCGCTGCTGCAACGGCAGCGCTGACGGCCTGGCGGCTGGTCGCGAGGGCGAGATCGGCCACACCGCGGACAACACCGCCGCAGCGTCGGCCGTCACCGCGGTCGGAGAGAGACAGGCTACGCGACCCGCGACTCAAGCATCTCGGAGAGCCTCGTCATGCCCCGTGACGTATGGGACTTCACCGCACCGACCGATATGCCCATCGCCTCGGCTATTTCCGCTTCCTTGAGATTCATCCAATGCCTGAGAATCAGGGCCTCGAATTGGCGGCGAGGGAGCCTTCTGAGGGCTTTGACCACCGCCCGCTGATCGTTGTTCAGCAGGGCCTGCTGTTCGGCCGAGTGCACCATGGGCTCACACCGGGGTTCGGCGTAGCGGCGGGCTATCACGAGCCGCCTCAACCTCATACGGGCCAGGTTCCGTACGACCGACCGGAGGTAGCCCGCAGCCGCCTCCGGGGAGCGTAAATCGTCCCAGTTCTTGTGGAGCTGATAGAAGGCCTCCGCGACGATGTCCTCCGCATCAGCATCCGTACCCAAAGTGACGGCAAGCTTGAGCAGACGTGACCGGTATGCGACGAAGAGGTGGGCGATTGCCGTCGATCGATCGGATTCGTGTGTGCTGCACGGAATCAGCGCTGAAGTCATCCCGAAAACCAACTCTCTCCGTAGCCCGCACCCTCGCGCACAGGCCGCCACTTCTTCATCATGCCATGGGCGACTCCGCGCCAACCGGCCGATTTCGGTCACCTCGGCAGCGACCGGGAGCGGAACCCGAAAAATGATAGACGGCATTCCGCATTCGCTTCAGCCTCGGCACGAATACCCGGTGGAGGCGGATGTGACGGACGTCACCAGACTTGTTGGGCATCGGCTGTAAACCGATCCGCGCTTCATGCAACCAAGTGATGTGAAGTGAGCGAGCAGGGCCCCGCAAGGGGTGCGTGCCGCGATTACGCAAAGGGAGCGGCAAGACCAAGCCGCCCTATGCAGCTACACGGGGGAATAACCTATGAAAGGCGCAGGACTTCTTGTCCTGGAAGCGGTGACGACATGGTTGCCGGAGGAGCGTGAGACGGCGTCCGCCGTGGTGGCCGCGGGCCGGATCACCGCCGAGGAGAGCCGCGACCTCGGACTGACCGCGGTCCCGGTGTCCGGGACATCGGCACCGGACATGGCGGTGCTGGCCGCGGAGCGCGCACTCGGCGCCTCGACGTGCGCTCCCGAGGACATCGGCCTGGTGGTGCATGGCTGGCTGTACCACCAGGGCCACGACTTCTGGTCCCCTGCCCACTACATCGCCGCCCGGATCGGGGCCCGCGCCGCACTCCCGCTCGGCGTCCAGCAGATGTCCAACGCCGGCGCTGCGGCACTCGGCGTCGCCGTGGACAAGCTCACCGCAGACGCGTGTCTCCAGGCCGCGCTGGTCACCACCGCGGACCGTTTCTGCCCGCCCGGATTCGACCGCTGGGCCGCGGACTACGGCGTGGTGTACGGCGATGCCGGCACAGCGGCACTCCTGCGCCGCCTGGATCGGGAACGGCCCCCTTCCGGACTCGTTCTGAAGTCACTCGCCTTCGTGACGGACGCCCGATACGAGTCGATGTACCGCGGTCGTGACGAGTTCAGCCCGGCGCCTCTCTGGCGCGACGGCCGTATCGATGTCAGAAGGCCGAAGAAGGCTTACCTGGAGGAGCACGGGGGAATCGCGGCCTTCACCGAATCGGCGCGATCAAGCGTGCGCACCGTCCTGCTGAAGGCGCTCACCGAGGCCGGCGTCGAGCCCGGCGACGCCCGTATTCGCTATGTTGCCCTGCCACGCCTCAGCGACAGTGTTCTCGACATGATGTATCTGCCCGTCCTCGAGGGGCTGGTGGCCGGGAAGACACTGCGGGAGCGAGAGGACAGCGGACATTTGGGGGCGGGTGACATGTTCGCCAATATGGCCAGTATCTCCGCGTCCCCCGATCTCGAATCCGGCGAATTCGCCGTGTTGATCGGCGGCGGTGGCGGCTTTACCTGGTCGTGTGCCGTGGTACAGGCCGTTTGACATTACCCGGGAAATCGCTGATTGCATTTCGTCAAGAACGTACGAGAGGTCAGTCGTGCCAGAAAACCAGACCCAAAATTATGACGTCGTCATCAATGGGGCCAGTGTTGCCGGCTGTACGGCAGCGATTCTCTACGCACGCCAGGGCGCCAAGGTGGCGCTGCTGGAACGCCGATCCAGCATGAGCGCGCACAAAGTACTGTGCACCCACTACATTCAGGCCTCCGCCTGGCCTGTAATGGCCGAACTCGGCTTGGCCGACGCCCTGGACGGCATCGGCGCCATACGCAACTCCGCGGACTACTGGACGAAATGGGGCTGGATCAGGCCGGAGACCGAGACCGGCCCCGGTGTCCTGCCGCACGGCTACAGCGTCCGCCGGCAGTCCCTCGACCCGCTGTTACGGAGGATGGCCGCCGGCACCGAGGGCGTCGACCTGCGGCTCGGTCACACCGTGAACGAGCTGCTCATGGAGAACGGCCGGACGACCGGTGTGGCCGGCACCTCGGCCGACGGCCCCTTCGCTCTGCGGGCCCCGCTCGTCGTGGGCGCCGACGGCAAGGACTCCACGGTCGCGCGCCTGGTCGGCGCCCCGTCCGAGACTGTGGAGAACAATCGCTTCAGCTACTTCGCGTACTTCCGCGGGCTCCGCCACCCCGAGGGCCGCACCTCCGCGCGGGTGTACTACCTCGACCCCGACAACGCCTACGTGATGCCCAACGAGGACGGGGTGACCGTCGTCGCCGCCGTGCTGTCCAAGACGCGGATCGGCGACTTCCGCGAGGACGTCGAGGGCGCTTACCTCGACTTCGTCCGCTCACTGCCGGAGGGCCCCGACATCGACAAGGCCGAGCGGATCTCCAAGGTCATCGGCACCGTGAACTACCCGCTGATCGCGCGTCAACCGTCCGGTCCAGGATTCGCCCTGATCGGCGACGCCGCCCTCACCAGTGATCCTCTCTCCGCCGTGGGCTGCGCCTGGGCCATGCAGTCGGCTTCTTGGCTGGTCGAGACCACCGCCCCCGCGCTCACCGGTGACGACCCGCTCGACGGCGCGCTCGCCGACTACGCGAAACGGCACGCCACGGAGACCGGAGCCCATCAGCACCTCATCGCCGACTACGCCCTGGCGCGCCCCTTCAACGAGATCGAGGCGTTCATGTTCGAGGGCGCGGCACGCGACGCGCACCTGGCGAAGCACTTCCACCTCTTCGGCTCCCGCCTGATGACAGTGGAGGACTACATGGCGCCCGAGATCGTCGCCCGCACCGAGAAGGTGACCGGCTGGAGCCTTTCGGAGGAGTCCCTGCGGATCCTGTCCGAAGGTGCCCCGGGCGCCGGGACGCACCCGGCCGGCCCCGACGGCGCTCGCCAGGAGAGCACGGAGGCCGCCCGATGACCGCGCCGACCACCACCCTGACGCACCGGGAACTGTGGGACGCCTGGTCCCGGCTGTGGAACGGCGACTTCGCCATCGCCGACACCATCCTGTCGCGCACCATGCGGGTCAACCTCCCCCGATACGGCATGCCGGACCCCGGGACCCTCAGCGACGGCCCGTCCGTCGCCTCGTGGATCGCTGCCTTCCGTTCCTCCTTCGACGACGACGCCCGGATCACCGGAGAACTGGGCCCGTTCATCGTCGGCGACTACGCCATCGGCCGATGGGTGTTCGAGGGCACTTGGCAAGGTGGCCGCCCCGCCGCCGCCACCGCCCCCGCCGGCACCCGCGTCACCTTCCGCGGCGTGGACATCCTGCGCTTCGAGGACGGCCGGATCGCCGAGTACTGGCTCTCGGACGACCAGCTCGACCTCTACGCCCAGCTCGGCGTCCTCGGCGACACCGCCACGGCGTCGCAGGGGGCCGGCCCGGCGGAGGAACTGCGCGAGCGGCTGGCGGAGCTCCCGAAGGACGCCGGCCGCAAACTGCTCCTCCAGCAGGTGCTCGACGCCGCGGCCGACGCGACGGAGAGCGCGGAGCTGCGCACCGCGTCCGGCGAAGAGAGCTTCCTGGCCCTCGGCGTCAACTCCCTGGCCGCCGTGGTCCTGGGCGAGCTGCTCAGCGAGCTGACCGGCCTCCCGCTGACCCCGACGACGGTCTTCGACCAGCCGACTCCGCGGGCGCTCGCCGACCATCTGTGGACCCGGCTCACCACGACCGCCGAAGGCGCGTCCGTGTCCCTGACGGCGGCCCTGGACCGGCTGGAGGAGGCCGCCGCCGGACTCAGCGGTGACGACGCCGGCGAGAGCCTCCGCACCGAACTCGTCACACGGCTGGGCGCCCTGCTGGACCGGCTCACGCCCGCACCGGAGGGGGCTTCCGCCGGCAAGCCCGTCGAAGCGGCGTCCGCCGAGGAACTGCTCGCCTACCTGGACACCAGACTCCCGCACCGGGACGACACCGGGTGATCCCGCCACGGCCCTCGCGCCCACGACTCCCGGACCCGACCGCGCCTAGCGAAGAGAAGCTGAGGATGCCCGACCAGATCATGTCCGACGAGAACATGTCCACCGAAGCGCAGCTGTTGCAGTACCTCAAGCGCACGACCGCCGAACTCGACCGCGTAGAGGCCCGCCTGCGGCAGGTGACGGAACGGGACACCGAGCCCCTGGCGATCGTCGGCATGAGCTGCCGGTTCCCCGGCGGTGTGACCACGCCCGACGAGCTGTGGCGGCTGGTGGACGAGGGCCGCGACGCGATCACCGGGTTCCCGACCGACCGGGGCTGGGACCTGGAGAACCTGTACGACGCGGACCCGGAGAGCATCGGCAAGAGCTATGTCCGCGAGGGCGGCTTCCTGCACGACGCCGCCGACTTCGACGCCGGCTTCTTCGGCATCTCCCCGCGCGAGGCCGTCACCGTCGACCCCCAGCAGCGTCTGCTGCTGGAGACCACGTGGGAGGCGTTCGAGAACGCCGGGCTCGTCCCGGACACCCTGCGCGGCAGCGACACCGGCGTCTTCGTCGGCATCATGTTCGACGAATACGGCCTCCGCTTCCTCAAGACGCCGGTCGAGGGCTTCGACGGCTACCTCGGCGTCGGCAGCGCGGGAAGCGTCGCCTCGGGCCGCATCTCGTACTCCTTCGGCTTCGACGGCCCCGCCGTGACCGTCAACACGGCGTGCTCCTCCTCCCTGGTGGCCCTGCACATGGCGGGCCAGTCGCTGCGGAGGGGCGAGTGCGGCCTGGCGGTCGTGAGCGGTGTGATGCTGATGGCCACGCCCTTCTCCTTCACGGAGTTCAGCCGGCAGCGCGGCCTGGCGCCCGACGGGAGGGCCAAGTCCTACGCCGCCGCCGCCAACGGCACCTCCTGGGCCGAGGGTGTGGGCTCCCTGATCGTGGAGCGGCTGTCCGACGCCCGCCGCCGCGGGCACCGCGTCCTGGCCGTGATCCGCGGCTCGGCCGTCAACCAGGACGGCGCGAGCAACGGACTGACCGCCCCGCACGGCCCGTCGCAGGAGAAGCTGATCCGGGAGGCGCTGGCCGCCGCCGGACTCAAGGCGAGCGACGTGGACGCGGTCGAGGGACACGGCACCGGCACCAAGCTCGGCGACCCCATCGAGGCCAACGCAGTGCTGGCCACCTACGGCCAGGGGCGCGACGGGCGACCGCTGTGGCTCGGTTCGCTGAAGTCCAACGTGGGTCACACCCAGTCAGCCGCGGGAATCGGCGGCATCATAAAGATGATCAAGGCCATGGAGCACGGCCGGCTGCCCAGGACCCTGCACGTGGACGCGCCGAGCCCGCACGTGGACTGGTCCGCCGGCGACGTCCGGCTGCTCACCGAGCCGGTCGAGTGGCCCGCCTCCGACCGGGTGCGCCGGGCGGGCATCTCCAGCTTCGGCATCAGCGGCACCAACGCCCACGTCATCCTCGAGGAGCCCGCCCCCGCCGACACGGCCGGCGCGGCGGCGCCCGAGGCCGCTGCGCGACCGGAGCTGCCCGAGGGCTTCGTCCTCCCCTGGCTGCTGTCCGGACGGAGCGCCGAGGCGCTGCGCGCCCAGGCCGGGAAGTTACTGGCGGCCCTGGGCGGGGAGGATCCCCTCGACATCGCCTACTCCCTGGCCACCTCACGCGCCGCGATGGAACACCGCGCCGTTCTCACCGCGGGCGACCGCGACAGTCTGGTCTCCACCCTCGAGGCGGTCGCCGACGGCGCTCCGACCGCACACGCTGTCCGCGGCCAGGCCCGGGCGGCCGGCAGGACCGCGTTCCTCTTCACCGGCCAGGGCAGCCAGCGGCTCGGCATGGGACGCGCGCTGTACGCCACGTATCCCGCGTTCGCGGCCGCCCTGGACGCGGTGTGCGACGCGCTCGACGAGCACCTCGACCGACCCCTGCGCCAGGTCGTCTTCGCCGACGAGGACGCCGGCGGCCTGCTCGACCGGACCGAATACACCCAGCCGGCCCTCTTCGCCCTGGAGGTGGCGCTGTTCCGGCTGCTCGAAGGCTGGGGTGTGCGGCCCGACTTCGTCACCGGCCACTCCATCGGCGAGATCGCCGCCGCCCATGTCGCCGGGGTGCTCTCGCTCCCGGACGCGGCCAAGCTCGTCACGGCCCGCGGGCGGCTCATGCAGAACCTGCCCGGGGGCGGCGCGATGGTCGCCGTCCAGGCCACCGAGGAGGAGGCCCTCGCCGCCCTCGCCGGCGCCGAGGACCGGGCCTCGATCGCCGCGCTCAACGGCCCCGGCTCACTCGTCCTCTCGGGTGACGAGGACGTCGTCACCGCCGTCGCCGCGCGTTTCGAGCGGGAGGGACGCAAGACCAAGCGGCTCACGGTCAGCCATGCGTTCCACTCGCCCCACATGGACGGCATGCTGGACGAGTTCGCCGAAGTGGTGGAGAGCCTGACGTTCGCGGCTCCCGTCATCCCCGTGGTCTCGGACGTCACCGGAGAAGTGGCCGGTGCGGACACCCTGGGCCGGCCCGAGTACTGGGTCCGGCACGTACGCGAAGCCGTCCGCTTCACCGATGCGGTCGCCACGCTGCGGGAGGCGAAGGTCGGGACATTCGTCGAGCTCGGTCCGGACGGGACGCTCTCCGCCATGACCCGCCAGTGCCTCGGCGACGAACACGATGCCCTGGTCGTGCCGTTGCTGCGCCGGGACCGGCCCGAGCAACACTCCCTCACCACGGCCGTCGCCGAGCTGCACGTCCGCGGTGTCTCCGCGGACTGGGAGGCGTTCTTCGCGGGCCTGGGCGCACGCCGTACCGACCTGCCCACCTATGCCTTCCAGCGGCAGCGGTACTGGCTGGACGAGCCGGACGCGCCCGGCGACGTCTCCTCGGTAGGCCTCACCGCGGCCGACCACCCGCTGCTCGGCGCCGTCACCGCCCTGGCCGCCGGGGACACGGCGGTCTTCACCGGCCGCCTCTCCCGTCGGACCCACCCGTGGCTGGCCGACCATGTCGTCTTCGACACGACCTTGGTGCCCGGTACGGCACTGCTGGAGCTGGCGAACCTGGCCGGTGCCCACACCGGGCACGAGACGGTGGAGGAGCTGACGCTCCAGGCGCCGATGGTCCTGCCGGAGGAGGGGGGCATCCGGGTCCAGCTGATCGTCGGCCCTCCTGAGCCCGACGGTCGCCGCCAGGTGACCGTGCATTCCCGGCCCGACGACGGGGCCGGCGACGACGAGGCGGTGTGGACGCTGCACGCCGCGGGCCGACTCGCCCGCGCCGAGGAGGCCGCGCCGGCGACCGGCATCGCCGAGTGGCCGCCGCGGGAGGCCGTCGAGGTGGACATCGAGGGCCTCTACGACCGGCTGGCCGACACCGGTTTCGCCTACGGTCCCGCCTTCCAGGCCTTGACCGCCGTGTGGCGGCGGGGAGACGAGTTGTTCGCGCAGGTGGACCTCCCCGACGAGCCGGCGGCGGAGGCGGCGCGGTACGGGCTGCACCCGGCTCTGCTCGACGCGGCCCTGCACGCCCTGGCGTGGGAGGAGCTGCGTGACGGCACGCCCTCGGGCCGGCTGCCCTTCTCCTGGAACGGCGTGCGGCTGCACGCGCTCGAGGCCTCCTCGCTGCGCGTCCGCTACACCCGCCAGGACGCCGATACGGTCACACTGACGGCCACGGATCCGGAGGGCAACCCGGTCATCACCGTGGAGGGGTTCGTCTCTCGCGCCGCCTCGGGCGAGCAACTCGGCGCCGCCCGCGTGACCGCGGCCGACGGGCTCCACCAGGTGGACTGGACGGAGCTCCCGTCGGCTTCCCGCACCGCCCCGGCGCGCACGGCACGGTACTTCACCACCCCGGCGGCCGCGCTGGAGGCGCCGGCCGGTGACAGCGGCGTGGCCCAGGACACCGTCGTGCACTGTGCCGGGGCCTCCGGCACGGACCTCGCGGGCGCTCTGCGGGAGACCACCGGCCAGGTGCTCGAACTGCTGCGGACCTGGCTGACCGAGGGCCCCGAGACTCCGTCCCGGCTGGTGCTGGTCACCCGCCGGGCCGTCGCGGCGCGGCCCGACGAGGACGTTGCCGACCTGGCCGCGGCCCCGGTGTGGGGCCTGGTCCGGTCGGCCCAGTCGGAGGCGCCCGGGCGTTTCGTCCTCGTCGACCTCGACGGTGACGGCGACATCGGCGAACAGCTCCAAGGCCCGGCCCTCGCGACGGCGCTGGCCTCGGGTGAGCCTCAACTCGCCGTGCGCGGCGGGGCGTTGCTCACTCCTCGCTTGGTCAGGGCCACCACCTCGGCGGACATCGAACCAGATCCCGCCGCCTGGCAGGGCACCGTGCTGATCACGGGCGGCACCGGCGAACTCGGCGCGCTGCTCGCCCGTCACCTGGTGACCGAGCACGGCGCCCAGCGGCTGCTGCTCACCAGCCGCTCGGGACCTTCCGCGCCCGGAGCCGCCGAGCTCACCGCGGAACTACGCGAGCTGGGGGCGGACGTCACCGTCGCGGCGTGCGACGTCAGCGACCGCGAGGCGCTGAGGGGACTCCTCGGCACCGTCCCGGCCGGGCATCCGCTGACCGCCGTGGTCCACACCGCGGGTGTTCTCGACGACGGGGTCGTCACCTCGCTGACCCCGGAGCGGCTGGACACCGTCCTGCGCCCCAAGGCGGACGCGGCCCTGCACCTGCACGAACTCACCGAGGGCACCGGCCTGAAGGCGTTCGTGCTGTTCTCCTCGGTCGCCGGCACGCTGGGCAGCCCGGGACAGGGCAGCTACGCGGCGGGCAACACCTTCCTGGACGCGCTGGCCCAGCACCGCGCCGTCCGGGGGCTGCCCGCCACCGCGCTGGCCTGGGGCATGTGGCAACCCAGCGGCGGCATGGCCGGCACGCTCGGGGCCGCGGACCTCAAGAGGATGGAACGCTACGGCGTGCTGGCCATCTCCCCCGAGCAGGGCACGGCCCTCTTCGACGCCGCGTGCGCGAACGGACGGGCCGTCCTGGTGCCCGTACGGCTGGACCGCAAGGCCCTGCGCGGCTCGGCACAGCCGCTGCCGCCGCTGCTGCGCGGCCTGGTGCGCGGCACGGCACGGCGCTCCGCGTCGGCCGCCGCGCCCGCGACGGGTGCCCCGGCCGGTCCGACGCTGCGTGACCGGCTGGCCGGGCTCACCGGAGAGGAGCGGTCCAAGGCCGTCACCGAGGCGGTGTCAACCGCCGTCGCCGGGGTGCTCGGCCATGACGGTGCCGACGCCGTCGACCCCGAGACGTCCTTCCGGGACCTGGGGTTCGACTCGCTGACCTCGCTGGAGCTGCGCAACGCGGTGAACCAGGCCACGGGTCTGCGGCTCCCGGCCACCGCGGTCTTCGACCATCCGACGCCGGCGCAGCTGGCCGCCTTCGTGGACGGGCAACTGGGGGCCGTCACGGCCGGCTCACCGGCGACGGGCCAGGACGGCGGGGACACCCTGGTCGGCCTCTTCCGCGACGCCCACGAACGGCACCGGCTCGGGGACGCGGTGGATCTGCTGGTCACGGCGTCCCGGCTGCGGCCGACTCTCGACGGGAGCGCGGCACCGACCGCCTTCCCGAAGGCCGCCGGGCCGGAGGACGGCCCCGTGGTGGTCTGCTTCCCCTCCATGATCGCGATCTCCGGGCCGCAGGAGTACGCAGCCTTCACCACCGCTCTGCCGAGCCGCGCCGTGTCGGTTCCGCCGCTTCCCGGATTCGCTCCCGGCGAGGGGCTGCCCGCGTCGCTGACGGCCCTGGCCGACGCACAGGCGCAGGCCGCCCTGGATCTCGCCGGGGACCGGGGGCTGGTGCTCCTCGGCCGGTCCACCGGCGGGTGGATCGCCCACGCCGTAGCGCGGCGGCTGGTGGAGCGGAGCGCGGCGCCCCGCGCGGTGGTGCTGATCGACACCCTCGCCTGTCCCCTGGACCTGGACGATCTCTCCATGGTGGCCGACCAGATGCTCGCCCCGGAGAGCAGCGTCTGGATGGACGACCACCGGCTGATCGCGATGGGCGGCTATCTGCGTGCCTTCGACGGCTGGGACCCGGAGGGCGCCGGGGTGCCCACCCTGCTGGTGCGGGCCCAGGAGCGTTCCGGAACGCACGACCGGCCGCGCTGGCCGCTGGCTGACACGGTCGTCGACGTCCCCGGTGACCACTTCACCATGCTGGGCGAGCACGCGGCGACGACGGCCCGGGCGGTGGACGAGTGGCTGCGGGCGGCCCTCGCTGCGGACCGGGGCGGGGAGGGCGCATGACCCGGCCCCTGCTGACCCTGGAGAGGATCGAGTCCGCCATGCCCGGCCGAACGGTCGCGGTGGAGGCGATGGCACGGCCTCTCGGTCTGAGCCGGGCGAAGGTCTCGCTGTTCCGCAGAGTGCATGGACTGCACACACTGCGGCTCGACGACGAACTTCCCTTGGTGGACCTGGTGGTATCGGCGGCCCGGGACATGGTGGCCGGGCTCGCCGAGCCGCACCGGGTGCGGTACGTGATCCATGCCCGGGCCATCCACCAAGTGGCACCGCCGACGACGGACGTCGCCCGGGAGGTGCGGGACCGGCTCGGGCTCGGTCACGCCGAGGCGTTCTCACTGACGCAGCAGAACTGCGCCACCGGGCTCGGCGCCCTGGGGGTCGCCGCCGCGCTGCTGCACGGCGGCGACCCCCGCGACCGGGTGCTCGTGGTGACGGGCGAGAAGTCATTCTCCCCGCTGGTCCGGCTGGTTCCCAACACCGCGATCATGGGTGAGGCCGCCGCGGCCTGCCTGGTCGCGGCGGGCGGCACGGGCCACCCCGTCCTGTCCCATGTCAGCCGTACCCTCGGCGAGTTCTCGGATCTTGTCTCACTGCCCGCCGAAGATCTGGCCCGGTTCGGTAAGGCGTACGCTCCGACGCTTGCGGAGGTGGTCCGGCGGGCCGTCGACGAGGCCGGGCTCACGCTGCCCGACATCGACCTGATCATCCCGCACAACGTCAACCTGATGGCGTGGCGGCAGACCATCGCGGAGCTGGACGTCCCGGCCGAGCGCGTCTTCCTGGACAACGTCGCGCGGTACAGCCACTGCTTCGCCTCCGACGTCTTCGTCAACTACACGACGCTGCGCGAGGAAGGCCGGCTGACGGAGGGCCGGCACTACGTGATGGCCTCGGTCGGTGCGGGTGCCACCTTCAACGCCGCTGTCCTGACCTACCGGGGGCCGCGATGACCACGAACAGAGGGAGGGGTTCGACAGTGAGCATGGGAGTCACGACCCTTGAGGCGATCGCGTCCTTCGCGCCCGAGCGCCGGGTGCCGATCGAGAACCTGGTGGACCGGCTGGGGTTGCGCCGTACCAAGCTCCGGCTTTTCCAGCGGGTGCACGGCCTCAAGGAGATCCGCTTCGACCCGGAACTGAGCCTCTACGACGTGGTGTTGCCGGCGGCCCGCCGCGTGGTCGCCGACGAGAGCACCGCGAGCCGGGTCCGGCATGTGCTCTACGCCCACACCACGCAGGCGGTGACGCCGGCGCACATCGATCCCGCACGGGAGATCAGGGACCGGCTCGGGCTGCACCGGGCCGAGGCCTTCGGGTTGAGCCACCAGAACTGCGCGAGCGGGATGGCCGCCGTCGACGTGGCCGGTGAACTGCTGCGGACGGAGGGCAGGCCGGGCGACTGCGCTCTGGTCGTCACCGGGGAGCAGGCGTTCTCGCCCAAGATCCAGCTCATCGAGGACGTGGCCATCATGGGCGACGCCGCGGCGGCCTGTCTCGTCACGCTGGACGGGGCGGGCGACGCGGTGCGGTCCTACGTCACCCGTACAGTGGGCGAGTTCTCGGCCGCGATGCTGCTGGACGAGGAGAGGTCGCTGCGCTTCTCCAAGGTGTACGCGCCGGAACTCGCGAAGGTCATGCGCCGGGCCGTCGCCGAGGCGGGGATCGAGTTCGCGGACATCGACCTGGTCGTTCCGCACAACGTCAACCTGCAGTCGTGGCGTCAGACGATCAGCGAGCTGGGCATACCGCGCGAGCAGGTGTTCCTGGAGAACGTGGAGCGATTCAGCCACTGCTTCGCCTCGGACGTCTTCCTCAACCACACGACGTTGCGGGAGGCCGGCCGGCTGGTTCCGGGACGGCACTACCTGTTCGCGACCGTCGGCCTGGGCGCCACCTTCGCGGCCATGGTCATCACTCACGGGGCGTCCATCACTCCGGCGGGGACGGAGCGGGACGCGGGGAGGGAAGCGGCATGACCACCACCGAATTCCATGTGCAGGGGCTGCCCGTGTCGGCGATCGCCGACGAGTTCGGCACGCCACTGTACGTGTACGACACGGACGTCCTGCGCCGCACCTACGAGGAACTGCGCGGTCTGACGCACCCCGCGGTCGACATCTATCTGTCGCTCAAGGCCAACCCCAACATCAGTGTCTGCGGCTACCTCGGCAGCCTCGGCGCGGGCGCCGAGGTGTCGTCGCTGGTCGAGCTGGAGACTGCGCGGCGGGCCGGTATCGCGCCCGAGGACACGATCTTCCTGGGCCCCGGCAAGACCCGCGCGGAACTCGAGGCGTGTGTGGCCGCGGGGCTGCGCGCCATCGTGTGCGAGTCACTGGAGGAACTGGCGGAGGTCGACGAGATGGCCGTGGCGGCCGGCCGCGCCGACGTACCGGTCATGCTGCGCGTCAATCCGGACTTCCACACCAAGGGGTCGGGGCTGGCGATGGGCGGAAAACCACGCCAGTTCGGCATCGACGTGGCCCTGCTGCGCAATGCCAGGAGGGTGCTGAAGGGGCTGCGGCGCACCCGGGTCACCGGTTTCCACGCCTATATGGGAACGCGTTTCCTTCGCCATGAGGATTTGGTCCACAACACCCGTGAGATTCTCGCCGTCGCGTCGTCCCTTGCCGACGAGACTGGAATCGAACTGAGTCTCGTCGATTTCGGCGGAGGCTTCGGCGTGCCGTACTTCGACAATGAACCGGACCTGAATATTCCGGAACTCGCGGCGGGCATCGAGGCGACGGTCACCCCATTCCTGGAGGACCATCCCGACTGCCGGCTGATCAACGAGCTCGGCCGGTACCTCACCGCCGGGTGCGGGACGTACGTGACCCGGGCGCGATACGTGAAGGAATCCATGGGCGAGCGGTTCGTCGTGGCCGACGGCGGCACCAACCACCACATGGCCGCCGTCGGGGTGGGCAGCTTCGTCAAGCGGAATTTCCCAATCCGTTCGCTGAGCCGGTACCACGAGGAACCCACCGGCGAGTACACGGTCACCGGCCCCCTCTGCACACCCAACGACGTCATCGGCAAGCGGGTCGCGCTGCCCGAGGTGCGTCCCGGGGACCTCATCGGGGTGGAGCGCTCCGGAGCGTACGGGCCGTCGGCGTCCCCCGGGCTCTTCCTCAGCCACGGGTTCCCGGCCGAGGTCATGGTCCACCAGGGCACCGCCCATCTGGTGCGCCGCCGGGACGTCGTGGACGACCTGCTGGGCAAGCAGCACCTCATCACTTTCTGACGTTTCCGCTCCCCCGGTATTCGGCTTTTCGACAAGAGGATGGAACCCCATGGAGAACACGGCAGTCGTGGAGTCGGTCGAGACCGCGCTCACCGAGGTGCTCGAACGCGAAGTCAGCGGGCTCACCGCTGACATGCGGCTTTTCGAGGACCTGCACCTGGACTCGACCTCGGTGATGGAGATGCTCATGTCCCTGGAGGACAGCATGAACGTCGCCATCGACCCCGAGACCCTGGACATGGACGACTTCATGACCGTGGGCACGCTCACCGCGTACCTTCAGCGACTGCTCGGCGAGGGGAAGTGACGATGCCGGTCCTGCGCTCGGCCGCCGCGGTCGCCAACCCGCCCCGCCGGCCGTACCACGACGATCCGTCCATCGTCGGCTTCTTCCGTGACCTGGTGGAGCCGTTCGGTTCCACCGTCGACGAGCAGCGCCTGCGCGAGGGGGCCAACGTGTCCCACCGCGACCTCGTGGACCACCTGGTCACGGCGGACGGGATCGACAGGCCGGCGGACCTGGTGGTCGTCACCCATGCCCTGCCCGACGTGCACCCGTTCACCGCGGTCGCCTCGCACTTGAACATGCTGCTCGGCGGCGCGGCGCAGAGCTTCTGCGTATCCGAACAGGGCCTCGCGGCCCCGTTCACGGCCCTGCGGATCATCGCCGCCTACCAGCGCGCCGGCCGGGCGCGACGGGCCGTGCTCGCGGTCCTGGAGCAGACCACCCTGCCGACTCCTCATCCGCTCGTGGACACCCGGGACCTGACCGACTCCGGTGTCCTGCTCGTCCTCGGCGACGCCGGAGAGCCGGGCGGGGAGGACGGACCGGCCCTGTCCGGCGTCGAGTCGTTCGCGTCCCCGGAGGACACCGCCGCCCGGCTGAGAGAGCTGGCCGCCGCCGACCCGGCCGGGACGCTGCTGGTGCTCGGCCCGGGCGTGCAGGACGGCGCGGTGGACGCGGCCGGGGCGCGGATCAGCCGCGCCGGGGACACCAGCTACTGCACGAGTGTCTGGCTGGAACTGGCCCGTCACTGGCGGGACTGGCGCCGGGACGCCGCCACGGTGGTCCTCTGCGACGTCGATCCGCTGACGAAGGAGGGGCAGCTGGCCGTGTTCCGCTCGCCCTCGGCTCCCGGCCGGGCCGGGTAGGGCAGCCCCGGATGCGCATCGGGATCGATGTCCTCGGCTTGGGCGAACTGGACCGCCTTCAGACCCGCCCCTGGTTCCGCCGGTACACCTACGCCGCGGAGGAGCTGGCACTCGCCGACGGTTTCGGCCGGGAGCGGGCACGGGAGTTCCTCGCCGGCCGGTTCGCCGCCAAGGAGGCGGTGCTCAAGGTGCTCGGCACGGGGTGCCGCGACGGGCTGATGCCCCGGCACATCTGCATCGCCCGCGGGGCACGGTCCGCGCCGGTGGTGCGGCTGACCGGGGCGGCACAGCGCAGGGCGACGGAGATCGAGCTGTCGGACCTGACGCTGTCCATCGCTCACAAGGGGGAGTACGTCGTCGCCGTGGCCCTGGGCCACGGCGACGACGAGCCGGCGTCACGAGCCGGTGACGTCAGGGGGACCGCGCGGACGATCCTGGAGGAAATCGTCCTGCGCGAGTCGGTGCGGAGCGGACGGTCGGAGTGAGGTCCAAGTATGTCTGAAACGGTTGCCGCGACGCTACGCGTGCGAATGGCTCAAAAGGACGCCCATTACGGCGGAAATCTTGTTGACGGCGCCCGGATACTTCAATTATTCGGCGACGTTGTGACGGAGATCACCGTTCGAATAGACGGGGACGAAGGTCTGCTCAGTGGCTACAGTGAGATCGAATTCAAGACGCCGGTGTATGTCGGTGATTACATTGAGGTGAGCGGACTTCTGGTGGGCAGGAGTAGACTCCGGCGCGTCGTGGAATTCACGGCACGTAAATACATTGCCGCCCGGTACGAGCAAGGGGCCACCCGAGCCGAGCTGCTCGGGGAACCCGTGGTCGTCTGCCGGGCGGTGGGCACCGCCGTGATTCCCCGAGACGCCGCGCGGCGGCCGTCCGCCGGCGCCGGGAGGACGGCGAGCGCCGACGTGTCCCGAGCAGAGTGAGAAAGGTGTCATGTCCTTATCCACAAACACGTCCCCGCAGCCCAGCCGGGTGCTGCTCGTAGCGGTGACCAGCGCCTTCCTGGTGGGCCTGGATTCGATGATCACCGTTCCGCTTGTGCCGGCCATCGCCGAGGACACCGGAACCGAGGCGCGGCTCGGTGGTCTCTTCGTCAGCGCCTACGCCTTGTTGTTCGCGCTCGCGGCCCCCTTGTGCGGCGCCATGTCGGACCGGCTGGGCCGACGCACGATCCTCACGAGCGGCCTCGTCGTCTTCGCCCTCGGCAACGCCCTGACGGGCCTCACCTCCGAGTTCACCCTGCTGCTCGCCTGCCGGGCCCTCGCCGGCCTGGGCGCCGCGATGATCATGCCGAGCGTATACGCGATGATCGCGGACACTTTCCCGTTCGAGCGCCGGGGCAAGGTCATGGGCATCGTGGTGGCGGGTCTGCTCAGCTCCACCGTCATCGGTGTGCCGCTCGGCTCCTACCTCGCCCATCTCCTGGGCTGGCGCGTCGCGTTCTTCGCCGTCGGTGGGGTGGCCGTCCTCGTCTGCGCACTGGTGCTCGCAATGATCCCCGCGACCGGGCCGCCCGCAGCACAGCAGCAGAGCGCCAAGAGCCCCGTGGCCGTCTACCTCGCCATGATCGGCCGCGCCGTGACGACACCCGCCGTGCTCTGTGTGCTCGGCTGCACCCTGCTGTGGGCCTTCGCGCTGTACGGCATGTTCTCCAACATCGGTGTCTTCTACGCCGAGCGTTTCGGGTTCAACGAGGCGCAGACCGGTCTCGCCATCATGGGATCGGGCGCCGGCAGCATGGCCGGTGCCCTGCTGGGCGGCCGTATCGCGGACAAGCTGGGCAAGCGCACCGTGATCGTGGCGGCCGCCCTGGTCGCGGCCGCCGGCGTGACCTCCGTGGCCCTCATCGGCGACCACCTCGTCCCCGTGCTCATCGTCTTCATCGTGTGGGGTACGGCGGTCGGCGTCGGCCAGCCCTCCCTCAACGCCCTGGTGAGCGAGCTGCGGCCGGAGATGCGCGGCACCGCGCTGGCACTCAACAGCTCCGCCCAGTACGGCGGAATGACGCTGGCGACCACCATCGCCGCCCTCCTGCTGGACAACGGCGTCTCCTTCGGCGTGATCGGCGCGATCTGCGGCGCCTGCGCGCTCGCGGTGCTGCCGCTGCTCGTCGGCGTCCGGGTGGCAGCCAGGGCCGATGCCGCCGACGCGGCGGGAGCGCCCGCGCCGGAAGCCGGGGCGAAGGCATGACCCACACCCCTCCTGCGCAGACCGATCACGGCAAGGAGCTCTTCGAGCGCTTCGTCGACCTGTGGAACGGGGAGGTGGACTTCGCCGACACGCCGGAGTTCATCGCCGACGACTTCACGGTGCACAGCGCCGAGCTCGCCCGCTACCTCGGCTTTCCCGACTCCAGACAGATCACCACCCGCGACGGCCTGCTCGACTGGGTCACCGCCGTCCGCACGCTTCTGCACGACGTGCGCTTCACCACGCGTCCCGGTCCCCTCAGGGAGGGCGACCTCGTCGCCGGCGGGTACACCGTGACGGGCACCTACGCCGGTGGCGCCCCCACCGCGACCGTCGCTCCCGGAACCGCCGTCCGCTACTCCGGCATGGCCATCGTCCGTCTCGAGAACGACAGGATCGCCGAGTACTGGGTGCTGTCCGACGCCCTCGGACTGCTGTCCCAGCTGGGCGCCGTGCCAAGACCCTGACCTCGCGCACCCACACGGGTCGCGCCGACGACGCGTCCGGGGACGGCCCTGCGCCGCCCCGGCGCGCCGTCACCCGGACACCGGTCCCGGCACGATCGGGGGCCGGGCACCGCACCCGGGCGATCGGGCCATTCGACATGGCGACGGGGGAGTCGTCGCCTGAAGGGAACTGAGCAAGTTGTCCGAGAACACGCTCCTTCACCATCTCCTGGACGCCGCCGCGCAGGCCTGGCCCGAGCGCCCGGCCATCAGCAGACAGGGGTCCACCACGACGTTCATGGCCCTGCGGGACGCCGGCCAACGGCTGGCCGCCTGGCTGCATGCCCAAGGCCTCGGCCGAGGCCGGCGCGTGGTCGTCGCCGTGCCCTCGGGTCCGCTGGTGCCCGCGCTCGTCTTCGCGGCCTCCCGCCTCGGCGCCCCGTGGTCCATCCTCCACGAGCAGGTGCGGGGCGTACCGCTGGAGCATGTGCTCGACGACTGCGAGCCGAGCCTCGTCGTCGCCGAGGACCCCGCGTCGCGCCAGGCAGCACGGGACCGCGGCGTCATCGCCGTCGGCCCGGAGGATCTGCTCCCGATCGCCTTCCCCGAGCCGGGCACGGCCACCCCCGTGGAGCCGCTCGCCGTACCCGAACCGCTCGCCGTCGACCCGGTCTGCCTGATCTACACCTCGGGCACCACGTCACTTCCCAAGGCCGTGGTGAGCACCCATCAGCAGGTGGTCTTCGCCGCTCGGGCCATCCAGCAGGTCCTGCGGTACCAGGACGACGACGTCGTCTACTGTCCCCTGCCGCTCTCCTTCGACTACGGCCTCTACCAGGTCTTCCTCGGCACCCTCAGCGGTGCGCACGTGGTCCTCGGCAGTGCGGCCGAGGCCGGACCGGCCCTGCTGCGCAGCCTGCTGGACAGCAAGGCGACCGTCCTGCCCGCCGTCCCGTCGGTCGCCGAGTCGCTGGTGTGGCTGCTGAAGCGGGCCACGGCCCAGCGCCCGCCGCTCAGGCTGGTGACCAACACCGGTGCCGCCCTGTCGACCGAGACGGTCAACGCCCTGCGCGCCGCGATACCCGGACTGCGCGCCCAGGTGATGTACGGCCTCACCGAGTGCAAGCGCGCCGTGATCATGCCGCCGGACGGGGACCTGGAACGCCCCGGTTCCTGCGGACTGCCGCTGCCCGGCACCGAGATCCTGATCGTCGACGACAACGGTGAACCCGTGCCTGCCGGTGTCGTGGGCGAGATCACCGTCCGGGGCCCGCACGTGATGGCCGGGTACTGGCGGCGGCCCGAACTGAGCGCCCAGCGCTTCCCGCGCCGCGACGGTCTCTTCCCCGAACTGCGCACCGGTGACTACGGCCACGTGGACGAGGACGGCTACCTGTACTTCTCCGGTCGGCGCGACGACCTGTACAAGGAACGCGGCTTCCGGGTCAGCGCCACCGAGGTCGAAGCCGCCGCCCACCGGGTGCCCGGAGTCGTCTCCGCCGCCGTCCTGCCGCCGTCCGGCAAGAGGCCCGCCGTCCTCGCCGTGGTCGCGGAGATCGGCGCCGAGCAGGTTCTCGGCAGGATGCGCGAGCAGATCGAGGAGTTCAAGGTCCCGAGGCGCTGCGTCGTTCTGGACGAACTACCGCTGAGCGGCAACGGAAAAGTCGACCGCAAGAAACTCGCCACCGTCGTCGAGGGCCGCTCCGGTCTGCCCGGCACGGCGTGACCAGAGGGAACACCAGATCATGAGCACGCACTTCGATGTCGTCGTTCTCGGCGCGGGCCCCGGCGGCTACACGGCTGCGGTGCGGTCCGCGCAACTAGGGCTGCGGACGGCCGTCGTGGAGGAGAAGTACTGGGGCGGGGTGTGCCTCAACGTCGGATGCATCCCGTCCAAGGCGCTGCTCCGCAACGCCGAACTGGCCCAGATCGTCACCCGCGAGGCGAAAACCTTCGGCATCAAGGTCGAGGGCAGCGTCAGCTTCGACTACGGGGAGGCGTTCCGGCGCAGCCGCAAGGTGGCCGACGGCCGGGTCAAGGGCGTCCACTACCTGATGAACAAGAACGGCATCACCGAGTACGACGGCCGGGGCACGTTCACCGACGACCACACGCTGCGGGTGGAGTTGGCCGCGGGCGGCACCGAGACCGTGACCTTCGACCACTGTGTCATCGCCACCGGGGCGACCACCCGCCTGCTGCCGGGCACCGCGCTGAGCGAGCGCGTCGTCACCTACGAGGAGCAGATCCTCTCCGAGACGCTGCCGGAGAGCATCGTCATCGCGGGCGCGGGCGCCATCGGCGTCGAGTTCGCGTACGTCCTCAACAGTTACGGCGTCAAGGTCACCATCGTCGAGTTCCTCGACCGCCTGGTGCCGCTGGAGGACGCCGATGTCTCGGCGGAACTGGCCCGGCACTACCGGAAGCTGGGCATCCAGGTGCTCACGTCCACCCGCGTCGAGGCGATCGACGACACCGACCCGGCCGCCAAGGTCCGCGTCACCGTGACCCGCGAGGGCCGGCAGGAGGTGCTGGAGGCCGACCGGGTCCTCCAAGCCATCGGCTTCGCCCCGCGCGTGACCGGATACGGCCTGGAGAACACCGGCGTACGGCTGACCGGTCGCGGCGCGATCGACGTCGACGCCCGCGGCCGGACGAACGTGCCGCACCTCTTCGCCATCGGCGACGTCACGGCGAAGTTGATGCTCGCGCACGCCGCGGAGGCGATGGCCATGGTCGCCGCCGAGACCATCGCGGACGCCGAGACCATGGAACTCGACTTCACGATGATTCCACGCGCCACCTACTGCCAGCCGCAGATCGCGAGCTTCGGCTGGACTGAAGCCGGGGCCAGGGAGCGGGGGTTCGACGTCCGGGTCGCGAAGTTCCCCTTCACCGCCAACGGCAAGGCCCACGGTCTCGGCCATCCCAGCGGATTCGTCAAGGTCATCAGCGACGGCCGGCACGGAGAGCTGCTGGGCGCGCACCTGATCGGCCCGGAGGTGACGGAGCTGCTCCCCGAGCTGACCCTGGCCCAGCAGTGGGACCTGACGGTGCATGAGGTCGCCCGCAACATTCACGCGCACCCCACGCTCGGGGAAGCGGTGAAGGAGGCGATCCACGGCCTCGCCGGTCACATGATCAACATGTAGAGAACTACAGGGCGTTGCGGCCGGCGGCACTCAGGCGGAGACGACGGGCAGGACATCCGGCGAGAGCACGCCGGCCCGGGCGGAGGCGCTCGTCATACGGCGACGATGGTGACGTCGGCACAACACCTCGTAGCCGACCTCCGCGGCGGAACCGCTCACGTCACCGACGACGACCTGCTCCCCTTCCACCACCATCTCGCCACCGACCGTGCGCGCATTGTGCGTGGCACGCGCCCCGCACCAGCACATCGCCTCCACCTGGAGCGTCTCGACCCGGTCCGCCAGCTCGATCAACCGCCGGGAGCCCGGGAAGAGCCTGGTGCGGAAGTCGGTAGTGATACCGAAGGCGAAGACGTCAAGATTGAGATCGTCCACGACCCGGGCCAGCTGGTCGATCTGTCCCGGCGCGAGGAACTGCGCCTCGTCCACGATCAAGTAGTCGACCTTGCCGCCCTGCGACACCTGGTCGACGACATAGCCGTACAGATCCATTTCCGGCGCCGCCTCCACCGAGTCGGTCACCAGGCCGAGCCGGGAAGAGAGTTTCCCCTCCCCCGCGCGGTCGTCCCGGGTGAAGATCAGAGCCTGCAGTCCCCTCGCCGACCGGTTGTGCGCGATCTGGAGCGCCAGCGTCGACTTCCCACAGTCCATGGTTCCGGAGAAGAAGACCAGCTCAGGCATGTCGAGTTGAGCACCTTTCGGTGTGCGGGGCCGGGGAGGGACGTCAGGAGCGTACTTCGAGCAGGGGAACCAACTGCTCGGCGGGGGTCATCGAACCGTGGTTGCCGACCATCGCCGACTCCTTCGGCTCCCGCTCGGAGGCGATGAGCAGGACGTCGTCGCGCGCGGCGGCGACTACGTCGCCGATGCGGCCGTACACCCGTTCGTCGATCTTCGGGCCGAACCAGCCCGCCGCGATGGCCTCGTCGCGGGAGGCCACCCAGAACTGCTCGCCGAGCACCTCGCGCCAGCAGGTCAGGACGTCGTTCGCGGCGCCGGGCACCGCGTAGACGTGCCGGGCGCGGCCCTCGCCGCCGAGCAGGGCGACTCCGGCGCTCAGCTCCCAGTCCTCGTCGAAGTCGATGCGGTGCTCCTCGTCGAACGGCACGTCGATCATGCCGTGGTCGGCGGTGACGTAGAGGGCGCTGCGCGGCGGCAGTTGCTCGGCCAGGCGCTGGACCAGGCGGTCGGCGTACATGAGCTGGCCGCGCCAGGTGTCGGAGTCGACGCCGAAGCGGTGGCCGGCGCCGTCGACCTCGGCGAAGTACGTGTAGACCAGGGAGCGGTCGCCCGCGGCCAGTTGCTCGGCCGCCAGGTCCATACGGTCCTCGCCGATCAGCCGCCCGAGGAACGTTCCGCCGCTGAGCGCGACCCTGGTCAGCGGGGTGGTCTCGAAGGTCGGGGACGACACTTGCGCGGCGTGCACCCCCGCCTCGTGCGCCAGTTGGAAGACCGTCGGATACGGCTGCCAGGCGCCGGGCGGGGTCCACGGCTGCCAGCGCAGCTGGTTCATGAGCTCGCCGGTGTCCGGGTTGCGCACGGTGTAGCCGGGCAGGCCGTGCGCGCCGGGCGGCAGGCCGGTGCCGACGGAGGCGAGGGAGGTGGCGGTGGTCGCCGGGTAGCCGGCGGTGAGGGGACGTCCGGTGCCGCCGCGCGAGGTGGCGAGCAGGGACGTCATGAAGGGGGCGTCCTCGGGGTGCGCCCTGAGCTGCTCCCAGCCGAGGCCGTCGATCAGGAACACGCAGTTCCGGTCGGCGGGGGTCAGCTCGGGGATGGCGGCGGTCATGCCCGGCACGCCCAGACCGGCGGCCAGCGTGGGCAGCAGGTCCGCGAGGGAGCCGCTGCCGTACTCGGGGGCCGGGGCGGAGGTGACGGTGAGCGGTTCGGGGTGGTGGTCCCAGGCCGTGTTCGGCTGTGCCATCAGCGGGCGCTGTCCGCGGTCGCCTCGGAGAGGGCCTGCGCGAAGGCGAGTGCCTGGCGCACGGTCTCCGGTCCGTCCCCGGCCTCGCTGACGCGCAGGCTGAGGTCGTCCGCCGTCGAGTTGCCGGTGTAGCCGTGGTCCGCCTCGCAGTTGGGGTCGCCGCAGGCGGCCGGCTCCAGGTCGATGCGGGAGACGGCGCCCCAGCCGATGGTGAGGACGACCTCGCGGGGCAGCGTGCCCGGCTTGTACGACTCCGGGTTGGCGACCACGCGGCTGACCACGATCGACGAGATGCGGCTCAGCTTCACGGACTCCGTCGACGTCGTGGCGTACGGCGTCGGCGAGGTGCTGTCGGCGGCCTGTTCGTCGGTGTGGCTGACGATGAAGCGGTGGTCGGTGAGGACGAGCACCGTCACGTGCCGCCGCACCTCGTTCTGGTCGAACGTCGTCTCCTGGTGGACCAGGTACGACCGGATGGGCTCGCCGCCCACGGCGGCCTCCACCGCCTCGGCCACGAGGGCCGGGTAGTAGCCGCTGCGCTCGATCGCCGCCCGCAGCCCCTGGGTCGTCGTACTGGTCTTGGCCATGACGCCCATCCTACGGGGGCCCACTGACTGCGAGGCACCGCTCGTCCCCTGTCGGTACGCGGGGCTCGCCCCTGTCAGTACGCGGGGAGGGTCCGCGGGCCGAGGTCGTCGCGGACGGGCGGTGGCGCGAGGCGGACGGAGGCGCCCAGGACGCTCAGGCCGTGCGAGGCGACGACGACCGGCTCCAGAGTGACCGCGACGACCTCGGGATGGTCGTCGACCAGCCGGGACACCCGCAGCAGCAGCTCCTCCAGGGCGCGGGTGTCGGCCGGTGCGGAGCCGCGCCAGCCGAACAGCAGGGGTGCGGTGCGGATCGAGCGCACCAGCGAGGTCGCCTCCTTGTCGGTGACCGGGATCAGCCGGTGGGCCGTGTCCCCGAGCAGCTGCGAGGCGGCCCCGGCGAGCCCGAAGGAGAGCACGGCTCCGGCCGCGGGGTCGATGACGGCCCGTACGACGACGTCCACGCCGCGCGGCGCCATCCGCTGCACGACCGGGCGCAGCTCCTCGGGTGCTCCGAACAGCTCGGTCAACTCGGTGTACGACCGCCGCAGTTGGTCCTCGTCCGCGAGGTCGAGGCGGACGCCGCCCAGGTCGGCGCGGTGCCGCAGGTGCGGGGCGGTGGCCTTGAGGGCGACGGGGTAGCCGAGGCTGCGGGCCGCCTCGGCGGCGGCGTCGGTGGTCGGGGCGGGCAGGGCGCGGTGCACATCGATGCCGTAGTGGCCGAGCAGGTCGCAGGTCTCGTCCGTGCCGAGGGTGAGTCCCTGCCCGCGCGCGAGGAGTCCGTCGATCAGCGTGGCTGCGCCCTTCTGGTCGATGTCCTCGTACTCGGGCACCTTGCCGGGGTCGGAGGCGTCGCGCCGCCACTGCGCGTAGGTGACGGCCTGGGCGAGGGCACGGACGGCGCGTTCGGCGGCGGGGTAGGCGGGGATGAGGTGGGAGTCCTCAGGCGGTTCTCCGGGAGGCGCCGGACGGGGGGTGGCCTGGGGGCTGCCGGGGCGGGTTTGCGGCGGACTGTCCGCGCCGGCCTGCGGTGCCGTGCTCGCCGCCGCCGAGAGGGCCTCTGCCAGGCCGCCGAGCTCCACGTGTACCACCAGGACCGGCTTGGTCGGGGCTGCGGCCACCGCGGAGCGCAGCGCGTCGGCGAGGGCCGCGTCCGCGACCGAACCCTCCCCCACCGCCGGTATGGCGGTGACGACCACCGCGTCGCACCGGTCGTCGGCCAGCGCCCGCGACAGGGCCGTGCGGAAGTCGGCGGCGGAGGCCGCCGTGGTCAGGTCCTGCGGGGGGTGCGGCCGCAGCCCCTCGGCGAGACACGCGTCGTAGGTGAGCAGGCCGAGCGACTCGGAGTTGCCGAGGATCGCCACCCGGGGCCCGGCCGGCAGCGACTGGCGGGCGAGGAGCAGCCCGGCGTCCACCAGTTCGGTGATGGTGTCGACCCGGATGACGCCGGCCTGCCTCAGCAGCGCCGAGACGGTCGCGTGCGGCAGCCGCGTGGCCCGTACGGCGTGTCCTTGGGGAGCGGCTCCGTGCCGGGCGCCCTGGACCACGACCAGCGGCTTGGCGGCGGCGGTGCGGCGGGCGAGGCGGGTGAACTTGCGGGGGTTGCCGATGGACTCCAGGTACATGAGGACGACGTCGGTGTCGGGGTCCTCGTACCAGTACTGCAGGACGTCGTTGCCGGAGACGTCCGCCCGGTTGCCGGAGGAGACGAAGGTGGAGACGCCGGTCACGCCCGTGACGCCGCCGCCGCGCCGGTGCAGCCGGGACAGCAGGGCGATGCCGATGGCGCCGGACTGGGCGAACAGGCCGATCCGGCCCGGACGCGGCGTCTCGGGCGCGAGGGAGGCGTTGAGCCGTACCCGCGGGGAGGTGTTGATGATGCCGAAGGCGTTCGGCCCGATGATCCGCATGCCGTACGTGCGCGCCTGCCGCACGAGAGCGCGCTGGCGTTCGCGCCCCTCGCTGCCGCTCTCGGCGTAGCCGGCGGAGACCACGACCAGCCCCTGCACGCCGTGTTCGCCGCACTCGGTGACGACCTCGGGGACGTGTTCGGCCGGCACGGCGACGACCGCGAGGTCTACGGGGCCGTCGATGTCCCGTACCGAGCGGTGGGCGGGCACCCCGTCGAGTTCCTTCTGTCCCTCGGGGAGTGCCTTGTTCACGGCGTGGAGGCGGCCGGTGAAGCCGGCGTCGCGGATGTTGCCGAGGACGCTGCGGCCCACGCCGCCCGGCGTACGCCCGGCGCCGATGACGGCGACCGAGCCGGGCGCGAGCAGCCGCTGCACGGACCGCGCCTCGGCACGGTGCTCGCGCGCGTACTGCACGGCGAGGGAGCGGTCGGTGGGTTCGAGGTCGAACTCCAGACGGACGACACCGTCCTCGAAGCTGCGCTTCTGGGTGTACCCGGCGTCCGTGAACACCTTGATCATCTTGGTGTTGGCGGGCAGCACCTCGGCGGCGAAGCGGCGGATGCCGCGCTCGCGGGCGACGGCGGCGATGTGTTCGAGGAGAGCGGAGGCCACGCCACGGCCCTGGTGGGCGTCCTGCACCAGGAAGGCGACCTCGGCCTCGTCGGCGGGTGCGGACGCGGGCGTTCCGTCCGCGCCGATCCGGTCGTAGCGTACGGTGGCGATGAACTCGCCGCCCACCGTGGCCGCGAGTCCCACCCGGTCCACAAAGTCGTGGTGCGTGAAGCGGTGGACGTCCTTGGCGGACAGGCGAGGGTACGGCGCGAAGAAGCGGTAGTACTTCGACTCGTCGGAGACCTGCTCGTAGAAGCTGACCAGGCGCTCGGCGTCATCAACGGTGATGGGCCGGATGCGCGCGGTGCCACCGTCGCGCAGCACCACGTCGGCTTCCCAGTGGGCGGGATACTCGTGCCGGTCCGGCGAGGTCTGCATGGGCCCCAGAGTACGTCTGGCGTCCGACAGCGGCGCGAGGCAGTCTGTGGAGGGCGTCAGTCGGGTCGAGGCCGCGATCCGACGGCACCCGGGCGGGACATCAGGACCGCTCCGGCAGCTTCACGTATGGGAAACTGGTCTAGACAACCCTGAAAACTGAAGGGCAGCAACACATGGCTGAGCGCCGCGTCAACGTCGGCTGGGCCGAGGGCCTCCACGCCCGCCCCGCCTCCATCTTCGTCCGAGCCGCCACGGCCGCAGGCGTCCCGGTGACGATCGCCAAGGCAGACGGCAAGCCCGTCAACGCGGCCTCCATGCTGGCCGTCCTCGGCCTCGGTGCCCAGGGTGGCGAGGAGATCGTCCTCGCCTCCGACGCCGAGGGTGCGGACGCCGCCCTGGACCGGCTGGCGAAGCTGGTCTCCGAGGGGCTCGAGGAACTGCCCGAGACCGTCTGAGCATTCTTTCGCGCCTGATCCGAAGGGCTCGTCCGAATTCATCGGGCGAGCCCTTCGCCATTCCCGGTCTCGAGCCGTCGAATTCCCGTTCACGGGCAGCGTAAGTAATCCCCCGCGAATTACCTGCTCTTTGTATACGGCTCTCGTGTTAATGCCGCAGGCTCGCCGTGTTTACGGGATGTTGCGAGTTCCTCACACGCTCGGCGCGCTCCCCGGCGGAACCGAAACGCAGCCGGTGCGCGGACGTCGCGCGCTCGGCGTGCAGTGCCGTGACCGCCCGCGCGCGCTCGCTGTCACCGCGCGCCACCGCGTCCACGATCGCGCCGTGCTCGGTCCAGGACTCCACGGGACCGGCCGGCGCCTCGACGGTGTACATCCAGGCGATCTTGTGGCGGAGCTGGGTGAGCATCGAGGTCAGCGCGGGGCTGCCGGAGGCCTGCGCGAGCGTCTCGTGGAACCAGCCGCCCAGAGAGCGCAGGTCGTCGCTGTTGCCCCGGCGGGCGCGCTCCTGGCCGAGCCTGACCAGGCCGCGCAGCACCTTCAGATGGGCCTCGGTGCGGCGCTGGGCGGCGCGGGCCGCGCCCAGCGGCTCCAGCAGCGTCCGCATCTCCAGCAGGTCGGCGGCCTCCTGCTCGGTGGGTTCGGCGACGCACGCGCCCGCGTGCCGCCGGGTCACCACGAAGCCCTCGGCCTCCAGGGTGCGCAGGGCTTCCCGGACGGGGACGCGCGAGACGCCGTAGCGGCGGGCGAGGAGTTCCTCGGTCAGCCGGCTGCCGCGCTCGTAGACACCCGCGACGATGTCGTCCCGGATGGCCGTGCACACCGAGTGCGCGGGAATACGCATGACCGACCTCCGTTTAATCCCCGTGAAACGTCGACGAGTGACGCGTGTTCCGTGACTCTATTGCAATGAGCCCGAATTTCCGACGGCGAGCCGGAATCCATGGATATTTTTTGGACAGCCGGGCATCACAAACGCCGAAAGCCCCGGCTCGGGGAGCCGGGGCCTCGGGAAGCGGAGCGGTACGCCGTCAGACGCTCACGCCGTGCGAGCGGAGGTAGGCGACCGGGTCGATGTCGGAGCCGTACTCGGGGCTCGTGCGGGCCTCGAAGTGCAGGTGCGGACCGGTGACGTTGCCGGTCGCGCCGGACAGGCCGATCTGCTGGCCGGGGGTGACCTTCTGGCCCACCGAGACGCTGATGGACGACAGGTGGCCGTACTGGGTGTACGTGCCGTCGTTCATCTTGATCACGATCTGGTTGCCGTAGGACCCGCCCCAGCCCGCCTCGACGACCTCTCCCATGCCGACCGCGTGGACGGAGGTGCCGCTGGCCGCGTGGAAGTCGACACCGGTGTGGCTGCCGGAGGACCACAGGCCGCTGCTGGTCTGGTAGCCGGTGGAGACGTACGAGCCGGAGATCGGGGACACGAAGGTGTTGAGGCGCTTGCGCTCGGCCTCGCGGGCGGCGCGCTCCTTGGCCTCGCGGGCCTTCTCGGCCGCCTCCTTGGCCTCCTTGGCCGCCTCGGCGGCCCGCTTGCGGGCGGCCTCCTCGGCCTTCTTCTTGGCGGCGGCCTCCTCGGCGGCCTGCTTCTGGGCGGCGGCCTGGGCGTCGATCTGCTGGGCCACGGTGTCGCCCATGGTGACGACGGGGGTGAGACCGGTCTGCTCGACGGCGGGCTCGGCGGCGAAGGCCGGGGCGGCCACGGTGCCGATGACACCGGTGGTGGCGAGGGCCGCGACGCCCGCCGCGCGGCGGGTGCCGCGCTGCATCCTGCTGGGACGACGATGCTTCCCTGTGGCGCGGGTGAACGCCATGGAGTGGCTGGTCCTTTCCTTCCTTCTCGCCTACCGGGTTAGCTGACGGGTTCGGAGCAGGAAGGTCTCCTACGGACCCCCTCGCGGCTCGCGCGGGCGTCCGATTCACCCCAGGGACTGCGTTGGGTCCCCGGCTCCCCTGGCTCGCGCCATACGGGGACTCGGCGATGACTGTCCGGTGCCGCGGGTGCGGCGCACTGCCTGACGAACAGCCCGGATGAACCTAAGCGGGGCCACTTTCAATTCCCAAACGAATCCCGGTTTTTGTAGCGCATCCCACAGGGCAGACAGGCAACCTCCGCATCAATTCGGGCATAAAGGAGCCCTGGTGCCTTGGAAGACAACCAGGGCCCCTGCGCGCGCGTGCTCCTACTCGGCGGCGACGACCGAGACTTCGCCGATGCCCAGGGCCTCGACCGGGCCCTTGATCTGCGCCGCGTCGCCGACGAGGACGGTCACCAGCCGGTCCACCGGGAAGGCGCTGACGACCGCCGCGGTGGCCTCCACGGTGCCGGTCGCGGCGAGCTGCCGGTACAGCGTGGCCTGGTAGTCGTCGGGCAGGTGCTGCTCGACCTGGTCGGCCAGCGTGCTCGCGACGGCCGCCGCGGTCTCGTACTTCAGCGGCGCCACGCCGACCAGGTTCTGCACGGCGACGTCCCGCTCGGCGTCGGTCAGCCCCTCGGCGGCGAGGGTGCGCAGCACCGTCCAGAGATCCTGGAGGGCCGGGCCGGTGTTGGGGGTGTCCACGGAGCCGCTGATGGCGAGCATCGCGGCACCGGTCCCGTCCGGGGCGGACCTCAGGACCTGGCCGAACGACCGCACCCCGTAGGTGTAGCCCTTCTCCTCGCGCAGCACGCGGTCCAGGCGGGAGGTGAGAGTGCCGCCCAGGCAGTACGTGCCGAGCACCTGCGCGGGCCACACGCGGTCGTGCCGGTCCGGGCCGATCCGGCCGATCAGCAGCTGCGTCTGGACGGCGCCGGGGCGGTCCACGATGACGACCCGGCCCGTGTCGTCGGCGGTCACCGGCGGCACCGGGCGCGGCTCGGCCGCGGAGCCGGTCCAGGAGCCCAGTGTGTCGCCGAGCAGGGCGTCGAGGTCGATGCCGGTGAGGTCGCCGACGACCACGGCGGTGGCCGTGGCGGGCCTGACGTGCCTCTCGTAGAAGGCGCGTACGGCCGCGGAGTCGATCGTGGCGACCGTCTCCTCGGTGCCCTGGCGGGGCCGCGACATGCGCGAGCCCTCCGGGAACAGCTCCTTGGAGAGCTCCTTGGCGGCACGGCGGCTGGGGTTGGCCAGCTCGTGCGGGATCTCGTCGAGGCGGTTGCGGACCAGCCGCTCGACCTCGCTGTCGGCGAACGCGGGCGCCCTGAGGGCGTCGGCGATCAGGCCGAGCCCCTTGGCGAGCCGGGAGGCCGGCACCTCCAGGCTGAGCCGGACGCCGGGGTGGTCGGCGTGTGCGTCGAGGGTGGCGCCGGCGCGCTCCAGCTCGGCGGCGAACTCCTCGGCGGAGTGCTTGTCGGTGCCCTCGGAGAAGGCCCGGGCCATGATCGTGGCCACACCGTCGAGGCCGGCCTGCTCGGCGTCCAGGGGCGCGTCCAGCAGCACCTCCACGGCGACGACCTGCTGGCCGGGGCGGTGGCAGCGCAGCACCGTCAGGCCGTTGCCGAGCGCGCCGCGCTCGGGGGCCGGGAAGGCCCACGGCCTGGCCTCGCCCGCCTGGGGACGGGGGTGGAAGTCCATCGTGGCGAGCTCGGTCACTTGGCCGCCTCCTCGTTCTCGTCGGTGGCTTCCACGGTCGCCGCGGACTCCAGGTCTTCGGTGCCTTCCGCGGTCTCGGTCTCCGGGTCGGCCGGGGCGGTCGGCTCGTAGACGAGCACCGCGCGGTTGTCGGGCCGCAGGCGGGCCTTGGCGACCTCCTGGACCTCCTCGGCTGTCACGTCCAGAACGCGCTGCACGGCGGTCAGGGCGAGCTGCGGGTCGCCGAACAGGACGGCGTACCGGCACAGTTCGTCGGCGCGGCCGGCGACCGTGCCGAGCCGGTCCAGCCACTCGCGCTCCAGCTGGGCCTGGGCGCGTTCCATCTCCTCGGCCGTGGGGCCCTCCTCGGCGAACCGGGCGAGCTCCTCGTCGATCGCGGACTCGATGACCGGGACCTCGACGTCACCGGACGTCTTCACGTCCAGCCAGCCCAGGGAGGGCGCCCCGGCGAGCCGCAGCAGGCCGAAGCCGGCCGCCACGGCCGTACGGTCGCGCCGTACGAGGCGGTTGTACAGGCGGGAGGACTCGCCGCCGCCGAGGACGGTGAGGGCCAGGTCGGCCGCGTCGCACGCGCGCGTGCCGTCGTGCGGCAGCCGGTAGGCGGCCATCAGGGCGCGCGCCGGCACCTCCTCCTCGACGACCTCGCGCAGCTGCTCGCCGATGATCTCCGGCAGCGTGCCGTCCCGGGGCGCGGGCTTGCCGTCGTGGCCGGGGATGGAGCCGAAGTACTTCTCGATCCAGGCCAGGGTCTGCTCCGGGTCGATGTCGCCGACCACGGAGAGCACGGCGTTGTTCGGCGCGTAGTAGGTGCGGAAGAACGCGCGCGCGTCCTCCAGGGTGGCCGCGTCCAGGTCGGCCATCGAGCCGATCGGGGTGTGGTGGTAGGGGTGGCCCTCCGGGTAGGCGAGGGCGGTCAGCTTCTCGAAGGCGGTGCCGTAGGGGACGTTGTCGTAGCGCTGCCGGCGCTCGTTCTTGACGACGTCCCGCTGGTTCTCCATCGACTCGTCGTCGAGCGCGGCCAGCAGGGAGCCCATGCGGTCGGCCTCCAGCCAGAGGGCGAGCTCCAGCTGGTGGGTGGGCATGGTCTCGAAGTAGTTGGTCCGCTCGAAGCTGGTGGTGCCGTTCAGCGAGCCGCCCGCGCCCTGGACGAGCTCGAAGTGGCCGTTGCCCTTCACCTGGGCGGAACCCTGGAACATCAGGTGCTCGAAAAGGTGAGCCAGGCCGGTACGCCCCTTGACTTCATGGCGTGAGCCGACGTCGTACCAGAGGCACACCGCCGCGACCGGGGTCAGGTGGTCCTCGGAGAGCACCACGCGCAGGCCGTTGGCCAGGCGGTGCTCGGTCGCTGTCAGGCCCCCGGAGCCTGCCTGGGCTGTGGCCGTGTGACCCATGGGCATGTACGTCCCTTCGATCGCGGTGCGGTCGTTCAAACCGCGTTTTTCCTGGCGAGTCCTGCCACTGTATGCAAGCGTGCGGGGCCCTGGTGAAGTTCCCGGGGGCGTACGCGCAGAGCGAGAGGGGGAAGCGGCCGGGGACGGTGTGCGGTGGTGACAGCGTGCCTGGCCGGAGGCCCGGCACCGGCGCGTCCGCGCGCGGTGATCTCGGCACACGGCAGGCGGCCGGGAGCCGGGACGGGGCCGGGATGTGACCGGGACGGGATCGGGCGAAAGACCTCGGACAGGCCGGCCTGCGGCAGTCCTCCGACCGGGTCCCGGCCGCCGCCGAGGCGCGGCGAGCGGTCCCCGCGGCACCCGTGGGAAACCCTTGCCGGGCAGGCCGGGAAACCCTTGCCGGGGAGGCCGTGGACCGGGTGCTGGTCCCGGTTGTCAGTGCGGCGGTCCACAATGGTCGGCGTCAGATCTCGTTCAACGCTTCAGCAAGGAGCCGGCAGCGATGGCCCGCCGCAGCACGAAGACCCCGCCGCCCGACGACTCGTACGAGGAGAGAATCCTCGACATCGACGTCGTCGACGAGATGCAGGGCTCCTTCCTCGAGTACGCGTACTCGGTCATCTACTCCCGCGCCCTGCCCGACGCGCGCGACGGCCTCAAGCCGGTGCACCGCCGCATCGTCTACCAGATGAACGAGATGGGCCTGCGCCCCGAGCGCGGGTACGTCAAGTGCGCCCGCGTCGTCGGCGAGGTGATGGGCAAGCTGCACCCGCACGGCGACGCGTCGATCTACGACGCCCTCGTGCGCATGGCCCAGCCCTTCTCGATGCGTGTCCCGCTGGTCGACGGCCACGGCAACTTCGGCTCGCTGGGCAACGACGACCCGCCGGCCGCCATGCGGTACACCGAGTGCCGAATGGCCGAGGCGACGAGCCTCATGACGGAGTCCATCGACGAGGACACCGTCGACTTCAACCCCAACTACGACGGCCAGGAGCAGGAACCGGTGGCGCTGCCTGCCGCCTTCCCGAACCTCCTGGTCAACGGCGCCTCGGGCATCGCGGTCGGCATGGCCACGAACATGCCGCCGCACAACCTGCGCGAGGTGATCGCCGCCGCCCGCCACCTGATCAGGCACCCGAACGCCGATCTCGACGCCCTGATGAAGCACGTCCCGGGCCCCGACCTGCCCACCGGCGGCCGCATCGTCGGTCTGTCCGGCATCCGGGACGCCTACGAGACGGGCCGCGGCACGTTCAAGATCCGCGCGACGGTCTCCGTGGACAACGTGACGGCGCGCCGCAAGGGCCTCGTCGTCACGGAGCTGCCCTTCACGGTCGGCCCGGAGAAGGTGATCGCCAAGATCAAGGACCTGGTGGGGTCGAAGAAGCTCCAGGGCATCGCCGACGTCAAGGACCTCACGGACCGCGCGCACGGCCTGCGCCTGGTCATCGAGATCAAGAACGGCTTCGTGCCGGAGGCGGTCCTGGAGCAGCTGTACAAGCTGACGCCGATGGAGGAGTCCTTCGGCATCAACAACGTCGCCCTGGTCGACGGCCAGCCGCTCACGCTGGGGCTGAAGGAGCTGCTGGAGGTCTATCTCGACCACCGTTTCAACGTCGTGCGGCGCCGCTCGGAGTTCCGCCGCGGCAAGAAGCGCGACCGGCTGCACCTGGTCGAGGGCCTGCTGACGGCCCTGCTGGACATCGACGAGGTCATCCGTCTCATCCGCTCCAGCGAGAACTCCGCACAGGCGAAGCAGCGCCTGATGGAGCAGTTCTCGCTGAGCGAGGTGCAGACGCAGTACATCCTCGACACGCCGCTGCGCCGCCTGACCAAGTACGACCGCATCGAGCTGGAGACGGAGAAGGACCGGCTCAACGCGGAGATCGAGGAACTGACCCGGATCCTCGACTCGGACGCGGAGCTGCGCAAGCTGGTCTCCTCCGAACTGGCCAACGTGGCCAAGAAGTTCGGCACCGACCGGCGTACGGTCCTGCTGGAGTCGGGTGGTGCCCCGGTCGCCGCCGTGCCGCTCCAGGTGGCCGACGACCCGTGCCGGGTGCTGCTGTCCTCGACGGGTCTGCTGGCGCGTACGGCGAACGGCGAGCCGTTCGCCGAGGACGCCGGCGCCAAGCGCGTGAAGCACGACGTGATCGTCTCGGCGGTGCCGGCCACCGCCCGCGGCGAGGTGGGCGCGGTCACCTCGGCGGGCCGGCTGCTGCGGCTGAACGTGATCGACCTGCCCCAGCTCCCGGAGTCGATGGCGACGCCGAACCTCGCGGGAGGCGCCCCGCTGGCGGAGTTCGTCTCCCTGGAGGACGACGAGACAGTGGTCTGCCTGACGACGCTCGACGAGTCGTCGCCGGGCCTGGCGCTCGGCACGGAACAGGGCGTGGTCAAGCGTGTGGTGCCGGACTATCCGTCCAGCAAGGAGGAGCTGGAGGTGATCACCCTCAAGGAGGGCGACCGGATCGTCGGCGCGATCGAGCTGCGCACCGGCGAGGAGGATCTGGTCTTCATCACCGACGACTCCCAGCTGCTGCGCTTCCAGGCGTCCCAGGTCCGTCCGCAGGGCCGCCCGGCCGGCGGTGTGGCCGGCATCAAGCTCTCCGAGGGCGCGAAGGTCATCTCCTTCACGGCGGTGGACCCGGCCGTGGACGCCGTCGTCTTCACCGTCGCCGGCTCGCGGGGCACGCTGGACGACTCCGTGCAGACGACGGCCAAGATGACCCCGTTCGACCAGTACCCGCGCAAGGGCCGCGCCACCGGCGGCGTCCGCTGCCAGCGGTTCCTGAAGGGCGAGGACTGCCTGTCGCTGGCCTGGGCGGGCCCGGCCCCGGCCCTCGCGGCGCAGAAGGACGGCACCCCTGCCGACCTCCCGGAGATGGACCCGAGGCGTGACGGCTCGGGTGTGTCCCTGGCGAAGACGGTGGCGGTGGTGGCGGGGCCGGTCTAGGCCCTCCGGGCGGAGGGGCTCAGGCAGGCTCTGCCGGGTCCTCCGCCGGATTCCGTACGTACCTCAGGACGCCCCACATGCCGTGCTCGTCGGCGTGTGGGGCGTCGCTCCTGCACGCGCCGAGTTCCTTGTCGAGGGCGGAGGCGTCGATGCCGGAGCCGATGAGGACCAGCTGGGTGAGGCGTTCGCCCCCGCCCGGCCAGGGTTCCGGGTAGAAGCGCAGGAACCGCCCGACGGCATGGACGGCGTAGCGGTTGCGGACGTCGTACGGCCCGAAGTCGACGTAGCCCTTGATCCGGTACAGCCCTTCGGGCCGGCTGTCGAGGAACTCCATCAGCCGGCGCGGGTCGAGGGGTTCCCGCGAGACGAACGACAGGCTGTCGTAGGCGCTGTGCAGGTGCTCGGCGTGGTCGTCCGCGCCGTGCTCGTGCAGGTCGTCGAAGGACAGCTGCCCGATGCGTTCCTCGCTCGGCCGGCAGTCGAAGAGGAACTCGGGGTCGATCCGGCCGTAGGAGGCCGGGACGACGGCGGCGCGGTCGACGAGGGACCGGACCAGTCCGAGGACGCGTTCGCCGTCCGCCGCCCGGTCGAGCTTGTTGACCACGACGAGATCGGCCAGCGCGAGATGCCGGTCGACCTCGGGATGCCTGGACCGCGTGTCGTCGAACTCGGCGGCGTCGACGACCTCGACCAGCCCGCCGTACACGATCCCCGGGTGCTCGCTGGCGAGCACCATCCGCACGAGTTCCTGCGGCTCGGCCAGCCCGCTCGCCTCGATGACGATGACGTCGATGCCGAGGGAGGGGTCCGCGAGCCGTTCCAGGTACTGGTCCAGCTCGCTCGCGTCCACGGCACAGCACAGGCACCCGTTGCCGAGCGAGACCGTCGAGTCGCCGAGCGCTCCCGCCACGGCCATCGCGTCGATCTCGATGGCCCCGAAGTCGTTGACGATGGCACCGATACGGCTGCCGCCGCTGCGATGGAGGAGGTGGTTGAGGAGTGTGGTCTTCCCCGAGCCGAGGAATCCGGCCAGGACGACGACCGGGATCTGCTGCGGTTCCGGGCTCGGCAAGCTCACCGTGCGACCTCTCTCACGCCGACGCGTGCACCGGCTCGCGTTCCCGGCACACGTACGAGGATGGGATGCCGCCCCAGGATACGAGCCGTGCGAATGGCGACGAAGTGAACGAGTGTCAGCAGCACTGTGGGAAACGGCAAGCGCCGCCCACCGCTCGCCGGTTCCCTTGAGTAGAGCCGCGTACCGACGGCCGGCGGACGGCCGCCTGAATCGGGGGAACGCATCTCCTCCCGCGAAGAACTACGACGCAGCGCCAGAGCGGAGCTGCGAGCCCTGCACGTCCAATTGACTCAGATGGCCATGGACCACGCCGGCGAGCGTATAGAACGGCAGTACGTCCGCAGCCTGCTCCGAAGTCCCTTGTTCCACCGCTCCGGGAGGCCTCGCGTGGCGCGAAGGAGGGCCTTCCGCCGGACAGTCACGAGGGGTGGCTCTTTCGCATCCTCAAGCAGGCCATCCGCGAAGTTCAGGGACGCGGAACACGCGACCCGTCGTGACGTGTGGCAGGCACGGGCGCCGGTGCCTCCGGTCCCACATAGCGCGCCACCGGCCTGATGATCTTCGTGTCCTCCGCCTGTTCCAGGATGTTGGCGCTCCAGCCCACCACACGCGCGGCGGCGAACGTCGGCGTGAACATCTCGCGGGGCAGGCCGCACAGTTCCATGACCACGCCCGCGTAGTACTCGACGTTGGTGTGGAGCTCACGGCCGGGCTTCAGCTCCGCCAGGATCGCCTCGACGTGCCGCTCCACTTCCACGGCGAAGTTCACCCGCGGACCGCCGAACCCCTGGGAGACCTCGCGCAGCAAACGCGACCGCGGATCCTCCGTGCGGTAGATCGCGTGCCCGAAGCCCATGATGCGCTCACCGGCGACCACCCTCTGCCGCACCCAGGAGTCGATACGGTCCGGGGTGCCGATCGCGTCCAGGGTGTCCAGCGCCCGACTGGGCGCGCCCCCGTGCAACGGCCCCGACAGCGCCGCCACCGCACCGGCGAGGCAGGCCGCCACGTCCGCACCCGTCGACGCGATGACCCGGGCCGTGAACGTTGACGCATTGAATCCGTGATCAATGGTTGAGATCAGGTATTGCTCGATCGCCCGTGTGTGCTGCTCGGTCGGCACCGAACCGGTCAACATGTACAGGTAGTTGGCCGCGTACGACAGATCCTCGCGCGGCTCCACGGGCTCGAGTCCTTTCCCCAGCCGGTGCAGCGCGGTGAGCAGCGTGGGTACCGCAGCGGCCGCCTCCAGGGTGTCCTGCCTGCGCCGGTCGGCATCGATGTCGTACACGGGCCGGAAGCCCTTGGCCGCGCCCAGCAGCGACAGCGCCGTGCGCATCCCCGCGAGCGGGCCGGAGCGTCCGCCGGCCGCCGCCATGGCCGGCAGCGCCGCTCGCACCTCGTCGGGCAGCCGCCGCAGCGCCGCGGTCTCCGCCGCGAAGACCGCGCTCTGCCGGGCGTCCGGCAGTTCGCCGTGTACGAGCAGGTGCCAGACGTCCTCGAAGGCGCGGGTTCGCGCGAGGTCGACGGCGGAGTACTGCCGGTAGTGGTAGAAGCCCTCGACGCCACGGACGTCACCGATCCGGGTGTCGGTGACGACGACACCGGCGAGTCCCCGTGGTGCGTCGATGAGAGCGGCTGCGGACCTGTTGACGGACATGTCTTCCTCCCTGGACTTGATTCGACTGTCCATGGTTGACTTAAGTTATGTCAATATTGATTCGATCAATCCGTCAGTCAATGGTCCGCTAGGCGGATACGGTGACCCCCATGCGCGATCAAGAACCCGCCCCCCTCGGCGCGGAACGGCGGCTGAGCACCAAGGAGGCCGCCGAGCTGCTCGGCGTGAAGCCGGAGACCGTGTACGCGTACGTGAGCCGCGGTCAGCTCAGCAGCCGGAGGGTGACCGGCGGCCGGGGCAGCACCTTCGACGCCAGGGAGGTCGAGGCGCTCGCCCGGCGCAACAGGCGGGAGAGCGCGGGGAGTTCCCCCTCCGGCGGCGAGTTGTCCGTCCGCACCCGCATCACGCTCATCGAGAGCGACCGCTACTACTACCGCGGTGTCGACGCGGTCGACCTGGCCATGCGGCACACCTACGAGGAGGTCGCCGAGTGGCTGTGGACGGGCCGGATGCGGCCGGGCAACACGTTCACCGCACCGGCCGCCTCGGTCGCCGTCGCCCGCCGCGCCGTCGACGCGCTGCCCGAACACGCCGCGCCCACCGACCTGCTGCGCGTCGCGACGATCGCCGCCGCGACCGCCGACCCGCTGCGCTTCGACCTGTCCGAGGACGCCGTGCTCGGCACGGCGCGCACCCTCATCCCCACACTCGTCGCCGCTTTGCCGCCGGCAGGACACGACCGCCGCGACGAGGGGCCCCTGGCCCACCGCCTGTGGAGCCGGCTGTCGCCGCGCAAGAACCCCGACGAGGCGTCCCTGCGCGCCCTGGACACCGCCCTCGCCCTCCTCCTCGACCACGACCTGGCCGCCTCCACGCTGGCGGTGCGCGTCGCCGCGTCGGCCCGCGCCCACGCCTACGCGGCGGTCTCCGCCGGCCTCGGCGTGATCGAGGGCCCGCTGCACGGCGCGGCCAGCGGACTCGCCCACCGGCTGCTCGTCGACGTGCTCGACCAGGGCGACGCCGCGCCCGTGATCACGGACGAACTGCGTGCCGGCCGCCGCATCCCGGGACTCGGCCACCGGCTCTACCCGGGCGAGGACCCACGCGCGCGTGCCCTGTTCGGCCTCCTGGAGCAGATCCCACGCGCGGAACCCGCCCTCCTCGCGGCCCGGGACATCGTCGAGACCACCGCCCGCCACGCCCCGCTGCACGCCAACGTCGACCTGGCACTCGCCGTGCTCACCACGTCCTGCGGCATGCCCCCGACCGCGGGCGAGACGATCTTCGCGGTGGCCCGTACGGCGGGCTGGATCGCCCACGCCCTGGAGGAGTACGGCGAGCGCCCGCTGCGCATGCGTCCGAGCGGGCTCTACGCGGGCCCGAAGCCGCCTCAGCCACTACCGGAGTAGCGCAGGGCGGGGCCGAGAGTCACCGTGATCCAAGTCAGGTTAGGCTCACCTCTGTGAGTACGTGCTCAAGCGTCTCCCGGGACTCCGACGAGCCCGTTTCGGGAACCGCGGCCACCGCGACGACCTGGCTGTTGCTGGAACAGCCCGGTCCATGGGGTGCCAAGGCGCTCACTTCGAGCCACCTGGACCCCGCGCTGGGCCGTGCCCTGGAGGCGGCCGCGAAGGACACAGGCGTACGGATCGTCCTCATCCGCCGCCCCGGACGTCACGCGGACCGCAGGATGCCCGCCACCCGCCGGGTGTACGCGGCCCACATCGTTCCGGGGAACGTGTGGCTGCACGGCGCCACGACCTCGGATCCCGGGCAGCTCCTCGATCTCGACTTCGCCGCACTCGGCCGGGGCGAGCACCGCTCCTTCGACGCGGTGCTCGGCGGACGGCCCCACGACGGTGATCCGCTCGCCCTCGTCTGCACCAACGGCAAGCGCGACCGCTGCTGCGCCCTTCTCGGCCGGCCTCTCGCGGCCGAACTCGCCACGTCCGGCGTCGAGGGCGTCTGGGAGGTCACCCATCTGGGTGGTCACCGCTTCTCGCCGACGGTGCTCGTGCTGCCGTACGGATACGCGTACGGCCGGGCCGAGGCGCACACCCTCAAGGAGGTCCTGCACGGCGCGCGGGAGGGGCGGATCGTCGTGGAGGGGTGCCGGGGCAGTTCGGCCTGGGAACGGCCCGGTCAGGCGGCCGAGCTGGCCGTGCGCACCGAGACCGGTGAGTACGCCGCGCAGGCGCTGAGCGTCGTACGGACGGCCGGCGCCGCCCCGCGCTGGGAGGTGACCGTCGCCCACGCCGACGGGCGCCGCTGGCAGGTCGAGGTGGCCCAGGGCGCGGCCCTGCCACCCCGGCCGGAGAGCTGTGGTGCGGCTGTCCTCGGTTCGCCCGCGCGGATGGACGTGGTGGCGGTGCGCGAGGTGAGGGTGACGACGGCGCTGGCAAGCTGACCGGACCGCCGGCCGCGGTCCGGACCGTCTTCTCAAGGTTTGCTCGGTCTCCTCAAGCATTGATCAAGAGATCCACGCCACACCCATTACGGCGGGTAGGCAGCCCCACGTACCTTCTTGGGTATGAGCCCCACTCCCCCCGCACGCCGCCTGCGCCTCGGCCTGCCCCGGCGGGTGTTCTCGCAGGTGCTGCTGATGCAGGTGGCGATCGCCGCGGGAGTCGCGGTCCTCGCGACCGGGCTGTTCCTCGCGCCCCTGAGCGACCAGCTGGACGACCAGGCGATGCGCCGCGCGCTCGCCATCGCGCAGACCACCGCGCAGCAGCCGGGCCTCGCCAAGGAAGTGAGGGACACGCCTCCGTCACCGAACGGTCCGGTGCAGAAGGAGGCGGAGCGGATCCGGAAGGCCACCCAGGCCGAGTACATCGTGGTGATGGACTGGCGGGGCGTGCGCTGGTCGCACACCGACCCGAAGCAGATCGGCGGCATCGTCTCGACCGACCCCAGCCAGGCCCTGGCCGGCAAGGAGGTCATGGAGATCGACAGCGGCACCCTGGGCCGCTCCGCCCGCGGCAAGGTGCCGCTGCGTGACAGCGACGGCACGGTCGTCGGCGCCGTCTCGGTCGGCATCGCCTACGACAGCGTCCGGGCCCGGCTGATCCACGCGATCCCGGGCCTGCTCGCGTACGCCGGAGGCGCCCTGGCCGTCGGCGCGCTGGCCGCGTGGCTCATCTCCCGGCGGGTTCAGCGGCAAACCAGGGACCTGGCCTTCTCGGACATCGCGTCGCTCCTGTCGGAACGCGAGGCGATGCTGCACGGCATCCGGGAGGGCGTCGTCGCCCTGGACCGCACCGGGCGCATCCGCCTGGTCAACGACGAGGCGCAGCGCCTGCTGGGCATCGGGGACGCGGTGGTGGGCCGCTCCCCCGACGAGGCGCTCGGCGCGGGCCGCACGGCCGACGTGCTGGCCGGGCGCGTGACCGGCACGGACCTGCTCACCGTCCGCGGCCAGCGGGTGCTGGTCGCCAACCGAATGCCCACCGACGACGGCGGCGCCGTGGCCACCCTGCGCGACCGCACGGAGCTGGAGCAGCTGGGCCGCGAGCTCGACTCCACCCACGGCCTGATCGACGCCCTGCGCGCCCAGGACCACGAGCACGCCAACCGTATGCACACGCTCCTGGGACTGCTCGAACTGGAGATGTACGACGACGCCGTCGAGTTCGTCGGCGAGGTGGTCGGTGACCACCGGGCCACTGCGGAACAGGTCACCGAGCGGATCGAGGACCCGCTGCTCGCCGCCCTGTTGGTCGGCAAGGCGACCGTCGCGGCCGAGCGGGGCGTCGCACTGTGGGTCTCGGACCGGACCCGGCTGCCCGACCGGCTGATCGATCCCCAGGGGCTCGTCACCGTCGTCGGCAACCTGGTGGACAACGCCCTCGACGCCGCCGCGGGCACCCCGCACGCGCGCGTGGAGGTCGAACTGCGCGCCGAGGGTCGTACGGCGATCCTCCGGGTGCGCGACACGGGCCCGGGAATCCCGCCGGAGCACCGGGAGTTGATCTTCACCGAGGGATGGTCCACGAAGAAGCCGCCCGCGCACCGCGAGCGGGGCATCGGACTCTCCCTGGTGCGCAGGCTCGCCGAGCGGCAGGGGGGCAGCGCGACCGTCGGCGAGGCGCACGGCGGGGGCGCGGAGTTCACCGTCGTCCTGCCCGAGGCGCTGGCCGAGCCGGGCCCGGAACCGGCCCTGAGCCTGCCGTCAGCTCCGCAGACCGCCAAGGAGGAGTCGTGATGATCGAGGTCCTGGTCGTGGACGACGACACCAGGGTCGCGCGGGTCAACGCCGCCTACGTCGAGAAGGTGCCGGGCTTCCATGTCGCCGGCGAGGCCCACACCGCCGCGGAGGCGCTGAGCCAGCTGGAGACACTGCCGCGGCTCGACCTGGTGCTCATGGACCACTACCTGCCCGACGAGACGGGGCTCGCGGTCGTCCAGGAGATGCGCCGACGCGGCCACCAGGCCGACGTGATCATGGTGACGGCGGCCCGGGATGTGACCACCGTGCAGGCGGCGATGCGGCACGGCGCGTTGCAGTACCTCGTCAAGCCGTTCGCCTTCGCCGGTCTGCGCGCCAAACTGGAGGCGTACGCGGAGCTGCGCCGCACCCTCGACGGTGGCGGGGAGGCGGAGCAGGCCGAGGTGGACCGCATCTTCGGGGCGCTGTCGGCTCCCTCCGAGCCGGACCTGCCCAAGGGGCACTCCCCCACCACCGCTGAGCTGGTCCGGCAGTCCCTGATGAACGCCGACGGGCCGCTGTCCGCCCAGGAGATCGCCGAGCGGACCGGGGTGAGCCGCCAGACCGCCCAGCGCTATCTGAAGCTCCTGGAGCGCACGGGACGGGCCAGGCTGACCCTCAAGTACGGCGACGCGGGCCGCCCGGAACACCGTTACGTGTGGGCGACTCGCGCCTAGGTACAGCCGCGGTTCGTACCGCAGGCAGCCGTGGCTGGCCCGTTACGCGGCCCCCACCCCGGTCAGCGACCGCACCTCGGTCTCCGCGTGCTTGGCCTCGTCCGGGATCTCCGCCGACGTGACCGTGCCCAGCCAGCCCGCCAGGAAGCCCAGCGGGATCGAGACCAGGCCCGGGTTCTGCAACGGGAAGTACTGGAGGTCGACGTTCGGGAACAGCGAGTCGGGGCCTCCGGAGACCACCGGGGACAGCACCACGAGCACCACGGCCGGGACCAGACCGCCGTAGACGGCCCACACGGCACCCCGTGTGGTGAAGCCCGGCCAGAACAGGGAGTAGAGCAGCACCGGAAGGTTCGCCGACGCGGCGACGGCGAAGGCGAGGCCCACCAGGAACGCGACGTTGAGATCCCGCGCCAGCAGACCGAGGGCGATCGCCACCACGCCGACACTGACCGCGGCGACACGGGCCACGGCCACCTCGCTGCGGGGCTTGCCGCCCCGGCGCCTCAGGGACGCGTACAGGTCGTGGGCCACCGACGCCGAGGACGCGAGTGTGATCCCGGCGACCACGGCGAGGATCGTGGCGAAGGCGACCGCGGCGACGATCGCGAAGAGAACCGTTCCACCGGTGGATCCGGCACCGCCGCCCAGATCGAGCGCCAGCAGCGGAACGGCCGTGTTCCCGGCCGCGTTCGACCCGCGTACCGCGTCGGGCCCCACGATGGCGGCCGCGCCGAATCCGAGCACGATCGTCATCAGGTAGAAACCGCCGATGAGCCCGACCGCCCAGACGACCGAGCGGCGTGCGGCGCGCGCGGTGGGCACGGTGTAGAACCGGGACAGGATGTGCGGCAGCCCGGCCGTTCCGAGCACCAGCGCCAGCCCCAGACTGATGAAGTCGAAACGGGCGGTCCAGTCCCCGCCGTACCTCAGCCCTGGCGCCAAGAACGCCTCCCCGTGACCGCTGCGCTCGGCCGCCGTGAGCAGCAGCCGGTCCAGGTCGCCGTGGAAGCGCACCAGGACGAGCACCGTCAGCGCGATCGTGCCGCCGAGCAACAGGACGGCCTTGACGATCTGGATCCACGTCGTCGCCCGCATCCCTCCCACCGACACATAGATCACCATGAGCGCGCCGACCCCGATGACGGTCCAGGCCCGCGCCGCCTCACTGGTGCCCCCGAGCAGCAGCGCCACCAGGCTGCCCGCGCCGACCATCTGCGCCACCAGATACAGGACGGACACGGTGACCGAGGACGTTCCCGCCGCGATCCGTACCGGCCGCTCCCTCATCCGCGCCGCCACGACGTCCGCGAGCGTGAACCGGCCGCAGTTGCGGACCAGTTCGGCCACGAGGAACAGCACCACCAGCCAGGCCACGAGGAAGCCGACGACATACAGCAGCCCGTCGTAGCCGAACAGCGCGATGAGTCCGGTGACCCCCAGGAAGGAGGCGGCCGACATGTAGTCACCCGCGATGGCAAAACCATTCTCCATGGGTGAGAAGAGCCGCCCACCCGCGTAGAACTCCTCCGCCGAACCACGCCGTTTGCGGCTCACCCATGTCGTGATCGCCAGCGTGACCGCGACGAACCCGCTGAACAGCAGCAGCGCCAGCGTCTGGTGTTCTCCCGTCACGAGACACCGCCGTTCACACCGCGCGTCAGCTCCTGTGTGTGCCAGCGCAGTTCGAGCGCCGCCCGGTCCCTGCGCAGCCGCGCGTGCCGCGCGTAGGCCCAGGTGAACAGGAACGTGGTCAGGAACTGCCCGAGCCCCGCCACCAGCGCCACGTTCACCGCTCCCGCCACGGGCCGCGCCATCAGCTCCGGCGCGGTCGTGGCAGCGACGACGTAGCCCACGTACCAGGCGAAGAACGCTACAAAGGCCGGTACCACGAACCTCCGGTACCGCCGCCGCACCTCCTGAAACGCCGCGCTGCGCTGCACCTCCAGGTACACATCGGCCGCCGCGGCCCCGGTCCGGTGCTCCCCGCGTGCCGACGGAACCACGGCCGGAGCCGGCACCCCGGCACCGGCCGGCTCGCCCCAGTCGGAGGCAAGGGCGTCGTACCACGGATCGTCGTACCTGAGGTGTCCGGCCTCTTCCGCCGGGCCCGGGTCGGCACCATCGAGTCGCTCGACCGGACTTTCCTGACCGGCCCCATCGCTACCGGGACGGCCCTTGCTTGGTTGCATGCCCAAGGATGGACAGAACGGGAAGATCTCCGACTCTTCTTCCCCTCGCTCTTCACCCCATCAGGTGACTCAACCCACTGGCCAGCACCAGGACCAACCAACACCGGTCCCGACCTCGATCAGACCACCAACACTCCAGCCTTGCCCAGCCGGCGCCCAGCGCAGCGGCTACGCATCGATCCGCGACCGATCCAGCGTCGCAGCCGAGTTGGAGATGAACTCCTTGCGCGGCGCGACGTCGTTGCCCATCAGCAGATCGAAGACCTGCTCCGCGGCCTCGAGGTCGGAGAGGTTGATCCGGCGCAGTGTGCGGTGGCGCGGGTCCATGGTCGTCTCGGCCAGCTGGTCGGCGTCCATCTCGCCGAGGCCCTTGTAGCGCTGGATCGAGTCCTTGTAGCGGATGCCCTTGCTCTGGAACTCCATGAGCTTGTCGCGCAGTTCCCGGTCCGAGTACGTGTAGACGTACTTGTCCTGGCCCTTCTTCGGCTGGACGATCTCGATGCGGTGCAGTGGCGGCACCGCCGCGAAGACCCGGCCGGCCTCGACCATGGGCCGCATGTAGCGGTGGAACAGGGTCAGGAGCAGCGTGCGGATGTGCGAGCCGTCGACGTCGGCGTCGGTCATCATGATGATCTTGCCGTAGCGGGCCGTGTCGATGTCGAAGGTCCGACCCGATCCGGCTCCTATGACCTGGATGATCGCGCCGCACTCGGCGTTCTTGAGCATGTCCGTCACGGACGACTTCTGGACGTTGAGGATCTTGCCCCGGATCGGCAGCAGCGCCTGGAACTCGGAGTTCCGGGCGAGCTTCGCCGTACCGAGCGCGGAGTCGCCCTCGACGATGAACAGCTCGCTGCGGTCGACGTCATCGCTGCGGCAGTCGGCGAGCTTGGCCGGCAGCGAGGAGGACTCCAGAGCCGTCTTACGACGCTGTGCGTCCTTGTGCTGCCGGGCGGCGATGCGCGTCCGGGCCGCGGCGACGGCCTTCTCCAGCACGACCCGGGCCTGCTGGGCGGCGTCCCGCTTCGTGGACGTCAGGAACGCCTTGAGTTCCTTGGTGACCACGTTGTTCACGATGCGGCGGGCCGCCGAAGTGCCGAGGACCTCCTTGGTCTGGCCTTCGAACTGCGGCTCGGCGAGACGCACGGTGACGACCGCGGTCAGGCCCTCCAGGGCGTCGTCCTTGACGATGTCGTCCTCAGCGACACGCAGGAGCTTCTTGGTGCGCAGCACCTCGTTCATCGTCTTGGCGACGGCCTGCTCGAAGCCGGCGACGTGCGTACCGCCCTTGGGGGTGGCGATGATGTTGACGAACGACTTGAGCGTCGTGTCGTAGCCGGTCCCCCACCGTAGCGCCACGTCGACGCCGAGTTCGCGGGTGACCTCGGTGGGCGTCATCTGGCCGTGGTCGTCCAGGACGGGGACCGTCTCCTTGAAGGTGCCCTGTCCGGACAAGCGGAGGACGTCGCAGATCGGCTTGTCGTTCGCCAGGTACTCGCAGAACTCGCTGATTCCGCCGTCGAAGCGGAAGGACTCCTCACCCTTGCTGCCGCCCTCGCCGAGCCCGTACTCGTCGCGCACGACGATGGTCAGGCCGGGCACCAGGAACGCGGTCTGGCGGGCGCGCTGGTGCAGGTTCTCCAGGGAGAGCTTGGCGTCCTTGAGGAAGATCTGGCGGTCGGCCCAGTACCGCACGCGCGTGCCGGAGCGGGTCTTCGGGATCTTCTTGGCCTTGCGCAGGCCGCTCTTGGCCTCGAACTTGGCGTCCGGGCTGTTCCCGGCGAAGGCGCCGGGGACACCGCGCCGGAAGCTGATCGCGTGGGTGTGTCCACCGCGGTCCACCTCGATGTCCAGACGGGCGGACAGGGCGTTCACCACGGAGGCACCGACGCCGTGCAGACCGCCGGAGGCGGCGTACGAGCCGCCTCCGAACTTGCCGCCGGCGTGCAGCTTGGTCATGACGACCTCGACACCGGAGAGGCCGGTCTTGGGCTCGACGTCGACCGGGATGCCCCGGCCGTTGTCCCGGACCTCGACCGAGCCGTCGTCATGGAGGATGACCTCGATGTGGTCGCAGTAGCCGCCGAGAGCTTCGTCGACGGAGTTGTCGATGATCTCCCAGAGGCAGTGCATCAGGCCACGGCTGTCGGTCGACCCGATATACATTCCGGGGCGCTTCCGCACGGCCTCGAGCCCCTCGAGGACGAGCAGGTGCCGCGCGGTGTAGTTGGATCCGTCCCGGTCTGCTCCTGCCAGCAGAGCTGTGGACGGCACGGACGTCTCGGCGGTCACGCGGTTCGCTCCTCGCTGAATTTCAGATAGGGCCCTCATGGGTAAGGGCGCGGCTTCAGTCACCGGTGAGAGGGTACCGAGGCCTGGTAGAGCCGTTGTAACGCCACCCTCGTCGGAAACTCACCCTAGTCCAGACTCGTATGCCTGTTCGATCCCTCGTTGGAGTGAAGCACACATCACGTTCCCTTCGAGGCATGAACCATTTAGGCTCCGGGCACGTCCTCATGAACAACCGGCAACCCAGCCGGGAGGACCGACCACCGATAGAACGCGAAGCCCCGTAAGACACATAGACACGCAATACGGCACATTCGCCGCCAACCGGCAGCAGACAGCCGCCTCGCAAAGATTCTTTCGAGGAAAAGCCACGAGCGGGAACGTTTTGGGGCTGGTTGGATGTTGACCCTGGTACGACAGCTCGTCGAGCTAGAGAAGAGGCGACGTGACTACTGTTCTGACCCCTGCGAGCCAGTTGACGGCCGCTGATCGCTGCGACCGCTGCGGCGCCCAGGCGTACCTGCGCGTCGTCCTGCTCAGCGGCGGAGAACTGCTCTTCTGCGCCCACCACGGGCGCAAGTTCGAGCCGGAACTCAAGAAGATCGCCGCTGAGATACAGGACGAATCGGAGCGGCTGACGTCCGCTCCCGCGACTGCCTCCGAGGAAGATCGCTGACACTTCGCGTCCGACGACGAGCCAGCCCGGCACAGGCCGGTGAACGGGCGGCTGCCTCCACTACCGAGGCAGTCGCCCGTCCTCGTCCCCCGAGGGCTCACTCAGTCTCCCCGGACGCCCCCATCCGGTTTTTTCACACCGTGCCGGCCAAGCCTGCGCATGACCTTCACGTCCGTGCCCAGCCGAGGGCGCGCATGATGTCGGACACACGCACGTACACACCGGGGCTGCCGGCCCGACCACAGCCGATCCCCCAGGACACGAGCCCGATCAACCGACCCTGGGCCACCAGCGGCCCCCCGCTGTCGCCCTGGCAGGCATCTCGGCCCCCCTTCGCTTCCCCGGCGCACAGCATGCTCCTGGCGTCGTAGACGCCGTACGCACCACCCGGATACGCCTCCTCGCAGAGAGTGTCCGGGAGCACACGCACGCGTGCGGCCCGCAGACTGTTCGCGTAGTCCCCGGCGCCCGAGATGTCGCCCCATCCGTACACCGTCGCGGCCTGGCCCACGGCATACGCGGGGTCACCGCCGGCCGCCATGCCGATGACCGACTCGGCGGGGAGAGGCTCGGCCAGGGTGAGGACGGCGAAGTCCCCGGCGTTGCTGACACCGTCGTAGGCCGGGTTCACCCAGGTGTCTCGCACGGCGACCTCCCGGCCACCGCGGTCCGAGAGCAGGTCCGTGCGCCCCGCTATGACCCTGAGGTCGCGTACGCGCTCCGGTGGCCCGCCCAGGGCCTCCTCGTCCATGCAGTGGGCCGCGGTGAGCACGGTGCTGCGGCCGACCGCCACGCCGCCACAGAACTGCCCCGCGCGCGCACCCCCGAACCGGTCACGACTGGACAGGGCCACCACCCACGGGCTCTCCGACGCGTCGACGGGGAATCCCCCTACGACGACCCTGTCGGCGGCCACAGGGGCACTGGAGCTCACTGACAGGGCGAATACGACGGCCGCCACGGCCAGCGGCCGGGCCAGGGCCCGGGCAAAGCAACGACGCATACATTCTCCTCACTCCGTGGTATCGATGAGAAACCCAGAGTGATCCACCCTGTTGCGGCCCGCACCCGCGGGGAGGCATACGGAAGGCCCGGTCCCCCTGTGGGGAACCGGGCCTTCCGCGTACGACCGTGACGACTAGTCGAGGTAGTCGCGCAGCACCTGCGAACGGGACGGGTGGCGCAGCTTCGACATGGTCTTGGACTCGATCTGGCGGATCCGCTCACGCGTGACGCCGTACACCTTGCCGATCTCGTCGAGGGTCTTCGGCTGACCGTCGGTGAGACCGAAGCGCATCGAGACGACGCCCGCCTCGCGCTCGGACAGGGTGTCCAGGACGGAGTGCAGCTGCTCCTGCAGGAGCGTGAAGCTGACCGCGTCGGCCGGGACGACCGCCTCGGAGTCCTCGATGAGGTCACCGAACTCGCTGTCGCCGTCCTCGCCGAGCGGGGTGTGCAGCGAGATCGGCTCACGGCCGTACTTCTGGACCTCGATGACCTTCTCCGGGGTCATGTCGAGCTCCTTGGCCAGCTCCTCCGGGGTGGGCTCGCGGCCCAGGTCCTGGAGCATCTGGCGCTGCACGCGCGCGAGCTTGTTGATGACCTCGACCATGTGCACCGGGATGCGGATGGTGCGGGCCTGGTCGGCCATGGCGCGGGTGATCGCCTGACGGATCCACCAGGTGGCGTACGTGGAGAACTTGTAGCCCTTGGTGTAGTCGAACTTCTCGACCGCGCGGATCAGACCGAGGTTGCCCTCCTGGATGAGGTCCAGGAAGAGCATGCCGCGGCCGGTGTAGCGCTTGGCCAGGGAGACCACCAGGCGGAGGTTGGCCTCCAGGAGGTGGTTCTTGGCGCGGCGGCCGTCCTCGGCGATGATCTCCAGCTCGCGCTTGAGCTTCGGGGCGAGCTTGTCGGCGTTGCCCAGCTTGTCCTCGGCGAACAGACCGGCCTCGATGCGCTTGGCGAGCTCGACCTCCTGCTCGGCGTTGAGCAGGGGGACCTTGCCGATCTGCTTGAGGTAGTCCTTGACCGGGTCGGCGGTGGCACCGGCGGCGGCGACCTGCTGGGCGGGCGCGTCGTCCTCGTCATCGTCGGACAGCACGAAGCCGGCGTTCTCCGTGGCCTCGGGCTCCTCGCCGGCCTTGCCGGGAGCGGCCTCCTCGAGAACCTCCTCTTCGAGAAGCTCGACGTCGTCCTTCTTGGCGCTGGTCTTCTTCGCCGCGGTCTTCTTGGCAGGCGCCTTCTTCGCGGCCGCCTTCTTGGCGGTCGTCTTCTTGGCGGCCGCCTTCTTGGCGGGGGCCTCCTCCTCGACGCCGGGCTCGGCGGCGGGTGCCGCAGGCGTGGCGGTGGCGGTGGCCTTCCTGGTGGTCACCGCCTTGGCCGCGACCGTCTTGGTGGCGGTGCGCTTGGCGGGACTCTTCGCTGCGACGCTCTTTCGGGTGCGCTTGGGCTCTGCGGCACTGACCATCAGCGTCACACCCTCTTCCTCGAGGATCTGGTTGAGGCTGCGCAGTACGTTCTTCCACTGAGTGGCCGGAATCTGGTCAGCTTCGAAGGCCCGACGCACGTCATCGCCGGCGATCTGCCCCTCAGCCTTTCCCCGCTCAATCAGAGCCATGACAGAGACGGACTCGGCGATCTCCGGCGGGAGCGTACGGGATGTGCTGGCCGACACGAACAACCTCTCGGAACGTTGGAAAACGGCTTCCGGCCCCGTCCACACGGGACTGGAGCCGACCGCCGGCTTGGGGGTGGGCCGACGGCGCGGGCGGGGGCCGGGAAGATGCACAGCGCCGTGAACGGCGTCCGTATTCCCTCCGCGGCTGTCACCTCTTAGGTCATCGCGTTCTTCCCGCGAGCGTTACGCCCAATTCGCGTGGCCCGAGTCACACCCCGTAAGCGAACAAAAGTGTTCAGATATGGGCAAAGGAGGTCGCATCTGACTGTTACCTGACCGCTCCGGCGGATCCGTGGCCCCTTCGTGCCGTCGGACCCCGCGGGATCGCAAGGATCCCGCGGGGTCCGACGGGAGGCGGTTCACCGAACGGGCACTGCCACAGGAGGGGGGTGGCAGACCCGCCGCGCCGCCCGCGGAACGCGGTCAGTGCTCGCGCGGAGCGGGCACCACGCGTTCCACCTCGGGGTGGACCGTGAGAAGTTGCCGCATCGCCGCCTCGGCCGCGGGCCCGTCGCCGGTGGCGAGGGCGTCACAGATGCGGCCGTGGTGCGCCAGCGACGCCTCGGTCGGCCGGTCACAGCCCGCGACCGGGCCGCCGGAGACCTGGAGGGCAGCGGACACGATCCCTGAGAGGTGCTCCAGCATGCGGTTGCCGGCGACCTGGATGAGCAGCGAGTGGAACTCGGAGTCGGCGCGGGAGAAGGTGAGCGCATCACCCTGGGCCATCGCGTGCCCCATGATCTCGATCATGTCCGCCAGGCGCTGCTGGACGTCCTCGCGCCCGTGCCCGGCGGCGAGGCGGGCGGCGAGCGGCTCGATCGTCCAGCGCAGCTCGCTCAGCTCGCGGCGCTGATCGTCGCGCTGCGGGCCGAAGGCCCGCCACTCGATGATGTCCGGGTCGAGGAGGTTCCAGTCGCTGACGGGGCGCACGCGCGTGCCGACGTTCGGGCGGGCGCTCACCAGGCCCTTGGCCTCCAGGACGCGGAGCGACTCGCGGACGACGGTGCGGGAGACCTCGAACCGCTGGCCGATCTCCTCGGGCACCAGCGGACGGTCGGCGCCCAGGTCGCCTGAGACGATCATCTGACCCAGCTGCTGGACGAGTTGGCCGTGCAGCCCGCGTCCGCGGCTGCCCGCGGCGCGCCTGCCCACCCGGCCCAGCTCGGGGTCCCCGCCGTCCCAGACAGGGGCACCGACGCGGTCGACGGCGGGCGCCTCGGCGTAGGGGTAGCGGTCGAGTTCGCCCGGGCTCGTGAGGCCGGAGTCAGCGGAGCGGGCGGCGGTCATCATGGTGTGCGCAAGGGTACTCACGCATCCTTTGTCGGCGCCGTCTCCAACTCCCTTGAGGTCTTTGGTGAAAAGCACACGAAAGGGTGATCGCTCACCCCGTCGCAATTGACGCCTTATCGGAAAGAAATGGGCGTTCTGCGGGGAGTTGTGCGCATGGCCGGACTAAGGGTTACGGACAGTCGTCACCAAAACCGGCTCCGCAGTGCGGTGAGCAGATACGCGCAGAGCAGCGCGGCCAGCGACAACGTCAGTGCGGCGCCGACAGGTTGGGAGATCATGCTCAGCGCGGCTTCCAGATAGCGCTCTCCCCCGAAGGGCCATCGCGGCAGGAGCGCCTCGCGCAGCCGCATGGGAAGTCCCGCCGCGGTCCGCACGGAGGGCCCCGCCAGGACCTTGTGCACCGCGGGTACGACGAGGAGCGGCACCGCGGCCACGGCGGCGAGCCCCGCCGTGGTGGAACGGAAGACGCCTGCTGCCAGCACGCCCGCCCAGGCGCAGCCGACCACCAGTCCGATCCAACTCGCACTGAGCGAAAGCCAGTCGGCGGGAACCTGGGCGAGCTCCCGTCCGTAGACGAGATAGAGCACCTCGGCGTCGCAGCCGACGGTGAGAGCGGCCAGCATCAGCGCGGTGGCCGTGGTGACGAGCAGTTTGGCGGCCAGCAACCCCAGCCGGCGGGGTACCGTGCCGCGGTCCGCGGCCAGGGCGGGGTGGCGGAACTCGTCGCCGGAGGCCAGCGCGCCGAGCAGCCCCGCGCCGAGCGCCGCGGGCGGCAGGGGTAGCTCCTGGGGCCAGGCGGCCAGCAGGCGCGGTTGCGGGGTGTGCCCGATACGGGCGAGCACGACAGCGGTCACGACGGACACGACGAGCACGGCGGCCCCGGTGCGGAACCCGGTGCCGATCCCGGCGGCACGGCGGATCTCGTAGCGGAGGGGACGGAGCGGGCTGGGGGCGGGGCGGACGGAGATGGGAGGCGGCAGAGGGGGGAGTGCGTCGAGCGTGCGCGCCGTGCGGGCGTCGGCGGGGTGGAACGCGCGGGGTGTCGTCGTCTCCTGAGGACGGGCCTCGGCATCGGACGGGTGGCCGGCCGAGGGCATGTCCGGACGCTCGTGCGCATCTGCGACGGACTGCGCGTGCCCGGCTGAGGGCAACGGCACGTCGGTGACCGGCTTCGGTGCGTCATCGGTGGGTCGCGGCTCAGCCGGGGGCCGCAACTCGGCGGTGGCGGCCACGGGATCAACGGTGACCGGGGCCGGCTTCGGCGCGTCGAGGGTGGGTCGCGGCTCACCGTGAGAAGCCTGCGGCCCAACGATCGCCCCGTGCCCGTCGGTGGCGTGCCCGGGCTCGGCATCCGCGCACTCCGGCTCGGCGCCGACGAGTTCCGCGCGGTCGAGTTGTCCGCACTCGACTTCGACCTGCTGCTCGCCCTGGCCCGCGCTCCCGGACTCAAGCATGTCGGCAGACGTTCGCGCTGGGCCGGCCCTGTGCGACTCGCCCGCCGTCTGCCCTGCCTTGCCCAGGCCCGGGTCACGGCCGCCATGCGGCTCACCTGCCTCCGTTGCTCCCGCCCCTGGCCCCATGTCTCCGATCTCGTCGGCGAGTTGGTGAACGACGATGCCGTGGCGGAACGCTGTCTCGCCGATCTCCGCGCAGGTACTGCCGTACACGGAGAGGCGGTTGCCGCCTTCTCGTACGACTTCGACGGAGCGCTGCGCGGTGCGGGCCTGCTTGGCCAGCAGAGCGGCCAGACGGGCCGCGTGCGGGCTGCGTACGGCGACCCGGGGACGCAGGCGGGTGCGCGAGAACTCCGCGGCCTCCTGGTCGGCCACGAGCCTGCCCTGTTCCAGCGTGACGACGCGGTCGGCGGTGCGCGCGGCTTCCTTGGGGTCGGCCGTGGTGAACAGGACCGTGCCGCCCTGGGCGGCGTGTGCGCGCAGCATGCCGTGCAGCCAGTGACTCTCGCGGGCGGACAGACCGCCGGCGGGGTCGTCCAGGACGAGCGTGTGCGGGTCGGCCAGGAGGGTGCAGGCCAGACCCAGGCGGCGGTCCATGCCGCGCGAGAGGGCGCTGAGGCGTTCGTCGCGCAGGCCCACGAGCCCTACCGCCTCCAGCACTTCGTCGGCGCGCCGGACCGGGACCCCTGCGGCGGCACACAGCATGCGCAGATGACCGCGGACCGTGCGGGCCGGGTGCCCCGGCACGTCGCCGAGCAGCACACCGACCTCGCGCGAGGGATGGGCGATGCGGTGCAGGGGGCGGCCCCGGAAGTAGGTGATGCCCCGGCCCTGTTGGAGTTCCAGCATGAGTCTGAGGACTGTCGTCTTACCGGCGCCCGGTGCTCCGAGCAGCGCGGTGACGCGGCCCGATCGCGCCTCGAAGGAGACGTCGTCGGCTGCGAGCGGAAGCTCTTTGCGGGGATTGCTGGTCAGTCCGAAGGCCTGGATCACCCGCAGCAAGATAGCGCGCTATGTCCGGTTTTTCGGGCAGCGCGAGGCCTGGCTCGGACACGACGATCACCCTTGTCCGGGCCGCGGGAGCATGGCATTTCCGGACCCGCGTCAGACCTCGGGGCGCAGCATCGGGGGGTTGAGCAGAGTCGCCCCACCGGCACGGAAGAGCTGAGCCGGGCGGCCGCCCTGGCGGGTGGTCGTCCCGCCGGTGGGGACGAGGAAGCCCGGCGTGCCCGTGACCTTGCGGTGGAAGTTGCGCGGGTCGAGCGCCACGCCCCACACCGCCTCGTAGACGCGGCGCAACTCTCCGACGGTGAACTCGGGCGGGCAGAAGGCCGTGGCCAGCGACGAGTACTCGATCTTGGAGCGAGCGCGTTCCACTCCGTCCGACAGGATCTGCGCGTGGTCGAACGCGAGCGGCGCGACCGGCTCGGCGTCCCGCCCGTAGCCGCCCTGCTGCAGCAGTTCCTCCACCGGGGCCCAGCGGGCGTTGCTGGCGTCGCCGCCGGCTCTGGGCGCGGGCAGGTCGGGAGCAAGCGCCAGGTGGGCGACACTGACGACCCGCATCCTGGGATCCCGCTTGGGGTCGCCGTAGGTGGCGAGCTGTTCCAGGTGCGCCCCGTTGTCCTGGGCGGGGACAGACGGGTCGTGGACGCGCAGCCCCGTCTCCTCGGCCAGCTCGCGTGCCGCGGCCTGCGCCAGGTCCTCGTCGGCCCGTACGAAGCCGCCGGGGAGCGCCCAACGCCCCTGGAACGGCGGTTCACCCCTGCGTACCGCCAGCGCACACAGCGCATGGCGGCGCACGGTCAGCACGACCAGGTCCACGGTGACGGCAAAGGGCGGAAACGCTGACGGGTCGTAGGGCATGCGGCGATCATAGTCGTCTTCCTGACGATAAGCACTCCCTTCCGCGGTCGCATCGGCGACTGATCCACTCCGGTCGGATATGGACTTCACTGTTCGGCCCGGTTGTCCGGTGGTTGAACGTCGTACCAGGTCACGCCCCCAGTTGAAGTCCGTCGGCCGCTTCCTCGACCATCGCGAGGCCGAGCCGGCTGACCCGCACGGAGAACGGGGCGCCCGCGATCCGCAGTCCCGTGAAGCCGATCTCGCCCAGGGGCGCGCTGCGCATCGGGCACAGGGTGACCGTCCCGGCCGGGGCGTCGGGGCGGATGCCGACGAGCGTGGTCAGCAGCAGCACTCCGGCGGCCGCCGGTATGGCCGCGGGGCGGCAAGCAGCCGGGTGCGGGAGGGGAGCGCTCCCCTCCGTGCGCTGTTCCCCCGCGTACATGTCGGGCAGCCGGTGGGCGAAGGTCTCGGCGGCCGCGAGTACGCCGCGCAGCAGCGCGGTCGCCTCCTTCTCGTAGCCGGTGGCGGCCAGGCCCGCGACGGCGAGCGCGGTCTCCTGGACCCGTACGGCCCCGGCGCGGTGGCCGAACGGATTGAATCCCGGTTCCTTCGCGCCCAGCCCGCGCAGGCCCCAGCCCGAGTCCATGACAGGGCTGCCGAGCAGCCGGGCGAGGTTCTCGGTCTGGACCTTGTCGAGCAGACCCGGTGCCAAGGCGCCCTCGCCCAGCAGGCCGGTGTCGAGGAGGTGGACGGCGGCCGCGCCCAGATGAGGCACGGGCCTGCCGTCCGGGGCACGGGCTGCCGCGGGCCGGCCGCCCCCGAGGTCGTCGACCCAGAACTCCCTGCGGAAGGCGGTCCGTATGGACTGCGCCCACTGCCGGAGTGCCGGTCCGCCCGTGCGGCCGCAGGCGTCGAGCAGGTCGGCGCCGAGGAGCGCGGCACGGTGGGCGTGGGCCTGCGTCTCGCAGCGGACGGGACCGCCGGGGTGCGGGTCGCGCAGGTACGTGTCGTCGCCCACGGTGGTTCGCAGCCAGGTCAGACAGCGCTCGGCGGCGGGCAGCAGCTCCTCCGTCTCTTGCTCGCCGAGGCCCCAGCGGCGGGCCTCGGCGAGCAAGGCGGGGAAGAGCAGCGTGGCCTCCGTACCGGTGCACTGCGGCGGAAGGTGCGGGCCTGCGTCCCGTCGCGGGCCGGGGATCATCCCGGACTGCGGGCCCGGGCCGGTGAGCTGGCTACGGGCGAGGATTCGCAGCGTCCCCGCTGCCAGGCCCGTACCGAGCGGCAGGGCCATCCGGGCGGCCACGAGCGCGTCGGCGGGGGCCAGACCGCAGCGCCAGGGTGCGCCTGCCGCGAGGTGGGTGTCGGCGGGGTTCGCGCAATCGCGCAGCAGGAGAGCCTGGAGGTCCTCGATGCTCGTCCTCAGGAGTGCGGGGGCTCTGGGGTCGTCGCCTTCCGCACGCGCGGCGGCGAGGGGGCTGGTCGCCGCGCGTCCCACGGCTCGGAGCGGACCGGCGCCGTCCGGCCGCACCCGCAGCTCGACGCTTCTGCTGCCGCCCGGCGGCAGGTCGAGCTCCCACCTGAGCAGCCCGGCCGAGGCCAGGGCGTCAGAGGGAGGCGGTGCGGCCGTGACGGACGCGTTGCCGGTGGCGCAGGACCAGCGCAGGCCGGAGTCGTGGACACTGGCGGGGAGTTCCGGTCCGGCGCGGCCCGAGGCGATCGCCCCGAGGTCGGCCAGGTCCGTGCCCAGGGACACCTCGACCGGCAGACGCAGCGGGCGAGGGGCCGCGCTGTGCAGGGTGATCCGCTCCGTGCCGTCCGCGAGACGGTCGCGTTCCACGACCACGTCCGGATCCGGGCCTGCCTGCGGCGACGTGCGGAGCGTGCCCACGAATCTGGCGCGGTCGGCCGCGGCCATACGGGCCTGCACGGCGAGCGGTTCCCGCCCGGCCACGCGGATCTCGCACCGGGAGAGCACGCGCCGGCCTGCGCGGTAGAACCCTTCCAGCCCCTGACCGGTCATCTGCCCTCCCTCCGTGGAGATGGCCAGACCGGGAAGCGCCACGCAGATCATCATGGTGTGGGCGGGCGGCAGGTCGGCAGACCAGCGCAGTCCGGGGATTGTGGCGCCCCGGGGAGGCGCGGCGGACTGCCCTGCGGAGGACGGGCCCCGGCTCTGAGCCAAGGGCGGCGAGGGCGAGCCGTGCCCCGAACCGGAACCAGGGTGACGGTTCTGGCCCGGGCCATGGGGGGACGGACGGCCCCGGTCCGGTGCCGAGGGCGGGCACGAGTCCGGGCCGGTGGCCGGCGAGGCGGGTGAGACACCTCCGGGGAACCTGGGCCCGAACCCGTCGACACATGCCGCCGGCCGCGGAGGGACGTCGTGCTCCCCCGACCGCGGAGCCCCGGCCCCGGGCAGTCCGGGACCCGACCATCGGGGCGGCGGGGGGCCGCCCGGAGCATGGCGGTCGTCGGCGGCGGAGGAGGGCGGAGTCGGCTGATGCATGGAGAGGCTTCCTCTGCGCTCTGTGCGCCTCGATCGAGTTCGGCGCCGGTGCCGGAGGGCTCCGACGGGGCGGGGGCAATGCGGCGTCACGACCCGTCCAGGCGTTCCGCCACTCAGGTGAACGGCGTGAACCTGCTCCGGGTCACGCCCGCGCCGCCGCCCCGGGCGCGTCGAGGCCGTCAGGAGGACACTCACTCCTCCCCCTCGGGGCCCTGGCCGGGCTGCACGCCTTCCCGGCCTGTGTCCCGGCACGGCATGGCCGCCTTCCGCGACGTACGCGCACGTGGGCCGCCCGTGCGTGCGCTGCCGGACCGTGCAGTACCCGCGGTCGCTCGCCCGCTACGTGTGCCGGTTTCTGCGGCACCGGCAGGGCGCGTGGTGCCCGTCGGAGTACTCCGACGGGGAGCCCGGGCGCTCGGGACACGGTCTCCCGTGCGGGTACCCACCTGGGCCGCGCTCGCGGGACCGGCGGAACGGGTACGGCGTCGACGACGTGAGGGCACCGCCGTGGACGCGGATGCTGCTGCGTCGTTCCCAGCGCGCATGCGCTCGCCCTCCATGGCGGCGGGCTCCGGCTGGAACTCGGGCGCGACTGCCTCGCCCGTGCCGACCTCGTCGGCGTCCGGCCGAGCGGGGGAGCTGTCCTTCGCGACGGAGTCGTCTTTCTGCGCGACGGAGCCGTTCACCTGCCCGGTGAAGCTGTTCACCTGCTCGGCGGAGTCGTCCGCCAGAGCCCTGAGACTGTCCGCCCGCTCAACACAGGCGTCCGCCGGAACCAGGGAGTTCTCCGCCCGCTCGACACACTCCTCCGCCCCAGCCCGGGAGCCGCCCGCCCGGGCCTTCAAGCCGTCGGCCTGTGCCGCCGAGCCGGCGGCTCCCGAGCGTCCACGGCCCTCGCGCTCCGCGCGCAGGCAGCTGCGGATCGACTCCGGGTCGAGTCCTTCGTTGCAGGCCTGGTGGAGGAGACGGGCGAAGAGGTAGTCGGGATCCGCGCTCAGGGCCATGGCGAGTGCTTCCCGGGCCTCCAGTTCGTCGCCGGTGGACCATGCGACCCAGCCGGCGAGAGTGAGCGGCGCCGCGGCGTGCTCGCCGTACGGTCCGACGCAGCGGCGGGCCAGCGACCGCCAGAGGCGAAGGGCGTGTCCGGCCTCGTCGCCCTCCATCCACTCGGCCGCGCGGTCACGGGTCGCGCGGTCCTGGAGACCGAGGATCAGCCGGGCGGCCTCGTCGGGCCGGAGAAGTTCGTCGTCGCGGAGGTCCGCCAGGAGCATGCCGGAGACGGGCTGTGCCCCGGCGAAGCGGTCCAGGATCCGCCCGGCCAGTTCCAGTGTCTCGTCGGCCACGTCGGCGCGGCCGGCGTCGTCCAGGATCCTCGGGACCAGCGCCAGGCTGGCGGCGTCCAGAGCGGTCTCCTGCTCGAGAGCGGCGGCGTTCTCCCAGGGGAGCAGCCGGGCCCGCAGCTCCCGGAGCGTGCCGCGCACCTGGATCCCCGCGTAAGTGGCAGCGGCGGCCAGCACCGATGTGCCGGGCAGGCCCATGGCGACTCCCTCGGACGGGCAGCATGCCGCGTTGTCACAGCAGTACGACCAGTAACGGCCATCGGAGATGCACAGCGCCTCGACCACCGTCACGTCCAGGGAACCGCACTCCAGGCGCAGCTTGTGGGCCAGCGGCCTCAGCCGCTCCATGACCTGTCGGCCGGACTCGCCCTTCGCCGGTTCCTGGCAGAGGAAGGCGACCATCGACTCGGGGCGGGCTCCTCGGCGCTCGCTGCCCGTCACCAGGCCGTGGGCCAGTTGCCGGGCCGCTGAGGGCCAGTCGTCCGCGTTGGCGGGGATGCCGAGCCTGGCCCGGCCTCCGAACCGCCCGCGTCCGTCCCTGTCGTGCAGGGCGACCAGGACGATGCTGTCCTCGGGGCGGTATCCGAGCAGATACGGCAGGGCGTCGGCCAGTTCGGCGGGGGTGCGCAGGGTGACCTGGTGCTCGCCGCCGTGGCCGTCGTACGCGGGGCTCGGGACGTGCGGCCCGGCCCCGTCGCTCCCTCGCTTCTCCCGACCACCGTCCTTGTGCCTGCCGTGCGCGTCGGGCCCGGTGATGTCGCCGTTCTCGGAGGATCCAGTCGTTTCGCTGTGGTTGGTCATGCCGAGACGATCTCGCGGAATCCGAAGCTCCGCTTGACCCTGTGGATAACTCCAATCAGGGACACGTCACTCGAAGCAGCGAGGAACCTGATCACCTCTGCGCCGCTCGCGCTGTCAGTGCCGTCCTGTTGTATGGAGGGCATGGAGCACACGAGCAACGCGGATCTCCGGGCGGCGGCCGACACGGTCCTCGCCCGTCTCGTCGGGGACATCTCGGAAACGGCCCGGCTGCGCGAGGACCAGTGGCGGGCCATCGAGGCACTGGTCGCCGACAGACGCCGCGCCCTGGTCGTCCAGCGCACGGGCTGGGGCAAGTCCGCGGTCTACTTCGTGGCGACCTCGCTGCTGCGCAAGCAGGGCAGCGGTCCGACCGTGATCGTGTCCCCGCTGCTGGCGCTCATGCGGAACCAGGTCGAGGCGGCGGCCCGGGCCGGCATCCACGCCCGGACCATCAACTCCTCCAACAGCGAGGAGTGGGAGGCCGTTCAGGACGAGATCGCCGCGGGTGAGGTCGACGTCCTGCTGGTGAGTCCTGAGCGGCTCAACAACCCGGACTTCCGGGACCAGGTGCTGCCCCGGCTCTCGGCCGCCACCGGGCTGCTGGTGGTGGACGAGGCGCACTGCATCTCCGACTGGGGCCACGACTTCCGTCCGGACTACCGCCGACTGCGCACGATGCTCGCCGACCTCCCGCCCGGTGTGCCGGTGCTCGCGACCACCGCCACCGCCAACGCGCGTGTGACGGCCGACGTCGCGGAACAGCTCGGCACCGGGGGCAGTTCGGACGCCCTCGTGCTGCGGGGCCCGCTGGACCGGGACAGCCTGAGCCTGAGCGTGCTACGGCTGTCGGACGCCGCACACCGGATGGCCTGGCTCGCCGAACATCTCGACGAACTGCCGGGTTCCGGGATCATCTACACGCTCACCGTGGCCGCCGCCGAGGAGGTCACCGCCTTCCTCCGGCAGCGTGGGCACACGGTCGCCTCGTACACGGGCAAGACGGAGAACGCCGACCGTCAGCAGGCCGAGGAGGATCTGCTCGCCAACAAGGTGAAGGCGCTGGTCGCCACCTCGGCGCTCGGTATGGGCTTCGACAAGCCTGATCTGGGCTTCGTGGTGCACCTCGGGTCGCCCTCCTCCCCGATCGCCTACTACCAACAGGTGGGCCGTGCGGGACGCGGTGTGGAGCACGCCGAGGTCCTCCTGCTCCCGGGGAAGGAGGACGAGGCGATCTGGGAGTACTTCGCGTCGCTCGCCTTCCCCTCCGAAGAGCTGGTGCGCCGCACGCTCGACATCCTCGCGCACGCGGAGAAGCCCCTGTCGCTGCCCGCCCTGGAGCCCCTGGTGGAGCTGCGCCGCTCCCGCCTGGAGTCCATGCTCAAGGTTCTCGACGTGGACGGTGCGGTCAAGCGGGTCAAGGGAGGCTGGATCGCGACCGGGCAGCCCTGGACGTACGACGCCGAGCGGTACGCGTGGGTGGCGCGTCAGCGCAAGGCCGAGCAGCAGGCGATGCGCGAGTACGCCTCGACGACCGACTGCCGGATGGAGTTCCTGCAGCGCCAGCTGGACGACGAGGCCGCCAAGCCGTGCGGTCGCTGCGACAACTGCGCGGGGCCGCGCTTCTCCGCCGGCACGTCCGCGGAGGCACTCGACGCCGCGCGCGTGGACCTGGGGCGGGCGGGTGTCGAGGTGGAACCCCGCCGGATGTGGCCGACCGGGCTGCCGGCGATCGGAGTGGACCTCAAGGGACGTATCCCGGTCGGCGAACAGGCCGCGCCGGGGCGGGCGTTGGGGCGCCTGTCGGACATCGGCTGGGGCAACCGGCTGCGGCCCATGCTGGCGGGCCAGGCCCCGGACGGGCCCGTGCCGGACGACGTGGCGAAGGCCGTGGTGGGCGTGCTGGCGGACTGGGCCAGGGGACCCGGCGGCTGGGCCCCGGGTGCGTCGGACCCGCAGCCCCGCCCGGTGGGCGTCGTCACCGTCGCCTCCCGCACACGGCCCCGGTTGATCCACTCCCTGGGAGCGCGCATCGCGGAGGTCGGCCGGCTGCCGCTGCTGGGCGCCGTCGAGTACACGGGCGACGTGTACCCGGGGCCCCGGAGCAACAGCGCCCAGCGGCTGAAGGCGCTCGACGGTGCACTGACCGTGCCGCCCGCCCTCGCGTCCGTCCTTGCCGAGGCCCAGGGCCCGGTCCTCCTCGTGGACGACTACACGGAGACCGGCTGGACCCTCGCGGTCGCGGCCCGCATGCTCCGGCGCTCCGGTGCGCAGGGGGTGTTGCCGCTGGTGCTGGCCGTGCAGGGCTGACAGCGCGTCGAGAGCCACGGCCGCCGCATCGTGGCCTGGCATCGGCCCCCTGAGCGGGCATCGCCACCTGCCCGGTCGCGCACACCTCTGGACGCCGCGCACCTCCGTGACGTACGAACGTGTCGTGCTCGAACGCCCCATGGGTGGCATGGCAACGCACGGGGTGGGGATATTAGCCGCGCATCATCTGATAACGGTCGGCTACCCCAATTGCTCGTTGCCGCATTCAAGTTCGACAGGAAGAATTGAGGTCCGCTCCCGCACGGTACGACCGCCGATCCCGGTAGGGCTCCGCTGCGGTGCGCGCTCCCAGAATCCGACCCCGCCCGCAGTGTGGGCGCGTAGCCGAAGGGAGGACCGTGACCTTCGGATTCGCTCCGGCCTCGGCAGCGGCGTCGACATCCGCCGCTTCCGCCAACCGCTTGCTCGAACCCGCGGAATGGGCCGCCGCCGGGATCCCGCTGCTCCGCAACCCCCGTGAAGTCGTCAGCGGACTGCACGCCCGGCACCACCCGCAGCCGGCGACCGCTGTCATCGCCGTGCTCGACCCGGACGAGCGGCTGCGGGCGAGCGCCTCGTTCGTCCGCCGACCGGCTCCCGCCGACGGCTGGATGTTCCGCAACGTGCTGCTGGCGCAGTTGCGCCGGATCATCCCGCACGATCTGCGGCGCCGCACACCGGTCCGTACCGCCGTGCTGCTCTACTGCCGTGAAGGCGACGCCCGTTGGACGGAGGAGGACGGCGCGTGGATGTGGGGGCTGCGTGACGCCTGCACCCTGCACGGGCTGCGTTGCGGGGCGTACATCACGCTGACCCGTGACGGCTGGCAGGTGCTCGGAGAGGGCCGCGGCGGACGCCGCCCTCACTCGGCCTCGGAACCGGAGCCGTTCGCCACGTCGGAGGCACCGCCGCCGCTGTCGCGCACCGGTGGCGCCGCCTCCGAGGTGCTGCGCCGCGCTGCGGCGGCACGCTGAGGCCGCCGGGCATACAGTCCCTGGACAGACCGTCCCTGGCAGGCTGTTCCGCACGGACTCGGGGCCGGGCCCCGTCGTTCGGCACACCAGGTTTCCGGCGACCGGCAGTCGGAACGATCCCCCCGAACGGCACTGAGGCCACCCGGGCAGGACCGCACGCAACCCCGGGGTCCAGCCCTCCGGGCCCGCCGAACCACCCACCGTGCGGAGCCGCCGGAGCGGCGCCCGAGGTCAGCCCCCAGCGCCCGCCCGGACGCCACGGCGCCGGCTCAGACGCTCGTACCCAGCACCGAGTTGATCCGCTGCGGATCACCGCAGACGATCAGCAGGGCGGTGGCCCGGGAGTGGGCCAGGGACAGGGCGCTCACGGCTGCGGCCTCGGCACCGCCGTTGACGGCGACCACGACCACCGGGCGGGACGCCGCGCGGCCGGCGACGGTGGCGTCCGTGTAGAAGACATCGTCACCGGCGTCGTGCTGGGCCCAGTAGGAGGTCTCACCGAAGGACAGCTCGTGGGCGGCCCACGGGTGCTGTTCGCCGGTCGTGATCACCAGGACGTCACCGGGGGCGCGACCGGATTCCAGGAGCAAATCCACGGCTTCCTCGGCGGCGTCGAGCGCGCCATCGGCGGAAGCCGGGATCAGCTGGATCTGCGGGGCGGCCGGAGCGGCGGCACCGGCTGCGGGACCCGACGGACCGGGCGTGGCGGCCGCGTCACGCGGCGTGCGCTGCACCGGCGGCGCCGGCCGGAGAGGACCGGGACGGCCGGGACGCGACGGAGCCGCGGGACGGGGGCCGGGTACGGGGCGAGGGGTCGGCGCGGTGCGGCCGCTGGCCGGAGTGGCGCGGGGACCCTGGGCACTCTCGTGAATCTGAGGCTCCTCGGGAATGAGAGGCATGGGTTGATATTTATCAAACGTTGGTACGGCCCGCTTCGGCGGGTGGCGCATGCGTGCGAACGAAACCGTCAGAAATCGAAGCCGAGCTGACCCCCGATTTCCGGAACGCTTCCGTCCGTACAGCTGCGGACCTTCTTGAGGTGCCGCCACTGGGGCAGCGCATCAAGATACGCCCACGACAACCGGTGGTAGGGGGTGGGGCCCCGCTCCGCCAGTGCGGTCTTGTGCACGGGTGAGGGGTACCCGGCGTTGTCCGCAAAACCGAAGTCTGCATGGTCGAGACCCAGTTCGGCCATCATTTTGTCGCGCTGCACCTTGGCGATCACCGAGGCCGCCGCGACCGCCACGCACGACTGGTCGCCCTTGATCACCGTGCGGACCCGCCAGGGTGCACCGAGATAGTCGTGCTTCCCGTCGAGGATGACCGCGTCGGGGCGGACCGGCAGGGCGTCCAGGGCGCGTCCCGCGGCGAGCCGCAGTGCGGCCGTCATCCCGAGGTCGTCTATCTCCTCCGGGGAGGCGTGCCCCAGGGCGTAGGACGTCACCCACTTCCGCAGTTCCTCGGCGAGTTCGGTGCGTCGCTTGATGGTGAGCAGCTTCGAGTCGGTGAGGCCCTCGGGCGGCCGGCGCAGTCCGGTGATCGCCGCGCAGACGGTGACGGGACCGGCCCACGCGCCGCGCCCCACCTCGTCGAGACCTGCAACGATCTTCGCTCCGGTCGTGGCTCGAAGGGAGCGCTCGACGGTGTGAGTAGGCGGTTCGTACGGCATGGCGCCCCTAGGTTACGCCGCCCGGATCCGCCCGCGACACCCCGGTCGGTCCCGGCGGCGTCAGGGCCCTCGCCAGCCCCTGTCAGGCGCCGCTCGACCGCAGCAGCGGAATCATCAACTGGTGGATCACCCCCTCGATTTCCTGGCCCCGCTATTCGCATCCGCACATCTTGGAGCGGTACATCATCATCGCCGGGATGACTTCGAAGGCGTATCCGTTCGCGGCGTCGGAACGCACCTCGCCTCGCTTGATCCCGCACTCGACGACTTCCCGCAGCATCTTGATGGCAGGCTCCACGACGCCCTCGAAGATCACGGCATGGAAGCGCTCGGCCCGCGTCGTGTCGCACTCGTGAATCACCGAGCGAAGCGCGAAACCCGGGCGGGAGAACACCGCGTCGCGGACCCTCCGGCACAGCGCCAAGAGGTCCTCACGCACGCTCCCCTCGTCCGGCACGGCGTCGAACTGCGGCAGTCCGGCTCGCAGGGCGTCGGCGCAGAAAGCGGAGTTCCGCCACGACGCATCAGCTGCCCGCGCCGTGGGGGCACGGGGTGCTGACCCAGGGCATCTCCGCCGCCTTCATCCCGGACGCGGTCATGACTGTCCTCGCCCTGGCCACCGCATGGTTGGTGATCCAGGTCCGCAAGAGCGACCTGGAGGCGCTCTCCGGCTCGACCGGGCCGAGGTTGGGCTGACGCAACGGCATGGCGAGACGGCTTCGGTGGCCCGCCGGCAGGCTGGAAGCAGGCCTGTCGGCGGCTGCCGGGCCGACCCGTGAACGGCCGCGGATGCCCCACGCGGCGTGCGAACGCGGTCCCAGCAGTGGATCAGGACAGCGAGCAAGCCGTCCATGATCACCCCCTTCGTACTCCCTGCACGTACCTCCAGCGTGTGCGGCTTCATGGCCCACACAGCGGATATCACGACAACGGACAGCCGACCACGGAGAGTTCCCGGTGTGCACGGAGAGTGTTCTGATCGCCAGACGGATGGACTCGAGACCGATGCAGGAGGGTTCTGATCGCTGAACCGACGCGGGAGAGCTCTGACCGCTAGACCGACGTGGGTACCCAGTCCGGCAGCGGCTCCGTCCGCTCCACCCACTCGGTGGGCGGCGCCCCCGCCTTCCCCGCGGCGATCACGCCGCCCACGATGGCGCAGGTGGTGTCGACGTCCCCGCCTGCCTGGGCGGTCGTCCAGAACGCCTGCTGGTAGTCACCGAGGCTTCGCGCTGCCGCCCAGAGGGCGAAGGGCACGGTGTCGTGGGCGGTCGTCCGCCGTCCGCACCCCAGCACCGCCGCGACCGTGGCCGGATCGCCGTAGTCGAGCATGTCCCGGGCCCGGCGCAGTCCCGCGCCGACCGCACTCTTCGGCACCAGGTCGATGACCCCGTCGAGGAGGGCCTCGGCACGGGGCGGCCCGCCGGGGGCGGCGGCGAACGCGGCGGCCGCGGACACGGCCATGGTGCCGACGACGGCCTCGCGATGCTGGTGGGTGGTGTAGGCCGAGATCTCCGCCTGGTGGGTCGCCTGCTCCGGGTCGTCCGCGTACCAGGCACCCAGCGGGGCGATCCGCATGGCGGCGCCGTTGCCCCAGGACCCCTGTCCGTTGAAGAGCGCGGCGGCGAGTTCCCGCCAGTCACCGCCCTCCCGGACGAGCCGCAGCAGGCGGTTGACCGCGGGACCGTAGCCCCGGTCGGCATCGTGGTGCTCCGCGAAGGAGCGGGCCAGGGCATCCTGGTCGATGCGGTGGTGAGCGACCAGGACGGCGACGACGGAGCCGGCCATCTCCGTGTCGTCGGTCCACTGCCACGGCCCGGACGGCACCTCGCGGCGCTTCAGCAGCGGGTAGTTCACCGGCACGAAGTACTGGGAGCCCAGGGCGTCCCCGACGGACAGTCCGCGCAGGCTGGCCAGGGCGCGGCCCAGGCGCGCGTCGGGGGAGGAGTCAGCGGTCATCGCCCTGCCACTCTATCCGGTGATCCCGTAGGGCTCGGGATCTCGCCAGCGGTCGAACGGCCGGTCAAGCGTGTATTTGCCGTCGTCTCCCAGAACGAGCATCCGCACCTCGCCGTTCCCCGGGTTCGACAGCGACTCGAACTCGGCCACCGTCCAGTGGAACCACCGCATGCAGAACAGCCGCATGGCCAGACCATGGGTGACGATCAGGACGTTCGGCGGATGGTCGGGGTCCTCGAAGCTGCGGAAAAGGCTCTCCAGGAAGCCGCCGACCCGGTCGTAGACGTCGGCGCCGGACTCGCCCTGGGCGAAGCGGTAGAAGAAGTGGCCGTACGCGTCGCGGTAGGCCTTCTGGAGGCGGACGTCGTCCCGGTCCTGCCAGTTTCCCCAGTCCTGCTCGCGCAGCCGGGGCTCCTCGCGCACCCGTATGAGCCCGGGGTCGAGGCGGAAGGCGCGCAGCGTCTCATGGGTGCGGCGGTACGGGGAGACGTACACGCTGACGCGCTCGCCGCCGAACAGCTCGCGCAACTGCTTGCCGGTCGCCTCCGCCTGCCGCCGGCCCCGCTCGGTCAGCGCGAGGGCATGGTCGGGTTCACGCTCGTACACGGCGTCATCAACATTGCCCGTTGACTCGCCGTGCCGGACAAGGACGATGCGCCGTGGTCGTGCCATGCCAAAACCCTAGATCGGGTGAGGGCCCGTCGAGCACTCGTAGCGCGCCCATACAATGTAGGTCACACACATCCTGCACCACAGATCACACTGGTCGCACACCTGTCCGACTGGGAGCCATCGGTCCGGGCCTGTTCAGCCCACAAGGAGTCAGACCGTCCAGCTCGGCTCCATGTCCACGACGTCCCCGGTGAGCGCCGCCACGTCCGCCTCCGTCTGGGCCCGCAGGCCGAGCCGCTCCACACGTTCGGTGCGGTACTTGCCGTGCTCGGCGGCCGACCGCCACATCGACAGCACCAAGAACTCGTTCCCGGGGGCCTCACCGAACAGCCCGCGCACCATGCCGGGCGAGCCGGCCATCGCCGGGTTCCAGACCTTCTCCTGCATCAGCACGAAGTGCTCGACCCGCTCCTCGTGGACCCGGCAGAGCGCCACGCGCAGCAGGTCGGCGTCCGTGAAGCGTGGTTCGAAGCCGGTCTTCACATCGAAGCGGTAGTCGAAGAGCCTGGCCTGGGCGTCCTTGAACGTGCCCGACTGGGCCGACGCGAGCCGGTCGTGAGACCGGGCCATGAAGGAGTCGTAGAAGGCGCGGCTCTCCCAGAACGCGAAGATGTGCGCCACGTCCGGCCGCCCCCGGCTCCAGCCACCCCCCTGTCCCCGAAACCCCGGCTCCCCCAGAAGCCCCGCCCACTTCCGCTGCCCCCGCTCGAAACCGCGGCGGTCCACCACGGTGCAACGAATCCACTTGACCAGCACCGCGCCATGGTAAGGCCCGGGAGCGTGGCGCCGGTCACTCTCGGCTGGACCGCTCACCGGCGCGCGCACCCGCACGCGTGGCAGGATGGACAAACAGTCGTGACTGCCCGGAAGTTGAGGCGGACGGGCGGGTCGGTACGGGGAAGGGGACGCTGGTGGACGGGCTCAACAAGGGGCTTCGCAAGGTCGAGATCGCGGTGCGGTGGGATCCCAGTCCGGCGGGGCAGCCGTCCACCGACCTGGACCTCGTCGCGGCGACCTATCCGGCGGACGATCCGCACGGCGATCCCGCCTACGTGGTCCACTTCGACAGCCGCTCCCCCGACGGCACCATCTATCTCAACCGGGACAGCAAGGACGGCCAGGGCTTCGGCTACGACGAGGTCATGACGCTGGAACTCGACCGGCTCGACGGCCGGTACGCGCGCGTGGTGGTCGGTGTCGTCATCCAGCAGCGCCCGGCGGAGCGCACTTTCGTCAGCGTGGTGAACCCCGGACTGCGCATCCGCGAGGGGTACACCGTCCTGGCCGAGGACGCCTTCGGGAGTGTCCTGGGGGCCACGGCGGCGACGGTCGCGGAGTTCGTCCGGGACGGTTCCGGTCCCTGGGACTTCCGGCCCGGCCTTCGTGGTTTCGAGGGTGATCCCGTGGACTTCGCCAGGACGATGGGTGCCGCACACCGGCCGTGAGCGTGTCCGCCGGGAGCTCGCGTTGCCAGGGGTGAACTCGGTGTTCCCGGACGGCTGGGACTGCGAGCCCGGCTGGTCGACGGCCGCTGGGTCGAACGCCGTCCCCGCCGCCCGGACGTGGAGCGGCAACTCCGGACGGAGACCCGCCTGCTGCCATGGCTCGCGCCGTGCTTGCCGCTCGCTGTGCCGGTGCCCCACATCCTGGCGGACGATCCGCTCATCGTGCGGCACGCCTTGGCCCCGGGCGAACCCCTGGCAGAGCCGGACGCCTCCCAGGGGCGCGCCTTGGGCCTGTTCCTGCGGGCACTGCACAGGGCGGACACCGAAGAGGCCGTGCGACGCGGCGTGCCGCCCGCGCGGGAAGTGCTCCGGGAACGCGCCGCCCTGGCGGACGATTTCCGGACTCGCGTGCTGCCCCTCCTGCCGCCTAACCGTCGCGCCCCGCCTCCGACCTGCTGAAGGCGGTCGGCACGCTGCCCGCCGAGGCCCTCGTCCACGGGGATCTCGGACCCGGGCACCTGCTGGCCCAGGACGGTGCCCTCACCGGCGTCATCGACTTCGGCGACGCGCACATCGGGGACCCCGCCGTCGACCTGGCATGGGCGCTCAACGGCACGTCACCGGCGTTCGCCGAGGCCTGCTCGGGGCACCGGGGGACATGAAGCGTTGACAACACGACAACCGAGGGGGAAGCCGGCATTTCGCCGACTCCCCCCTCTGCCACTCACTTCACGCCTGAAAGGCGCTCACATTCAGCTGCAACCGCTGGTCGAGCCGCAGCCCTCGCAGATGTAGCAGGAACCGGCGCGCTGCATCTTCGTACCGCAGGAGAAGCACAGCGGGGCATCGGCCTGGATGCCCAGCTGCATCTCCACCAGTTCGGCGCTGGTGTGGGCCTGCTGCGGGGCGGGCGTGGCCGCCTCTTCGGTCTTCGGCGCGGAGACGGCCTTCAGCTCCTGGGCGCGCGGCGCCGACTGGGCCAGGCCCTCGACGTCGACCTCGTCCTCGTTCGGCTCGTACGAACCGGTCTCCAGGTGACGCTGACGCTCCTCGGCGGAGTGGATGCCGAGCGCGGAGCGCGTCTCGAACGGCAGGAAGTCCAGCGCCAGGCGGCGGAAGATGTAGTCGACGATCGACTGCGCCATCCGCACGTCCGGGTCGTCCGTCATACCGGCCGGCTCGAAGCGCATGTTGGTGAACTTCGAGACGTACGTCTCCAGCGGGACGCCGTACTGGAGGCCGACGGAGACCGCGATGGAGAAGGCGTCCATCATGCCCGCGAGGGTCGAGCCCTGCTTGGACATCTTCAGGAAGACCTCGCCGAGACCGTCGTCCGGGTAGGAGTTGGCGGTCATGTAGCCCTCGGCGCCGCCGACGGTGAAGGACGTGGTGATGCCGGGACGTCCCTTCGGCAGGCGCTTGCGGACCGGGCGGTACTCGACGACCTTCTCGACCTTGGCCTCGACGGCGGCGGGCTCCTCGGTCTTCTCCTCCCACTTCTTGGTGGAGAGCGGCTGGCCGACCTTGCAGTTGTCGCGGTAGATCGCGAGCGCCTTGACGCCCAGCTTCCAGGCCTCGAAGTAGATCTCCTCGACCTCCTCGACGGTCGCCGTCTCCGGCATGTTGACCGTCTTGGAGATGGCGCCGGAGATCCACGGCTGGATCGCGGCCATCATGCGGACGTGGCCCATCGGAGAGATGGCCCGCTCGCCCATGGCGCAGTCGAACACCTCGTAGTGCTCGGGCTTGAGGCCGGGTGCGTCGATCACGTTGCCGTTCTCGGCGATGTGGGCGACGACCGCCTCGATCTGCTCCTCCATGTAGCCGAGGCGGCGCAGGGCCTGCGGGACGGTGCCGTTGACGATCTGCATCGAGCCGCCGCCGACCAGCTTCTTGAACTTGACCAGCGCGAGGTCGGGCTCGACACCGGTGGTGTCGCAGGACATCGCGAGACCGATGGTTCCGGTCGGGGCCAGCACGGAGGCCTGGGAGTTACGAAAACCGTTCTTCTCACCGAGGCGCAGCACCTCGCCCCAGGCCTCGCTGGCGGCGGCCCACACCGGGGTGTCCAGGTCGTCCATGCGGACGGCCTTGTCGTTGGCGTCGGAGTGCTGCTTCATGACGCGCTTGTGGGCTTCGGCGTTGCGGGCGTAACCGTCGTACGGGCCGACGACCGCGGCGAGTTCGGCGGAGCGGCGGTACGCCGTGCCGGTCATCAGGGAGGTGATGGAGCCGGCGAGGGAGCGGCCGCCGTCGGAGTCGTAGGCGTGGCCGGTGGCCATCAGCAGGGCGCCGAGGTTGGCGTAGCCGATGCCGAGCTGGCGGAACGCGCGCGTGTTCTCGCCGATCTTCTGGGTCGGGAAGTCGGCGAAGCAGATCGAGATGTCCATCGCCGTGATGACCAGCTCGACGACCTTCTGGAAGCGCTCGGCCTGGAAGGACTGGTTGCCCTTGCCGTCGTCCTTCAGGAACTTCATCAGGTTCAGCGAGGCCAGGTTGCAGGACGTGTTGTCCAGGTGCATGTACTCGCTGCACGGGTTCGACGCGGTGATCCGGCCGGACTCGGGGCAGGTGTGCCAGTTGTTGATGGTGTCGTCGTACTGGATGCCGGGGTCGGCGCAGGCCCAGGCGGCCTCGGCGATCTTGCGGAAGAGCGACTTGGCGTCGACCTCCTCGATGACCTCGCCGGTCATCCGGCCCCGCAGGCCGAACTTGCCGCCCTGCTCGACGGCCGTCATGAACTCGTCGTTCACGCGGACCGAGTTGTTGGCGTTCTGGTACTGGACGGACGCGATGTCGTCGCCGCCCAGGTCCATGTCGAAGCCCGCGTCGCGCAGGACGCGGATCTTCTCCTCTTCCTTGACCTTGGTCTCGATGAAGTCCTCGATGTCCGGGTGGTCGACGTCGAGGACGACCATCTTGGCGGCGCGGCGGGTGGCGCCACCGGACTTGATCGTTCCTGCGGAGGCGTCGGCACCGCGCATGAAGGAGACCGGGCCGGAGGCGTTGCCGCCGGAGGACAGCAGTTCCTTGGAGGAACGGATCCGGGAGAGGTTCAGGCCGGCACCGGAGCCGCCCTTGAAGATCATGCCCTCTTCCTTGTACCAGTCGAGGATCGACTCCATGGAGTCGTCGACGGACAGGATGAAGCAGGCGGAGACCTGCTGGGGCTGCTTGGTACCGACGTTGAACCAGACAGGGCTGTTGAAGCTGAAGATCTGGTGCAGGAGGGCGTACGCGAGCTCGTGCTCGAAGATCTCGGCGTCGGCGGGCGAGGAGAAGTACTTGTGGTCCTCTCCGGCCTTCCGGTACGTCTTCACGATGCGGTCGATCAGCTGCTTGAGGCTGGTCTCGCGCTGCGGGGTGCCGACGGCACCGCGGAAGTACTTGCTGGTGACGATGTTGACCGCGTTCACCGACCAGAAGTCGGGGAACTCGACGCCGCGCTGCTCGAAGTTGACCGAGCCGTCGCGCCAGTTGGTCATGACGACGTCACGGCGCTCCCAGGCCACCTCGTCGTACGGGTGGACCCCAGGGGTGGTGTGGATGCGCTCGATACGCAGGCCCTTGCTCGCCTTGGTGCTCTTGGCGCGGGAACTCCGTGCCGGACCACTCGCCGTCTCTGTCATGCCGCCTCCCTGTACGGGCGAAAACGCCCTGAAGTGCCCCGTTGTTCCCGTGGCACGGTGTTCTGTCTGGTGTCGCGGGCACACTCACATCGCCCGCAACAGGTCTATTCATCGCCGCCGATCGGCCGGGCCCGGAGCTGCCGTCCGGGTCCGGCCCGCCGGTCAGTCGGCGGCGCCTGCGGGCTCGGGAACGGGTGTCGTCCCTCCGGGCCCGCGGTCGTCTTGCCGGCTCCCCGCCCCCGCGTCGTCGCGGTCCCCGTCGTCCGCGTCGGGGCGGCCCGGCTCTTCCCTGAGCTCCGCGATGGCCGCCTCGAAGTCCTCGAGCGAGTCGAACGCCCGATAGACGGAGGCGAATCGCAGATACGCGACGAGATCGAGCTCCTGCAGCGGGCCGAGTATGGCCAGCCCCACGTCGTGGGTGGTCAGCTCGGCGCTTCCGGTGGCCCGCACCGCCTCCTCGACCCGTTGGCCGAGCTGGGCGAGCGCGTCCTCGGTGACCGGCCGTCCCTGACACGCCTTGCGGACACCATTGATGATCTTGGTGCGACTGAAGGGTTCGGTGACTCCGGACCGCTTGACCACCATGAGCGAGCACGTCTCCACGGTCGTGAAACGACGGGAGCAGTCAGGGCACTGGCGGCGCCTGCGGATCGACGTGCCGTCGTCGGTCGTACGGCTGTCGACGACACGGCTGTCGGGGTGCCTGCAGAAGGGACAGTGCATGAACTCCAACCCTCCTCACAGCAGACTCAATAGCCTCGCTGGGTCTCTCGCGCCCCACGAAGCAGCCCCAAGCATAGGCGATGACCATGGGCGCGAAGACCCGGGGGACCACAACTTGTGGGCTGCTCCTGCAATCCAACCACTAGATGTGGGGATTGACTCATACATCCACACCGTGCGCGCGTGTCGCATGCGTAGCCGCAGGTGACGCGCGACCGACCCCGTCGCGCCGGCCTCGTACGCCCGCACCGGTACCGCGGAACACGCCGGCCGCACTCTCCAGCCGCATCCCGCACGCGCACGGCCGTATCGCTGCGGCACATGCGGAGATACCGTGGGCGCCGCGAGGAGGGGACGTGGGACTCCCGCACAGATGAGGGCCGGTCCCGAAGCAGGGGAATGCCTGATGGCAGACTGGGGCAACAGCCCCGAGGCGATCACCCCGGCGGTGAAGAGTACAGCAATGGGCGCTTTTGCCCACCAGGTGGAGCGGTAGCCAATACACCCGGACACATGATCGCGTCAGGCGATTCGCGATTTTTCACTCGAACGTGTGTTTGGCGCAACCTTTCGAAAGCAACTACCGTTGTCCAGCAGGGAGACCATCGAGAGGGGCCGACGTGACCACCACCGCAGACAGTGCCGCCATCACAGCCCAGGAGCGCTCCCAGGGCCGACTGGAGCCGGTGCACGCGATGAACGAAGCCACGACCCCGGAGGCGCACAAGCGCTCCCTGCCGGGACGACCTCCCGGCATCCGGGCGGACAGTTCCGGACTCACCGACCGCCAGCGTCGCGTGATCGAGGTCATCAGGGACTCGGTGCAACGGCGCGGCTACCCGCCGTCGATGCGCGAGATCGGCCAGGCCGTCGGCCTGTCCAGCACGTCTTCCGTGGCACATCAGCTGATGGCACTGGAGCGCAAGGGCTTCCTGCGCCGTGACCCGCACCGCCCGCGCGCCTATGAGGTGCGCGGTTCCGACCAGGCCGCCTCCGTGCAGCCCACGGACACGGCGGGCAAGCCGGCCGCGTCGTACGTCCCGCTGGTCGGCCGCATCGCCGCCGGTGGACCGATCCTCGCTGAGGAGTCCGTCGAGGATGTCTTCCCCCTCCCCCGCCAGCTCGTCGGCGACGGAGAGCTGTTCGTCCTGAAGGTCGTCGGTGACTCGATGATCGAGGCCGCCATCTGCGACGGCGACTGGGTCACGGTCCGCCGTCAGCCGGTCGCCGAGAACGGCGACATCGTGGCCGCGATGCTCGACGGAGAAGCCACCGTCAAGCGCTTCAAGCGCGAGGACGGCCACGTCTGGCTCCTCCCGCACAACGCGGCCTACGAGCCGATCCCCGGCGATGACGCGACCATCCTCGGCAAGGTGGTGGCCGTACTGCGCCGCGTCTGACACCGCGCACCGCGTCGGGTGGGCCCGGTCGGCCCGCCCTCTGACCGGGCCCCGGGACCCCTGCGCCGGTTCCGGGGCCCTGCGCTGTCCGGGCCCGGTACGCGTTGTCCGGACCCGAACCGCGGGGCGGAGTCGGCCCGCGGCTCCGTCGCCGCAGGCCGATCCCGAGGCTCAGTCGGCTTCCGCCTGCTTCGCCGCCGCGTCGATCACCGCCAGCGACTTCCGCACCTGGTTACGGTCCGTCGTGTACCAGAAGTCGGGCAGTGACGCCTTCAGGTAGCCCCCGTACCGGGCCGTCGCCAGACGCTGATCCAGCACGGCGACCACACCACGGTCGCCCGACGCCCGGACGAGACGGCCGGCGCCCTGGGCCATGAGGAGCGCGGCGTGGGTGGCGGCGACCGCCATGAAGCCGTTGCCGCCCGCGTCCTCCACGGCCTTCTGGCGGGCGCTCATCAGGGGGTCGTCCGGCCGCGGGAACGGAATCTTGTCCATGACGACCAGCTGGCAGCTGGGTCCGGGGACGTCCACCCCCTGCCACAGCGACAGGGTGCCGAACAGGCAGGTCTTCGGGTCGGCCGCGAAGTTCTTGATGAGCTCGCCGAGCGTCTCCTCGCCCTGGAGGAGGATCGGAAACTCCGGGATCCGGGAACGCAGTTCCTCGGCGGCCAGCTGCGCACCCCGCATCGAGGAGAACAGGCCCAGGGTGCGGCCGCCCGCCGCTTGGATCAGCTCCGTGAGCTCGTCGAGCATGTCCCCGCGGTCGCCGTCCCGCGCGGGGCGCGCCAGGTGCTTCGCGACGTACAGGATGCCCTGCTTGCGGTAGTCGAAGGGCGAGCCGACGTCGATGCCCTTCCACTGCGGGAAGTCATCGCCCTCGGTCCCTTCGGGAGCGAGTCCGAGGGAAGCACCGACCCCGTTGAAGTCGCCGCCCAGCTTCAGTGTCGCCGAAGTCAGGACCACGGAGCGGTCCGCGAAGAGCTTCTCCCGCAGCAGTCCCGAGACGGACATGGGGGCGACGCGCAGCGAGGCACCGAAACGATCGTGGCGCTCGTACCAGACCACGTCCCATTCGGAGCCGTTCGTGATCCGCTCCGCCACGTCGTGCACGTTCTCCACGGACGCCAGCGCCTGCTTGCGGACCGCGTCCTCGTCCTGGACGGACTTGTCGCGGGTCGTGCCGATGGCGGAAATGACGGTGCGGCACGCGTCGCGCAGTGCCATGAGGGCGTAGCCGAGGTCCTCGGGGATCTCCTCGAGGCGGCCCGGCAGCGCGAGCTCCATCAGCCGTTCGAAACCCTCGGCCGCGGTCTGGAGCTGGTCCGCCGCCTTCTCGTTGACGAGTTTCGCGGCCCGGCGCACCGCACGGTTGACCTGGCCGGGGGAGAGCTCCCCGGTGGCGACTCCGGTGACGCGCGAGACCAGCTCATGAGCCTCGTCGACGATCAGCACCTCGTGCTGCGGAAGGACCGGGGCGCCCTCGATGGCGTCGATCGCGAGCAGTGCGTGATTGGTGACGACGACCTCGGAGAGCTTGGCGCGCTCACGGGCCATCTCGGCGAAGCATTCCGCACCGTAGGCGCATTTCGAGGCGCCCAGGCACTCCCTCGACGACACCGACACCTGGGCCCAGGCCCGGTCCGAGATGCCGGGTGTGAGGTCGTCACGGTCGCCAGTCTCGGTCTCGTCGGCCCAGTCGCGCACCCGCAGCAGGTCCTGGCCCAGCTTGCTGGTGGGCGCGGCCGCCTCGAACTGGTCGAAGAGGCCCTCCTCCTCGTCCTGCGGGACACCCTCGTGCAGGCGGTGCAGGCACAGGTAGTTCGACCGGCCCTTCAGCATCGCGAACTCCGGGCGGCGGCGCAGCAGAGGGTGCAGCGACTCGACCGTTCTCGGCAGGTCGCGCTCCACCAGCTGGCGCTGGAGGGCCAGGGTGGCGGTCGCGACGACCACACGCTCCCCGTGCGCCAGCGCGGGCACCAGGTAGCCCAGCGACTTGCCGGTGCCGGTGCCGGCTTGGACCAGGAGATGGGAGCCGTTGTCGATCGCCTCTGCGACGGCTTCGGCCATGGCCACCTGACCGGGGCGCTCCGTACCGCCGACGGCAGTGACGGCAGCATGCAGGAGTTCGGGGAGTGAGGGCTTCGTCATAGCGCGACCACCCTACGACCCAGCACTGACAAACGGGTGATCAAGGCGGGGACGGGGGACGGGATCAAGACCTTCGGCTCCTCGGTGGGGTGGGTCGGACGGGCGGACGGGGGCGGTGTCCCGGGGGACGTGACCGGTTCGGGACGAGTGGGGCGGTGCGAGCTGTGGGTGGGGCGGGGCGGAACGGGTCGCGGCCGTGTGCCGTGGCGGTACGCGTGGGCAGGCGAGCGGCTCGAAATATCTCTGCGGCATGAGCGGGAACCGCGGCGGCACGCTCCGCGTTCAATGAGTGATGGCGCGGTGACACAGCGCTACAGCAGATGCCGAAGGGACCGGTCTCGGACCATGAGGGCGGCCCGCTTGTCGGGCAGGTCGACCTCGGCGGAGAACCGGAAGCCGGCGGTCAGGAAGGCGGCGATGGAGGGGGTGTTGCGAAGGTCGGGTTCAGCGACGACACGTGCGCAGGAGGGCCGCTGCGCGAATACGAGATCGGCCACGGCTCGAAGCAACAGACCGCCGAGACCACGCCCACGGTTGGTGACCGCACCCACCAGCAGGTGGAGACCCGTGTCGTGAGGCCGGGCCGGGTAGTGGCGGGCCAGCGGATCCAGGTCCGCCCGGTAGATCTCCCAGTAGCTCATCGGCGTTCCGCCCAGCACGCCGATGCACGGCACGCTGCGTCCGTCCCCCGCTAGCTGGGCCAGCACGTGCTCCTCGGTCACGCGCTGGGGCCCGGACAGCTCCCAGAAAGCCGCGGCGGCGGGGTCGTTCATCCAGCGGCTGATGAGCGGAAGATCACGTTCGACGCGCACGGGGACGAGGTGGAAGACGCCCAGGGGTGTGCCGGTCGGGCCCCAGTCGGCGACACGGTCGAGGAGATCGTCCTCGGTCGCGAGATTGGAGGGGACGGAGGGGGCCCAGGAGACGGAGGGCACCGAGGGAACCGAGGCCTCACGGGGCGCGGTGATGGAGACGGAGGGCTGTGCCGTGTCCTGGCCCGGCCGCCGCGCTCCCTGGCTGTCGGACGCCTGGTCCGCGATGAGGGCGAGGACTTCGTCCGGGAGCCGGAGGTCCATGGTGTCTTCGCCGTGACCGTTCGCACCGGAAGCGGCACCGGGATCCGCACCGGGGTCCGCGTCGGTTCCCGCGCTGGAGTCGACATCGGAACAGGCATCGAAGCGGGCGTGGGAGCCGGCCCCGGTGTCGTCGGCATCGGCCGTGGCGGGGACAGCGGTACCGGTGTGGGTGGTCGGGTCGGCGGAAGGCACCAAACGCTCCTCTCAGGAAGGAAGTGATGCGTGTCCTCAGGGATGAAGGAGGTCGGTTGTGGTCGGGGGACGGTCAGGGTGATCAGCAGTACAGGGGGTTGGCGATGGTGACGTAGACGGACTGGGTGTCGACCGGGCCGACGAGTTCGTCGAGGTCGTGGAACCGGGTCAGCAGGTTGGCCTTGCTGCGCAGGACGGGTGAGTCCAGCAGCCGGGCCGGCAGCGAGGAGCTCAGCCGGGCCGGGCCGGAGGCGGCGTTTCCGAGGAAACGGCGGAAGGCGGCGAGCAGCGGCCGCTCGTCGGCCAGCCCCTGCGAGCCGAACGCGCCGATGAGGCCGAGGACGTTGTTGACCGCCAGGTAGTAGGAGAAGCGCTCGTCGGTGACCTCGTCGCGGACGAACGTGTCGCTCCGCTCCCCGATGCCGGGCAGCCGGGCGTCGAGGTCCGCGCGCCGGGACTCGCGGAAGTAGTAGCCCTGGTTGTCGCGGTAGCGGCCGCCCGTGGGCCATCCGTCGGTGTCCAGCAGGAGCAGGGTGTTCTGCTGGTGAGCCTCCAGGGCGATGCCGGCCTCACCGTCGAGCCACAGGACGGGACGCACGACGTGCTCGAGGTAGCACAGGAACCACTGGGTGGAGACGGCTCCGCGGGGCCGGCCGGTCCGGCGAGCGAGACGCGTGACGACCTCGGCCAGCCGGGACCGGAGGACCGGGCCGTGGACCTCCGGGCGGTCGGGAGTGGTTCCCGCCCGAGCGGGGGAGCACGGGCGCGGCGAGACGAGGCCGGCGACGCAGGAGACAGCGTCCGAAGGGCTGAACGGGTTGTGGCGGATCACCACGTCCAGTCCGGGCAAGGGGAAGCTGTCGGCACCACCGGATCCATCGAATCCGTCCGATCCGTTGAATCGGTCCGATCCGTTGAATCCACCGGATCCACCGGATCCATCGACAGCGATCCATGCCGGGTCGCGAACGATGTCGAAGCACGGATGCACGGCCCGCCACTGCTGCGCGAGTCCGCTGCGGAGCAGGCGGTGGACCTCGACGCCGCGGTGGAGTTCCTTGCGGAGGTTCTCGCGACGGGAGTTGGTGATACGCAGGCCCAGCGACAGCTTGAGCATCGCGGGGGCACCGGTTTGGTAGACGGTTCGTACGGAGGAGGTGGGGTGCCAGGGAGTGCCGTGGGTGCCGAGGTCGCGGAGCAGTCCGCTGTCGAGCAGGGCAGCGGTCTCCGGGCGGTGCCGGAGCTCGCTGGCCTGCCAGGGGTGCAGGGGCAGTAGTGCGTACCCGTCCGGCAGCGGCAGGTCGGTCCCGGCCAGGCGTGCGGTGAGTCGGGCCGCGGCGACAGGGCGGCCGCGTTCGGTCCAGGCGGAGTCGGTGGCGAGGACGGAGGGGGCGACAGCCATCCAGTGCAGGGAGAAGGATCCGCGCAACTCGGGCGAGTACAGGCGGGCTTCGGCCTCGGAGAGACCCTCGCGGCTCTTCGGGGTCGGGTGCAAGGGGTGTCCGAGGAGGAGTGACTGTTCCGCGGTCAGGAAGAGGTCGGGGCCGTCGACCGGGTGTTCACGGCGGTCGCTGAGGAAGGAGGTGACGCGGCGGAGGGAGTCGGCAACGCCCGCGACGAGTCCGACGCCGTCGCCGTCGCCGTTACTGTCGCCGTTACCGTTTCCGTGGCCGTCTGGGGGCGTCTCCCTGGAGAGCAGAGCGGCGACCGTGACGGCGTCGGCCGGTGGGGCGTGCACGGGAGCGTCGGCCAGACGCGGGAGACCGAAGCGGTGCCAGCCCGTCGGGGACCAGTAACGGACGGGGACGAGCAGGGCCGTGCCGCTGGCGGCAAGGGGGATACGGAGGGTGCCGTCGGCGGGGGCGGGCTGGTTCGTCTCGCGCACCCAGCAGCGGAGCAGCGTCTCGACGGCAGCCGCCTGGGCGATGGCGTGCGGCTCGGGACACTCCAGGACATCGACGGTGGCTCGCCCAGCCCTCGTCTCATCGCCCCGCACCTCACCGTCCCTCGCCTCGCCGTCCCTCGCCTCAGGCCTCTGACACGGGACAGCCGGGCCTGCCGCGTTCACCGCATTGGCCATGTCGACCGCGTTCGCAGCGTTCACCGCATTCGCCGCCGTCCCCGAAGCCCGGACCTCAGCAGAGCCTCGTCCCGGCGTCGTGGCGTGGTCGTCGGGCTGGGAGATGGGGTTCATGACAGGTACCTCGTCGAGTGGTTCCGGGACGTGCGATCGGGGCCTGCGAGCCGGGGGTCGTACACGGACTCACGGCGTGTACGGCTCTGCCGCCTCGCCCCCAGGGCAGCGAGCTGCCGCCCGGACGGCGTCGGCCAGGCGGTCCTGCACCGCGGCCGCCTGTTCGTCGGTGATCGTCAGGGGCGGCAGCAGCCGGACGACGCTCGCGTGACGGCCGCCGAGTCCGACGATGAGGCCGCGCCGCAGGCACTCCCGCTGGACCGCGGCCGCCAGTTCGGGTGCGGCGGGGTGAGGTCCCCCCGCAGCCTCGCCCACCCGCCCGGCTCTCCCGGCCGCCCCCTCCGGATCCACGAACTCCACCCCGATCATCAGTCCCCTCCCCCGCACATCGCCCACGCACGGAAACTCCCCGGCCAGCCCCTGGAGTTGACGCAGCATGCGCGCCCCGAGAGTCGCCGCGCGTTCGGCGAGGTGGTTTTCCCGGACGTGGGTGAGAGTCGCCGTGCCGGCGGCCATGGCGAGTTGGTTGCCGCGGAAGGTGTCTGCGGGGGCGCCGGGTTCCGGGACGTCGAGGTCGTCGCGGTAGACCACGACGGCCAGCGGCAGGCTGCCTCCGATGGCCTTGGAGAGGACCATCACGTCGGGGGTCACTCCGCTGTGCTCCACGGCCCAGAAGGCGCCGGTCCGCCCGACGCCCGTCTGGATCTCGTCGGCGATCAGCGGGACGGACCGGTCGGCCGTGAGCTGCCGCATGCGCCGCAGCCAGGCGTCCGGTGCGGGGATCACCCCGCCCTCGCCCTGGACGGGCTCGATGATCATCCCGGCGGGGAGCGCGGTGCCCGGCCCGGCGTCGTCGAGGACGGATTCGGTCCAGCGGGCGGCGAGGTCGGCCCCGCGTTCGCCGCCGACGCCGAAGGGGCAGCGGTAGTCCTGCGGGTAGGGCAGGCGGGCGACCCGTACGTCGTGGACGCCGGCGGACGCGTCGGGTGCCCCGGCCGTCCTTCCGTGGGAGGCGCCGGCGAACGCGATGAGACCGGTCCGGCCGGTCGCCGCGCGCACCAGTGCGCAGGCGGTCTCCACGGCGTCGCTGCCGGCCGGTCCGCAGAACCGCACGCGGGCCCGGTCGGTGAGCCCTGGGGGCAGGGTGCGGAACAGCTCGGTGATGAAGGTGTCCTTGACGGGTGTGGCGAGGTCGAGCACGTTCAGGGGGGCGCCGGAGTCGAGGACCTTGCGGATGGCCTCCAGGACGACCGGGTGGTTGTGCCCGAGGGCGAGTGCGCCGGCGCCGGAGAGACAGTCCAGGTAACGGCGGCCGTCCGCGCCCTCGATGGTCAGTCCCCGGGCCCGCACCGGCACGATCGGCAGGGCGCGGGCGTAGGTGCGGGCCGCGGACTCGCGCGCGGACTGGCGGCGCAGAATCCCCTCGTGCGCGGCGCGCGCTCCTGGTGCCGTGTCGTCGACGGCGCGTGGAAGGGCACTCACCGGCCTGCGCCCCACAGCGGCCTCCTCGGACGCACATCCCCCATGGGTGGATTCCGCCACGACTTCCCTGACCTCCCACTGGGCACGGGCACAGAGAGGCCGCACACAGACAGCAGGCCCCCAACCGCTACCAACCCCGGTCAGCTCACCGGGTTACGGGTTGCCTCAAGATCCTTTCCGTGACGGAACTGTTGCGGTTCCGTCGGGCCTCCCCCACAGCCACCGCATAGTGTGTGGTGCCGTTCCCGGACGCCGTGAGCTCGGCCTGAACTCCCCGCAAGTCGGTGGAAAGCAGGACCGAAGCACCGGTTCGTCCCTATTCGTTCCACATCAGGGGGAGTCACATGATGCGATCCACACGGCCGTCGTCCATCGCCAGCCGAGGGGAGAGGGCGCGCCGCAGGAACTCCCCCGTGCTGGCCGCCATGGTCCTCGCCTCGGTGCTCGCGCTGACCGCGACCGCCTGCGAGTCGGGCGACGCCGCGGCGGGCGGTGAGGCCTCCGCGTCGGCCGGCGCCTCCGACGACGGCAAGCTGAGGATCCCGGACGACATCAGGGACCGGCTCCGCGAGCAGGGGATCGACATAGACAAGTGGAAGAACGGCGCCTGGAAGAACTGGGACCGGGACGACTGGCTGCGCGAGGCCAACGAGTACATCAACCCGATCATCGAGGGTCTCTGGGACCCGCACCGCATGCGGGAGGCCGAGGAGCCCGACCAGGGCGTGGACGACAGCGACCTCGCCGGTGACCAGGGGGTGACCGATCCCACGCCCGAGCCGGTCCAGGCGCAGGCCGTGCCGCCGTCGTACCACGCCAACGCGCCCACGGCCGGGAAGGTGTTCTTCGACTCCCCCAAGGGCTCGGCCGTCTGCTCGGCGACGGTGGTGAAGGACCCGGCCCACCCGGGCAAGTCCAACCTCGTGTGGACGGCGGGGCACTGCGTGCACGCGGGCAAGAAGGGCGGCTGGTACCGCAACATCGCGTTCGTGCCGTCGTACAACGACGACGGCAAGCCGGTCGCGGAACTGGAGAACGCCACCCGGGAGGACGTCGCCCCCTACGGCGTCTGGTGGGGTGACTGGGCGCAGACCTCGGACCAGTGGATCGAGCAGGGCGGCTCGACGGGCGGGGACGGCGCGCCCTACGACTTCGCGGTCATCCATGTGACGCCGGAGAAGGGCAGCGGCGGCAAGTCGCTGGAGGAGACGGTCGGTTCGGCACTGCCGGTCGACTTCAAGGCTCCCGCCGTACCGAAGCTGAAGAGCGTCACGGCGATCGGTTACCCGGCCGCGGCGCCGTACGACGGGCAGAGGCTGTACCGGTGCCAGGACCAGCCGGGCCGGCTGTCGGTCACCGCGTCGGACCCGACGATGTACCGCATCGGCTGCACGATGACCGGCGGTTCGTCCGGTGGCGGCTGGGTCGCGACGGGCTCGGACGGCAAGCCGGCTCTGGTGTCCAACACCTCGATCGGCCCGGTGACGTCGGGCTGGCTGGCCGGTCCGCGCCTGGGCGAGGCGGCGAAGGGCGTGTACGACTCGGTCAGCGAGAAGTTCGCGGGCCGGTGACGGCCCACTGAACACCGGCGGCGGTGGAGTGGTCCCCGTGCCCACCTGGGCGCAGTGGCCCCTGGACTCGCGGATGCCTTCACCGCCCCACCCCCGGACGCCCTCAACTCCACGGGCGTAGCGGGGTGTTGCGCCGGGGGGCTCCAGAACCAGGCATGGCATGCACACGCAGCAGCACGCGGTTATGCACCAACGGGGGTCGTCGCACCATGCGTTCCCCACGCACGTCGCGACCTTGAGGCGGGGGCGGCGCACCGTTCTGGCCGCCACCGGGCTCGTCGCCGCACTGGCGCTCACCGCGACCGCCTGTGACGGTTCGGCGGACTCGGCGAGCGACAAGCCCGACGCGACCACCTCGCAGGCCGCGGACGCCGGCGGCAAGGTCAAGATCCCCGCCGACCTCGCCGACAAGCTCAAGGAGCACGATCGACATCGACCGGTGGAAGGACGGCGGCTGGAAGAACTGGGACAAGGACAAGTGGCTCAGTGAGGCCGAGGACTTCGTCAACCCGGTGATCGAGGGCCTCTGGAAGCCGGAGCGGATGCAGTCCGCGAAGGAGGCCGACAAGACGGTCACCACGAAGGAAGCGTCGGCCGGCCAGGGCGTCAGCGACCCGGACCCGGCGCCGGTCCGGGCGCAGGCCGAGAAGACGCCGTACCACCGGAACGCCGCCCCGGTCGGCAAGGTCTTCTTCGACTCCCCGACGGCCCGGCCGTCTGCTCGGGCACGGTGATCAAGGACGTCAACCACCCGGGCAAGTCCAACCTGGTGTGGACGGCGGGCCACTGCGTACCCGCCGGCGGCAACGGCGGCTGGTACCGCAACCTCGTGTTCGTCCCGGCCTACAACGACCTCGGCAAGTCCGAGGCGGAGCTGAGCCACGCGAACCCGGCGGAGGTCGCCCCGTACGGCAACTGGTGGGCGGACTGGGCCTCGACCTCGAACCAGTGGATCCGGGGCGGTTCGGAGACCGGCGGTGACGGGGCGGCGTACGACTACGCCGTGCTGCACGTGAAGCCCGAGCAGGGTGCCAAGTCCCTGGAGGAGACGGTCGGTGCCGCGCTGGACGTGGACTTCTCCGCGCCGTCCGCGGCCGAGGCCGCCAAGATGGGCGCCTGGGGCTACCCGGCGGCGCCGCCCTACAACGGCCTGGAGATGTTCAAGTGCGTCGACGTCCCGGGCCGGTTCTCGCTCAGCCCGAGCCTGCCGACGATGTACCGCATCGGCTGCACCATGACCGGCGGTTCGTCGGGCGGCGGCTGGTTCCGGGTGCTGAACGGCACGTCCGTGCTGGTCTCCAACACCTCGATCGGCCCGGCCGACAACAGCTGGCCGGCCCGCAGCTGGGCCGCGATGCCGAGGCGCTCTACCGGAACATGAGCAAGACGTACGGCGGTCGATGACCGGCACACACGGAGAGGCCCGCCCCCGATCAACTCGGGGGCGGGCCTCTTCGGTGGCCGGTCAGGCGAGCGGCGCCGGGACGTACGGCGTGAGCTCCGCCGCCAGTTCCTCGTGCACCCGCACCTTGAGCAGGGTGCCCTCCGGGGTGTGCTCCTCGGAGAGGATCTCGCCCTCGTCGTGGGCACGGGCGACGAGCTTGCCGTGCGTGTACGGCACGAGCGCCTCGATCTCGACCGACGGGCGCGGCAGCTCGTTGTCGATGAGCGCGAGCAGCTTGTCGATGCCCTGGCCGGTGCGGGCCGAGACGGCGATGGACCGCTTCTCGACGCGCAGCAGCCGCTGGAGCGTCAGCGGGTCGGCCGCGTCGGCCTTGTTGATCACGACGATCTCGGGCACGCCGGTGGCGCCGACGTCCCTGATCACCTCGCGTACGGCGGCCAGCTGCTCCTCCGGGTTCGGGTGCGAACCGTCCACCACGTGCAGGATCAGGTCGGACTCGCCGACCTCCTCCATCGTGGAGCGGAACGCCTCGACCAGGTGGTGGGGCAGATGGCGGACAAAGCCGACCGTGTCGGCCAGCGTGTACAGCCGTCCGCTCGGCGTCTCGGCCCGGCGCACGGTCGGGTCGAGGGTCGCGAACAGGGCGTTCTCCACCAGCACGCCCGCGCCCGTGAGGCGGTTGAGCAGCGAGGACTTGCCGGCGTTGGTGTAGCCCGCGATGGCGACCGAGGGCACCTTGTGGCGCTTGCGCTCCTGGCGCTTGATCTCGCGGCCGGTCTTCATGTCCGCGATCTCCCGGCGCATCTTCGCCATCTTCTCGCGGATCCGCCGCCGGTCCGTCTCGATCTTGGTCTCGCCGGGACCACGGGTGGCGAGGCCGCCGCCCTTGCCGCCGCCCATCTGCCGGGACAGCGACTGACCCCAGCCGCGCAGCCTCGGCAGCATGTACTGCATCTGCGCGAGCGCGACCTGCGCCTTGCCCTCTCGGGACTTGGCGTGCTGGGCGAAGATGTCCAGGATCAGGGCCGTCCGGTCGATGACCTTGACCTTGACGACGTCCTCGAGGTGGATCAGCTGGCCCGGGCTGAGCTCACCGTCGCAGATGACGGTGTCCGCGCCCGACTCGAGGACGATGTCACGCAGCTCCTCGGCCTTGCCGGAGCCGATGTAGGTGGCCGCGTCGGGCTTGTCGCGGCGCTGGATCACACCGTCGAGCACCAGCGCGCCGGCCGTTTCCGCGAGGGCGGCGAGCTCCGCGAGGGAGTTGTCCGCGTCCTGCACGGTTCCCGAGGTCCAGACGCCGACGAGCACGACCCGCTCCAGGCGGAGCTGGCGGTACTCGACCTCGGTGACGTCCTCGAGCTCGGTGGAGAGGCCCGCCACACGGCGCAGAGCCGCGCGCTCGGAGCGGTCGAACTGGTCGCCGTCCCGCTCTCCGTCGATCTCGTGGCTCCAGGCGACGTCCTCTTCCATCAGGGCATCGGCCCGAAGACCCTCGGGGTGGCTGTGCGCGAAGCGCTTGGTGTCCTGGGAAGGGGAAGAAGAGGAGGTCATTGGATCCTTACGCAGCTCGGAAACCGATGGGGGCGACGGAGCGGTGCTTCCGTCATTGTCCAGAACGCACGGGCTGCCCGGGAGATTCCCGCGCCGGGCCGTGCCGACCTGAAGATGGTCGCACGACACGGGGCGTCTCGTCACCGTGTTATCGGGCGGGTGCGGCAGGTTTCGCGGGTGCGGCAGGTTTCGCGGGTGCGGCAGGTTTCGCGGGTGCGGCCGGCTTCCAGTCCGGGTGCCCGGGCATGGGCGGGGTCTTCTCCCCGTACAGCCAGCCCTGGAAGAAGCCGTCCAGGTCGCGTCCGGAGATCTCGGCGGCCAGCCGGACGAAGTCCTCCGTCGTGGCGGTGTCGTCCTGGTACCGGCCGACCCAGGCGCGTTCCAGGCGTTCGAAGGCCGGTCGGCCGATCTCCTCGCGCAGGGCGTACAGGACGAGCGCGGCGCCGTCGTAGACGTTGGGCCGGAAGATGCTCGTCTTGCTGTCCGGCTCGGGGGCCTTCGGGGCGGCGGGTGGTCCGCCGGCCGCGCGCCAGCGGTCGGAGGCGCCGTATGCGGCCTTCATACGGTCCCGGATCGGCTTGCCGGCCTGCTCCTCGGCGTACAGCGCCTCGTACCAGGTGGCGTGTCCTTCGTTGAGCCACAGGTCGGACCAGGTGCGGGGTCCGACGCTGTTGCCGAACCACTGGTGGGCCAGCTCGTGGATCATGATCGACTCGACGTACCACGCGGGGTAGCCGGGCTCGGTGAACAGCTCCCGCTCGAAGAGGGAGAGCGTCTGGGTCTCCAGTTCGAAGCCGGTGGAGGCGTCGGCCATGAGCAGGCCGTACGTCTCGAAGGGGTAGCGGCCGACCTTGCTCTCCATCCAGGCGATCTGCTCCGGGGTCTTCTCCAGCCAGGGTTCGAGCGCCTTGCGGTACCTGGTCGGGACGACGTCCCGTACGGGCAGTCCGTGCGGGCCGGTGCGGTGCAGCACGGTGGAGCGGCCGATGGAGACCTGGGCGAGCTCGGTGGCCATGGGGTGCTGGGTGCGGTAGGTCCACGTGGTCGCCCCGCCGGACCTGGCCACCCCGGCGGGCAGGCCGTTGGCGACGGCCGTGTGACCGTCGGGTGCGGTGACCCGGATGGTGAACATCGCCTTGTCGGAGGGGTGGTCGTTGCACGGGAACACCAGGTGCGCCGCGTCGGCCTGGTTGGCCATGGCGAGGCCGTCCGCGGTGCGCACCCAGCCGCCCTCACGGCCCTTGGCGGGCACGGGGTCACTGGTGTGCCGCACGGTGATCCGCATCCAGTTGCCGTCCGGCACGGAGTCCTCTGGCGTGATCACCAGGTCCTCACCAGCGGTGCTGAAGGTGGCGGGGTCGCCGTCGACCTCGACCGAGTGGACCGTGCCGTGGGCGAAGTCCAGGTTGACGCGGTCCAGGTCGACGGTGGTCCAGGCGTCGATGGTGGTCACGGCCCGCAGCGGCTCGCTGTTGCTGCCGGGATAGGTGAAGGAGAGGTCGTACGAAGCGACGTCGTAGCCGGGGTTGCCCAGGTACGGGAAGAGGCGGTCGCCGACGCCGAGCGGGACGGCGGGGGCGCTCGCGGCGACGAGGCAGACGGAGACGGCCGAGGCGAGCAGCGCCGCGGACGCCCGCCGACGACGGGAGCGGGTACGGGTGCGGTGGGGGGTGAGGCGCATGCCCCACGGCTATCAGCGCGCGCGGGCGGGACGGGGACGACGCGCGTCCGGCCCACCCGAACCGGGGACCGGGGTCTGCGCCGGGTGCCGTCCCGTGTCCGGTGGCCGACGCCCCGGCGTCTCACCCGCCCCGTGTCCGGTGGCCGGCGCCCTGGCGTCTCACCCGCCCTGTGTCTGTGGCTGTGCCCGGGCGACGTCGTAGACACCGGCCACGTTGCGCATGGCGCGCATGAGGGCGGGCAGGTGGGCCGCGTCCGGAAGCTGCACGGTGTACGTGTGCCGGACCTGCTGCTGGTCCGGGGGTTCGACGGTCGCGGAGACGATCTCGGCGCCTTCGAGGGCCATGGCCTCCGTGAGGTCCGCGAGCAGGTGGGGACGGACGAACGATTCGGCGACCAGCGTGACCCGGCACTCGGTGGCCTCTCCCCAGCGCACACCGACCTCCGAGCGCCCCCCGTCCTTCATACGGGCCACCGCGGCGCACTCGACGCGGTGCACGGTGACCGCTCCCCCGCGTACGGCGAAGCCGGTGATCTCGTCGGGCCGTACGGGTGTGCAGCAGCCGGCGAGCCGGACGGTCGCGCCGGGCCGGTCGGTGAGGACGTTGCCGGTGGCGATGCGGACGGCCGCCTGCTCGGGTGCCGGTCCGTCCGCGTCGGACGCGTCGGCCGTCGCGGGGCGGGAAGCCGCCGCGCGCTCCTCGGCCTGCCGGTTTCCCTCGGCCTGCCGGTTCTCCTGGCCCTCGGTCCGCTGGGCCTCGGCCTGCGCCGGGTGGGCGGCCAGCCAGCGCTGGATGGCGATCCGGGCCGCGGGCGTGTGCGCGTGCTCCAGCCACTCCCGGGAGGGCTCGGACGCCGGGTCCTGGCCCATGAGGAGCTGGACGGTGTCACCGTCCTTCAGGACGGTGCTCAGCGTCGCGAGACGGCCGTTGACGCGTGCGCCGATGCAGGCGTGCGCGTCCTCGCCGTACTGCGCGTACGCGGCGTCCACGCAGGTCGCCCCCTCGGGCAGGCCGAGCGTGCCGCCGTCGGGCCGGAAGACGGTGATCTCGCGGTCCTGGGCGAGGTCCTCGCGCAGGGTCGACCAGAAGTGGTCCGGGTCGGGTGCCGCCTCCTGCCAGTCGAGGAGCCGGGAGAGCCAGCCGGGGCGGGTCGGGTCGACGCGCTCGCCGTCGGCCGGGTCGTCGGAGGCCGGCGCGTACGGGTTGCCGAGCGCGACGACTCCGGCCTCGGCGACCTTGTGCATCTGGTGGGTGCGGATGAGGACTTCGACGACCTGGCCGTCCTCGCGGGCGACGGCTGTGTGCAGTGACTGGTACAGGTTGAACTTCGGTACGGCGATGAAGTCCTTGAACTCCGAGACGACCGGCGTCATACAGGTGTGGAGTTCGCCCAGGACGCCGTAGCAGTCGGCATCCTCGTTCACCAGCACCAGCAGGCGGCCGAAGTCGGAGCCGCGGAGCCGGCCGCGTTTGCGGGAGACCCGGTGCACGGAGACGAAGTGGCGGGGCCGGATGAGGACTTCCGCCGGGATGCCCGCCTCGCGCAGTACGGTGCGCACCTCGTCGGCGACCTCGGCGAGCGGGTCGTCCGCGCGGGCGGCGTTGCGGACGATCAACTCCCTGGTGTGCTCGTACTCCTCGGGGCGCAGGATCGCGAAGACGAGGTCTTCCAGTTCGGTTTTGAGCGCCTGGACGCCGAGCCGTTCGGCGAGCGGGATGAGCACGTCGTGTGTCACCTTGGCGATGCGCTCCTGCTTCTCGGGGCGCATGACGCCGAGGGTGCGCATGTTGTGCAGCCGGTCGGCGAGTTTGATCGACATGACGCGGACATCGCTGCCGGTGGCGACGAGCATCTTGCGGAAGGTCTCGGGCTCGGCGGCGGCACCGTAGTCGACCTTCTCCAGTTTGGTGACGCCGTCGACGAGGTAGCGGACCTCCTCGCCGAACTGCTCGCCGACCTGGTCGAGCGTCACATCCGTGTCCTCGACGGTGTCGTGGAGCAGGGAGGCGGTCAACGTCGTGGTCTCGGCGCCGAGTTCGGCGAGAATCAGGGTCACGGCGAGCGGGTGTGTGATGTACGGCTCGCCGCTCTTGCGCATCTGGCCGCGGTGCGAGGACTCGGCCAGGACGTAGGCGCGGCGCAGGGGTTCGAGGTCCGCGTCGGGGTGGTGGGCGCGGTGCGCGTCGACGACGTGGCTGATGGCGTCGGGCAGCCGGCCGCGAGCGGCGGGGCCGAGCAGCGCGGCTCTGCCGAGGCGGCGCAGATCGATCCGGGGCCGGGCCTTTCTGCGCGGGGCCGCCGGCGTCAACGGTCCTGACACCGCGCCCGGCATCGGGCCTGGGGTCACGGAATTCGTGGCCTCCGCACTCATGGGCACCTCCGGCTGCGTGGACCGGCGGACGGGGTGCCCCAGGGCGGACACGGCTCAGGGGGCGGCTTCGGTCTCCCGTCCGGGCCGGTGCTTGATGCTACCGAGCCCACCACGCCCGCCTGACCGCCTCTCGCCGAGCGTGAAACTGATCACCCATTCGAGGGACGAATGTGAGGTTTGTGCCCCTGCGCTCATGACCTCGACGGTCCGTTTCACGCCAAGTGGCTGATTCTGACGGCGGTTTCGGGTCGAGTGGCCGACGGGACGTGGGGGTTTCAGGCCGGTCGGACCCCGCTCACGCCGGCGCGGCGGCTTCCAGCCACTCCGCGTCGATCTCGCCCTCGGCCACGATCACGGCAGGGCCCGTCATCTCGATCTCGCCGTCGGGCCGCTCGGTGATCACCAGGGTGCCGCCGGGTAGGTCCACGGTGTACGTCGCCGGGGTGCCGGTGGCCGTCGGGTCGGCGCCGTCGCGGCGGGCGGTGGCCACGGCGACCGCGCACGCGCCCGTGCCGCACGAGCGGGTCTCGCCGACGCCGCGCTCGTGCACACGCAGCGCGACGTGCCCGGGGCCGCGGTCGACCACGAACTCGACGTTCACACCGTCCGGGTAGGCGGCGGCCGGGCTGAAGGGCGGCGGGGAGAACAGGTCACCGGCGTGGGACAGGTCGTCCACGAAGGCGACCGCGTGCGGGTTGCCCATGTTCACGTTCCGCGCGGGCCAGCTGCGCTCGCCGACGCTCACCGTGACGTCGCCCTCCGGGAGCAGCGCCTTACCCATGCCGACGGTGACATCACCGTTCTTGGCGATGTGCACGGTCTTCACGCCCCCGCGCGTGGCGACCGCGAGGTCCCCTTCGGTGACATGTCCGGCGCGCTGGAGGTAGCGCGCGAAGACCCGCACGCCGTTGCCGCACATCTCCGCGATCGAGCCGTCGCCGTTGCGGTAGTCCATGAACCACTCCGCCTCGGCCGCCATGTGCCGGGCCTCGGGGTGCGCGGCGGACCGCACCACGTGCAGCAGGCCGTCACCGCCGATGCCCGCGCGGCGGTCGCAGAGGACCGCGACGGCGGCCGGGGGCAGGGCGATGGCGTTCTCGGGGTCCGGGACGATCACGAAGTCGTTCTCGGTCCCGTGCCCCTTGAGGAAGGCGATCCGCGTGCTCATTCCTCGATCGTACGGGGCGCTCCGCGGGTCGGGCCGAAGGAGGGTGCAGGGGGTTTTCGGGCAGTGAGTCGCTGCGAGTCCGTTGTGGCTTGTCGCGCCCACGCGGCGGAGCCGTATATCGGCACAGCCCCGCGCCCCTTAGGGGGCTCGCCTCAGCGGAGCCTTGCTACTCGCCACACGGCCAGCACTACCACCGCAGCCACCATGACGGCGTACGCGAGGACGACCCGCCAGTCCGCTCTGGAGTCCGAGCCCCTGGCCGGCAGGCCCGGCCAGGTGTGGCCCACGCGGCGGGCGGCTGTCATCCCCCAGCCGGCCGCGCACGAACAGATGAGCAGCCCGAGCATGGCGATCACGGCCCCGCTGTCGCCGAAGTCGAAGGCGAGCGGGAACGCGAACATCAGGGAGCCGAGCGTGGCCAGGCTCACGATGGGCGCGAGCTGCCAGATGCGCAGCCGGCGCTGCGGGCGCAGCTCGACCTCGACCTCGCCCGCGAACATCTCCTCGGGCTCGGGGCCGTCGTCCGTCACACCCTGCGTCTCGTCGGGCCCGTCGGAGCTGAGACGGTCCGACTCCGGGTCCGGTCCGTCCCCGAGCTCCGGTCCGTCCCCGAGCTCCGGTACGTCCCCGAGCTCCGGGGCGTCCCCGAGCTCCGGGGCGTCCCGGCGCTCCGGTCCATCCCGGTCGGCGGTGATGTGATCGGTGCCTTGTGCGGTGTCGCGAGGGCCGGCCTCCATCGCCACGCGCCCTCCCAACTAGGACTCAACTCGGTCGATCGAAGCTCGATGATGGCACGCCGCCGCAAGCCCGGATGACGGCCTGGGCGTCCCGATGCCATGACGTGATCAGGCTGTAACCGGTCGTTCGACCAAAGACAGCGCGAGCTGCGGAAGTTCTGTGAGATCGGCCGCAGCCCCACTCAACCAGTGCACCCGGGGATCGCGCCTGAACCACGCATCCTGACGGCGCGCGAAGCGCTTGGTGGCACGCACCGTCTCGGCCCGCGCGTCCTCCAGCGTGCACTCCCCGGCGAGCGCCGCGAGCACCTGCTGGTAGCCGAGCGCGCGCGAGGCGGTACGCCCCTCGCGCAACCCCTGCGCCTCCAGTGCGCGCACCTCGTCCACGAGGCCGGTCCCCCACATCCGGTCGACCCGGCGCGCGATGCGCTCGTCCAGCTCGGGCCGGGCCACGTCGACGCCGATCTGGATCGTGTCGTACACGGAGTCATGGCCGGGGAGATTGGCGGTGAAGGGCCTGCCGGTGATCTCGATCACCTCCAGGGCCCGGACGACGCGGCGGCCGTTGCTCGGCAGGATCGCCCGCGCGGCCTCGGGGTCGGCGGCGGCCAGCCGGGCGTGCAGCGCGCCGGAGCCGCGCAGCGTGAGCTCCTCCTCCAGGCGGGCGCGGACCTCGGGGTCGGTGCCGGGGAACTCCAGGTTGTCGACGGCCCCGCGCACGTACAGTCCGGAGCCGCCCACCAGGATCGGCCAGCGGCCCTCGGCGAGCAGGGCGTCGATCCGCTCGCGGGCCAGGCGCTGGTACTCGGCGACGGACGCCGTGACGGTCACGTCCCAGATGTCCAGGAGGTGGTGCGGGACGCCACCGCGCTCCTCGGGCGTCAGCTTGGCGGTACCGATGTCCATCCCTCGGTAGAGCTGCATGGAGTCGGCGTTGACGACCTCACCGCCGAGACGCTGGGCCAGGAAGACGCCCAGATCGGACTTTCCGGCCGCAGTTGGTCCGACGACGGCGATGACGCGGGGGGCGGGGGGTGCACTGCTCACCGACCCAGTCTCGCAAACCTCGAACCCTGCTCTCGAACGAGTTACGTGACGCCACGGCCGCCGGGTCGTTGCCCGTTGCGAGGTTCCTGCCGCCGGATCGCAGAGGCGGTGGCCCGGGTCGCGCAAACTGACGCACCGGGCGACGCGGGATTTCGCCCGCACGAGTAACATATGGAGTGGATATGGGCGTTTTTGCACGACTCCTCCGGAGGTCCAAGGCCACGGAGGAGGCGCCTGCCGCCGAGGCTCAGGCCGACCAGGCGACGGCCGGGACCGACGCTGAGGACACTGCAGGGGCAGAGGCAGCGGTGAAGGGGGCTGACGGGGCAGCGGAGGCGGCCGAGCCGGCGGCTGAGGCGGCCGAGGTCACCGAGACCGAAGGCGTCGACATCCCGAAGCAGCAGTCCACCGACAAGGCGGCCGACAACGAGGCCGGCGAGGGCGCCCGCGCGTGACCGCCCTGCGCGAGGGAAGGTGAGCCATGGGTCTCCTGGACAATGTGAAGGCCAGGCTGGGCCCGGCCAAGGGCAAGGTCTCGGACCTCGCGCAGCGGCACGAGGACAAGATCCAGCACGGCCTCGACAAGGCCGCGCAGGTCGTCGACAAGAGGACCAAGGGCAAGTACAGCGACAGGATCCGGTCGGGCACGGGCAAGGCCAAGGGCGCCATGGACCGACTCGCGCACAAGGACGACAGCGGACCGGGCGCGGGCGGCCCGGCGCCGTCACCGGGCGCGGGCGGCACCATGCCGCCGGATACAGGCCGTACGGCACCGCCGCGGGACGCCGGAGGCGCCCCGCCGCCGGACGCACCGCCGCCCATCTCCTGAGCGCACATCGACGCAGAAGGTCCTGAACACAGATCGGCACACCGAAGGGCACATCGGCGGACGGCCGTGGAGCACGCGGGCTCCCGGCCGTCCGCCGTTTCCCGTGACCGCCGCCGGGCCGTCCTGCCGACGGGGCCGCCCTGCCGCCGGGACTACGACCAGGTGGCCACGATGTATCCCACTCCGTACGGCGCGTCCTCGTACAGCAGTGATCCGCCGAGGTCCGCGCCCTCGGCCGCGCCCGCCAGCACCTGCCAGGGGGCCCGGCCGGAAGCCCTCAGTTCACCAGCCAGCCCTGGGTCCAGGGCGGTGAGCGCGGCCACGTCCGCCGTGCCGAGTGCGCGCGCGACCTCCGCGTCGAAGGGCGCCGCGCGTTCGTCCAGATAACCCGGGGCCTGGAGCGTCCGGCACGCGCTGGCGTCACCCATCACCAACAGCGCGACCCGCTCGGCCCCTGCTGCGAGGTCCCGCCCGATCCCGGCACACCGCTCGGACGCGAGCCGGTCGCCCACGCCGAGTCCCTCGACCGGGGCGCCGGACCACCCCGTCCGCTCCAGCAGCCAGGCAGCCACCGCCAGCGCGTACGGCAGCGGTCGTTCCGCGGGCGTGCCCTCGTCCGGTCCCAGCCGTACGTCGAGATCGACACCGAAGCCCCGGAACGAGCCCCGCGTGCCCTCCGGGTAGGTCTCGGACCCGGCGCTCTCCACCGGCCCGACGACCACGAGCCGGCCGGGCCGGGCGGCGGCGAGCACGCCCAGCGCGTCCGTGCAGGCGGCCCGCGCGGCGTCCAGCTCCGGGGCGGCGCCGGCGGCGACACCGGGCACCAGGAGGGGCGGGCAGGGGCAGACAGCGGCGGCGACAAGCATGATCGGCAGGGTAACCCTCCGGGGCCGGCCACACGCATGCGGCGGCCCCGGCCTCACGCTCGCCGCAGCCGCCGGACGCAGCCCGGCCCGACACGAACCAGCAGGTCACAAGCCCGGGAGGCCACAAGCCCGGCCGGACGCAGGACGCCGGCCCGGCAGCACACGGGCCGACCCGCGCCGGCCTCGGACCGACTCCGCCACGCGCGCGTGGCGCCGCAGCCGGGACTCAGCCGCCGCCGGAGCCAACCACAACCTGAGCCACGGCAGCCAGGCCCCAGCCGCAGTCACCACCGACCACAGCCACAGCTCAGCCGCAACCCCGGCCCCGGCCCCGCTCAGTCGCAGCCGCAGCCCGTCGCCGCCACCGGGAGGGGCTCGGGGACGCCGATCTTCGGCAGGCCCAGGAGCACGCCGGTCGGCTGGGCCGGCTTGCCCGTCTTCTCGGCGTTGCGCTTCTCCCAGGCGTCGCCCGCGCGCGTGCGGCGCACGTCCAGCACGGGGCCCTCGGCGAGGAGGTGGTGCGGCGCGGCGTAGGTGATCTCGACCGTGACCACGTCGCCGGGGCGGACCGCCTGGTCCGGCTTGGTGAAGTGGACCAGGCGGTTGTCGGGGGCGCGGCCGGACAGACGGTGGGTGGTGTCGTCCTTGCGGCCCTCGCCCTCGGCGACCATCAGCTCCAGCGTGCGGCCGACCTGCTTCTTGTTCTCCTCCCAGGAGATCTCCTCCTGGAGGGCGACCAGACGCTCGTAGCGCTCCTGGACGACCTTCTTGGGGATCTGGCCGTCCATCTCGGCGGCCGGGGTGCCCGGGCGCTTGGAGTACTGGAAGGTGAAGGCCTGGGCGAAGCGGGCCTCACGCACCACGTGCAGCGTCTGCTCGAAGTCCTCGTCGGTCTCGCCGGGGAAGCCCACGATGATGTCGGTGCTGATCGCCGCGTGCGGGATGGCCGCGCGGACCTTCTCGATGATCCCCAGGTAGCGCTCCTGGCGGTAGGAGCGGCGCATGGCCTTCAGGACCGTGTCCGAGCCGGACTGGAGCGGCATGTGCAGCTGCGGCATCACGTTCGGCGTCTCGGCCATGGCGGCGATGACGTCGTCGGTGAAGTCGCGCGGATGCGGCGAGGTGAAGCGGACGCGCTCCAGGCCCTCGATCTTCCCGCAGGCGCGCAGCAGCTTGCTGAAGGCCTCGCGGTCGCCGATGTCGGAGCCGTACGCGTTGACGTTCTGCCCGAGCAGGGTGATCTCGGAGACGCCCTCGGCGACCAGGGCCTCGATCTCGGCGAGGATGTCGCCGGGGCGACGGTCCTTCTCCTTGCCGCGCAGGGCCGGGACGATGCAGAAGGTGCAGGTGTTGTTGCAGCCGACGGAGATGGAGACCCAGGCCGCGTACGCGCTCTCGCGCCGCGTCGGCAGCGTCGACGGGAACGCCTCCAGCGACTCGGCGATCTCGACCTGCGCCTCCTCCTGCACGCGCGCGCGTTCCAGCAGGACGGGCAGCTTGCCGATGTTGTGCGTGCCGAAGACGACGTCCACCCAGGGCGCCTTCTTCACGATGGTGTCGCGGTCCTTCTGCGCCAGGCAGCCGCCGACCGCGATCTGCATGCCGGGGCGGCCGGCCTTCCGGGGGGCCAGGTGGCCGAGGTTGCCGTAGAGCTTGTTGTCGGCGTTCTCCCGCACGGCGCAGGTGTTGAAGACGACGACGTCGGCCTCGCCGTCGGAACCCTCCGGGGCGCGCACGTAGCCGGCGTCCTCCAGCAGACCGGCCAGTCGCTCGGAGTCGTGGACGTTCATCTGGCACCCGTAGGTGCGGATCTCGTAGCTTCGGGTAACGCCCACTTCGTCCACTGCTCCGGCCCGGTCACTGCTGCTGGTCATGCCTCAAGGGTAAGGGCGCGCCGGCAGCGCCCACTCCCGGCCGGTCCCGGGACCGGACCCCGTGCACAGGTCGCCGGTGCCGGGGTGCGCGGTGTGGCGACGATGTCGGCCCGGCCGGTGGTCTCACCGCGCATTTTTCAGTGCTGGTCAGGGCCTACTTAACAACTCCCCGCCCTTGCAGAGTCGGTGTCGGCCGGTGGCGTTCTCATGCCACCGGCCCTTTGACCCATGCACCGACCTCGGGGAGAGGGACGTTCCTTTGCAGAACAAGCACCAGCGGACGAGAGGGAGACGGCACGGGCAGGGCGGAACGGTGTTCGGCATCGCCGCCGTGCTCGCCCTGGCCGGCCTCACCGCGACCGCGACAGCCGCCCCCACGGCACCGAGCACTCCGGCCGGCCCGTCCGCCCCGTCCCCCGACGGCCTGACCAGGCCGGCCGCGCGTGTGACCCTGCTGACCGGTGACACCGTCGGCCTGGACCGCACCGGCCGGGTGGTCGAGGTGCGGCCGGGCCAGGGCCGTAGCGGCATCGGGTACTCGGTACGGCGGTTCGCCGGGCACACCTACGTCGTTCCGCTGGACGCGACGAGGCTGCTGGGCAGCGGCCGGCTGGACCGCCGGCTGTTCGACGTCACGCAGCTGGTCGAGGACGGCTACGACGACGCCCATCGCAAGCAGGTGCCGCTGATCGTCTCCTACGACGGCTCCGGCACTGTGCAGAAGGGGGCCAGGGAGTCCCTCTTCGCCGCCGCCGCGGATGTCACGCACCGGCTGCCGGCCATCCACGGTGACGCGCTGACCGCCGACAAGCCGGACGCGGGCAAGGTGTGGCGGGCGCTGACCGACTCCGTCGGCGGCCGGGCCGCCGTGACCACCGCCCCCGGTATCGAGCGGGTGTGGCTGGACGGCCGGGTCAGGATCAGCGCGCAGGACGCCGTCGCGCCCGACCCGCGCGGAGGGGTCGCGCGGATCGGCGCCCCGGCGGCCTGGAAGGCGGGCTACGACGGCAAGGGCGTCAAGGTCGCCGTCCTGGACACCGGCATCGACGCCACCCATCCGGATCTGAAGGGCAGGATCCGCAAGGCCAAGGACTTCACGGACTCCGGCTCCACCGACGACAGGCAGGGGCACGGCACCCACGTCGCCTCCACCATCGCCGGCTCCGGCGCGACGAGCGGCGGGAAGTACAAGGGCGTGTCCCCCGGAGCGGAGTTGCTCGTCGGCAAGGTCCTGGACGACACGGGCTTCGGCGAGAACTCGGACATCATCGCCGGTATGCAGTGGGCCGTGGCGCAGGGCGCCAAGGTCGTCAACATGAGCCTCGGCGAGGACGACACCGCGGACGTCGACCCCCTTGAGCAGGCCGTGAACGACCTGTCGGCCTCCTCGCACACCCTGTTCGTGATCGCCGCCGGCAACTCGGGCCCCTCGGACTCCGCCCTCGGCACCCCCGGGTCGGCCGCGGCGGCTCTGACGGTGGCCGCCGTCGACCGCGACGACAAGATCGCCTCCTGGTCCAGCCGCGGCCCCACCGCCGACGGCCGCCTCAAGCCGGACATCGCCGCGCCCGGCGTCGACATCATCGCCGCGAAGGCCGCCCACGGCACCGAGGGCAATGACGAGGCGCCCGGTTATGTGTCGATGTCCGGCACCTCCATGGCCGCCCCGCACACCGCCGGGGCCGCCGCCGTCCTGGCCCAGGAGCACCCCGGCTGGACCGGCGAGCGACTCAAGTCCGCGCTCACCGCCTCGGCGAAGACGCCGCGCGGCGTCACTCCGTACGACGTCGGCGCCGGCCGGGTCGACCTGACCCGGGCGATCGGCGCCACCGTCGGCAGCGAGCCGTCCTCGGTCGATTTCGGCACGCCGGACCCCTGGCCGCACGACGACGACACCCCGGTCACCAGGGCTGTCACCTACCGCAACGACGGCTCCCGGCCGGTCACCCTGGACCTGGACCTCACCGCGACCGGTCCCGACGGCAAGGCCGCGCCAACCGGCATGGTCGCCGTCTCCCCCGCCCGGCTGACCGTCCCGGCCGGTGGCACGGCACGGGCGACGGTCACGGCCGACACCCGGCTCGGCAGCGCCGACGGCGTCTACTCGGGCGCGGTCAACGCGACCGGTGACGGGCAGCGCGTCCGTACCGCCGTGGTGGTCGACCGCGAGGTCGAGACACACACGCTGACCCTGGTCACCACCCGCAAGGACGGCAAGCGCGACAACGAGCCGGACGTCACCGTGGCGGGCCTGGACACGGGCAAGCAGTTCACGCCCTACGACGACGGCAAGGCGCGGGGCGGCACGGTCACTCTGCGGCTGCCCAGGGGGCGCTACGCGATCAACGCCGTGACCAGCACCCCGGCGGGCCGGTACGCCCAGTTGGTCGCTCCTCACCTCGTGCTCGACCACGACACCACCGTCGCCCTCGACGGGCGCAAGGCCAGACTGGTGAAGGTGACCGCTCCGGACCGCCGGGCCACCCTGCGCGCCGGCCAGGTCGTCTTCGCCGCTCGCGGCGCCAAGCCGGCCTACGGCCTCTCCGCCGCCACCGATTTCGAGGCGGGGACGACCTTCCTCGGCCAGGTCGGCCCGAAGGCCCCCGCGGGCGACTTCATCGCCCAGATCGGCGGCGTCTGGCAGCGCACCGCGACCTCTCCGGCGTACAACCTGGTGAGCACGCGCCACGGCGGCTTCTTCGACGGCTTCACCCGCGCCTTCGCCTCCATCCGGGGCATGGCCAGGGTGAAGACCTCCGTCGCCACGGCCCTGGCCAAAGCGAACACCGCGCCGAACACTTGGTGGTCCACGCCCGGCTGGCCGTCGCTCGACCAGGTCATCTCGCCCCTCGAAGGGCCGCTGCGGCCGGCACCGACCTCCTCGGTCGAGCAGTACCTGTCCGCCGACCACGGCATGCGCTGGTACCTCGGCGCCCGGACGCAGAACGGTACGGACGGCGAGGGCATGGTCGCCTTCGCCGCCCCGCGCCGCTTCCAGCCGGACCGTACCTACCGCGTCACTCTGGACGGCGGTGTCCACGGCCCGATCGTGACGCCGACGAAGGTCGTGGGCGGGCTGCGGGTCGGCCGGTACTACGCACTGTGCGTGCCGATGTTCTCGGACGGGCCCGGCGACTTCTCGTACTCCGCGCAGACCACCGTCCACACTCGGCTCACCTCCGGCAGCAAGGTCATAGGCGACTTCACCGAGGACACCTGCCCGAACACCTATGCGAACCTGCGGGCCGGGACGGCGCGCTACAAGCTGTCCATCACCGCCGACCGCAGCAAGGGCTACCGGATCAGTGACCACGTCGAGGGCGTGTGGACGTTCACCTCGGCGAACACACCCGAGACCCGGGCCGTCGCCTGGCCGCTCTCCGTCGTCCGCTTCCACCCGAAGCTGAGCCTGACCGGCACCGCCAAGGCGGGCGCCCGGATCACCGTCCCGCTGTCCCTGCAGGGCCCGGCGGCGGTCAAGGGGCAACTGAAGTCACTGACGGTGAAGGCGTCGTACGACGGCGGGCGCACCTGGAAGCCGGTCACCGTGCACGGCGCGGCGAGCGGCAAGCCTCACCTGATCCTTACCAACCCTCGAAAGCCCGGCAGCGTCTCCTTCAGGACAGCTCTCGCCGACACCGCCGGCAACACCTACACCGGCACGATCCGCAACGCCTACCGCACCGTCCGGTAACCGGAAGGCACCCCCCGGTGGTGGTGAGTCGGCTCTGCCCCTCACCACCGCCGAGCGCCCCGTCACTTCCTCGCTCATGAACGGAACCACCATGGCCCACCACGGTCGCCGGCGCCTGACCCGTCGCGATGTCCTGCTCAGAACCGCCGCCGGCGGGCTCGTCCTCGGCGGTGGCGCCGCGGTCGCCGGCCCGCTGCTCGCCACCGCCGACGCGGCGCCCAGCGCCTTCGGATACCGCGACGACGGACGGGCCTACGTCATCACCACCGGCGCCGACCTGGTGTTCAAGGTCGACCACCGCAACGGCGACCTGATCTCCCTGGTCCACAAGGGCACCGAGTACCAGGGCTACGGCAACCGGAACTCCCAGGTCGAGACGGGGCTCGGCCCCTCGTCCGTGAGCATCCGGAAGACCGGCGACACGATCCTGGTCACGGTCGTCCACGGCACGATGCACCACTACTACGCCGCCCGCCGCGGCGAGAACAACGTCTACATGTGGACGAACAAGGCGGACGCCTCCATCACCGCCACCCGTTACATCGTCCGTGTCAGGCCCGGGCTGTTCCCCAACAACGACCCCGACTCCTGGGACTCCCGCACCGACTCCCTGATCGAGGCCCAGGACATCCGCCGCAAGCCGAACGGCACGACCCGCTCCAAGCACTACTCCAACCAGCGCGTCATCGACTACGACCACGTCGGCTGGAGCGACGGCAAGACCGGCATGTGGATGGTGCGCGGCAACCACGAGAAGGCGTCCGGCGGCCCGTTCTACCGCTCCCTGATGCGGCACCACTACGAGGACGGCGCGGGGCTGTACGAGATCCTCTACTACGGGGAGAACCAGACCGAGCCGATGCGGTTCGGCCTCCAGGGGCCCTACGTCCTCGCCTTCACCGACGGCGGCGCACCCGCCCGCTCACTCGCCCACGACGTCATCGACACCTCGTGGGTCGATGGTCTGGGCCTGGTCGGCTGGGTCGGACGCGCAGGTCGCGGGCGGGTCGCCGGCGTCGGCATCAGCGGCCGCGGCGACGGCCACGCCTACACCGTGGGCTTCTCGAACCCCGCCGCCCAGTACTGGGCGAAGGCCGACGCGGCCACCGGGCACTTCGTCTCCCCGTACATGCTCCCGGGCACCTACAAGCTCACCGTCCACAAGGACGAACTCGCCGTCCACACCACGTCCGTCACCGTCACGGCCGGGAAGACGACGGCCCTGCACACGCTGAAGATCACCGCCGACCCGAGCCGGAACCCCGCGATCTGGCGTATCGGCGACTGGACCGGCACCCCCGACGGCTTCAAGAACGCCTCCCTGATGACCACCATGCACCCCTCCGACGCCCGGGCCAGGCCCTGGGCCACCGGCGTCCACACGGTGGGCTCCTCGTCTCCGGCGGACTTCCCCTGCTACCAGTGGGCGGGCATCAACAACGCGCTGAAGATCCGCTTCAGGCTGACGCGGCAGCAGCTCGCCTCCGGCCACACCCTGAACATCGGCATCACCACCGCGTTCGCGAACGGCCGCCCCCGGATCAGGGTCAACGAGTGGGTCTCGGCCGTCCCCGCCCCCGCCAAGGAACCCACGACCCGCTCACTCACCGTCGGTTCCTACCGCGGCAACAACCACACCTACAGCTACGCCGTCCCGGCGAGCGCCTGGATCAAGTCCGCCACCGCTTATCAGGAGGTGACGATCGACGTCGTCAGCGGCTCCGGCGGCACCGCCTACCTCAGCCCCGGGGTGTCGTACGACGCCATCGAGTTGCTGCCCTGAGCGGGCGTTCCCGCGCAGTGGACCGGGATTGCCTGCGGACGGGTGAAAACGTAGGTTGAGCTCCGTTTTCATGTTCGAGGGTCGAAAGGTGCCACCAGGTGGGTCGACGCGAGAAGCCGGTGGACCCCAGCGCCGGTCCGGTGCAGCGCCTCGCGCACGACCTGCGCCTGCTGAGGGAGAAGGCCGGGAAGCCGCCGTACCGGGAGATGGCCGAGCGGGCGGGCTACTCCACGACCGCGTTGTCGCAGGCGGCGGCCGGCGACCAGTTGCCGACTTCGGCGGTGGTGCGCGCCTACGCGGAGGCGCTCGACGCCGACCCCGACGAGTGGGAGGCCCGCTGGCGGGAGGCGGACGCCGAGCTCCGTGCTCCCGCGGCCGACGAGCGGGCTCCGTACCGGGGGCTGGCCCGCTTCGAACCGGACGACAGTGATCTGTTCTTCGGCCGGGAGGCACTGGCCCGCGACCTCGTGCACCTGGCGCGCGCGCACCGGTTCGCGGCGGTGTTCGGGCCCTCCGGCACCGGCAAGTCCTCACTGCTGCGGGCCGGCCTCGTCCCGCTGCTGCGGGAGGGCGAGGGTGCCGGCCGGCCGGCGGTGATCCGGGTCCTCACCCCCGGCGAGCGGCCCGCCCACACGCACGGGCAGGCGCTCGTTCCCCAGGACGGTGAGCTGGACACCTGGGTGATCGTCGACCAGTTCGAGGAGCTGTTCACCCTCTGCCACGACCGCGAGGAGCGAGACCGCTTCCTGAACCTGCTGCTCGGCGCGCGGGAGCCGGAGAGCCGCCTGCGGGTGGTGGTCTCGGTGCGCGGCGACTTCTACGGCCACTGTGCCGGGCACCGGGAGCTGGCGGAGGCGGTCAGTCACGCGAACCTGCTGGTCGGGCCGATGAACGGGGACGAGCTGCGGGAGGTCGTCACCGGCCCGGCCACCGCGGCGGGGCTCAACGTGGAGCGGGTCCTGACCGCGCGGATCATCGAGGAGGTCGGCGACCGGCCGGGCGCGCTGCCGATGCTCTCGCACGCCCTGCTGGAGACCTGGCGCCGTCGCCGGGGCCGCACGCTGACGCTGGCCGCGTACGAGGAGGCGGGCGGCGTGCGCGGAGCGATCGCCGCCACCGCCGAGCAGGTCTACGGCGACCTGCACGAAGGCCAGGCCCGTACGGCCCGGCGCATCCTGCTGCGGCTGATCGCCCCGGGGGACCGCACGGCCGACACGCGCCGCCCGGCGTCCCGCTCCGAACTGGGACCGGGTGCGCTCGACGTCCTGGAGCGACTGGCCGCCGCCCGCCTGGTCACCCTGGACGGCGACACCGTCGAACTCGCCCACGAGGCCCTGATCACCGGGTGGCCACGCCTCGCCGGCTGGATCGAGGAGAGCCGGGAGCGGCTGCGCGCCCAGCGGGTCCTCGGCGAGGCCGCCCGGGCCTGGGAGGAGCTGGACCGTGACCCCGGCGCGCTGTTCCGGGGGTCGCGCCTGGAGCGCGCCGAGGAGCTGTTCGGCAGGCAGCGGGACAACAACGACACCGACGACCTCACCCGGTCGGAGCGGGCGTTCCTGACCGCCTCGGCCGCGGCCCGTGACGCCGAGCGGGACGCCGTCACGCGCACCGCCCGCCGCACGCGTGCGCTCACCGTCGGTCTCTCGGTCTTCCTCGTGCTCGCGCTGACCGCGGGACTCGTCGCCTGGCAGCGCGACCGGGTGGGCGCGGAGGAGGCCGCCAAGGCCGCGGCCCGCCGACTGGCCACCGTCGCCGAGAGCCTGCGTGCCACCGACCCCCGTACCGCGTCCCTGCTCGGCGCCGCCGCGTGGCGGATCGCCCCGCTCACCGAGACCCGCTCGGCCCTGCTGGGCGCGCTGGCCCAGCCGGAACGGGACGCCTTCACCGACCCGCAGACCGGCCAGGACGTCCAGCGCTTCCTCACCGACCAGGGCCGCACCCTGCTCAGGGCCGACGGCGACCGCGTCACCGCCTGGGACGTGGCCGAGCACCGCCGTACCGGCGCCTACCACCTGCCGAGCGACGCGGAGGCGTCCGGCGCCGGCCCCGGCGGCCGGTTCCTCGTCGTGACCGGGTCGGGCAGCGACACCCTGTGGAACCTCCCCGAGGGGAGGTCCGTCGCCGACCTGGGCGACGCGTACCTCGGGGCGACCGCACCCGACACAGACGCCTACCTCATCCAGCCGTTCGACGGGTCCGGCCAGGTGCAGGTCCGCCGGACGGAGAACGGCAAGGTCCTCTTCACCACCGGTGTCTCCCGCAGTATCACCACGGCGGCACTCGCCGACGATGGACGTCTGGCCGCCCTCTGCCCCGCCGAGGGCCCGCCCCAGGTGTGGGACACCGCGCGCGGCAGGCAGGTGCCCGGCGCCTGGCAGAAGGCGGACAAGACCGTGTGCGGCACCGGCTCGGGAGCCGACGGCGGGGACCGGCTGTTGCGCCTGAGCGCGGACGGCAGGCGGCTGGCCTCGGTCCACGGGACGGCGGTCACCGTCTGGGACGTCCGCAGCGGCCGCGTCGTCGCCGACTTCGCCAGCGCCGGCACGACCGGGTTCGCCCAGGCCGACCTCTCGCCCGACGGGGAGTTCCTCGCCACCACCGACGACCAGGAGATCGCCGTGTGGCAGCTGGCGTCGGGGGGCGGGCAGGTCTTCCACCGGCCGCTGGCCGGGGCGGAGGTCACCGGGCTGACCTGGACCCCGGACCACGGCCGCCGCGTCCTGCGCTACCTCGACCGCGCCACCGTCCACACCTTCGACCTCACCGACCGCCTCGCCGCACACTGGCAGAGCACTCCGGCCGACGCCACGCTCCTCGCCCCGGACGGCACCACCCTCGCCACCGCCACCCGGTCCGGGCACGGCTACCGCTTCGAGCTGCGCTCCACCGGCACCGGCGCCGTCCTCGCCCGGAGCACGCTCGGCCCCCTGCCGAGCGACACCGGCGACGAAACCCCGCTGCTGGCCTTCAGCCCGGACGGCCGGACGCTCGCCGTCGCCGACACCACCTCCTCGGGCGGCTCCCTGCGGCTGCGCTTCACCGTGTGGGACGTACGGGACCGCAGGGTGCGTACGAGCTTCACCGCCTCCGGGGCGGCCGACCGCCCCGTGTCCGCGCTCGCCCTGGGCGCCGGCGGGCGCACACTGCTGGCCGCGCGCTCCGCGGGCGACGGCGAGGCGGCGGAGGTCTGGGACACCCGGACCCACCGCACGTCCCGGACCCTGCACGGCATCTTCGGACAGGCCGTGGCCGTGCGGCCGGACGGACGGCTCCTCGTCGGCTCCGCCGACCAGTACGCCGACCTGCCCTCCGGCAAGGTCACCGGGTGGGCGCTCGCCGACGGCCGCGAGGTCACCGCGCTCGCCTTCAGCCCCGACGGCACCCGGCTCGCCGTCGGCGACACCACCGGGCACGTGACCCTCTGGGACGGCGACCTGCGGCACACCACGGGCGTCCTGACCGGCACCGCCGACACGGCCCCGAGCAGCCGGACCGAGGCCGTGGGCGCGCTGGCCTTCTCCTCCGACGGCGGCACCCTCGCCGTGGCGGGAGCCGACGGGACCCTCCGGCTGTGGGACACCGCCGGGCAGCGACTGCTCGGCGGCGACCTGCCCACGGCCGGGGACGAGATCCGCTCGCTCGCCTTCGGAGGGAACGACGGCATGCTCTACGCCACCGGCCCGAACGTGGTGCTGCAACGCCGCCCCATCGCCCCCGACGCGGCCGTCCGCGCCCTCTGCGAACGCGCCGGGGGCGGACTCACCCGGGCGCAGTGGCGACGGTACGTCCCCGACGCGCCGTACCGGCAGGTCTGCCCAGCAGCGCGCTGAACACGCACAAAAGGTGACAGAGCACCACCGGATCCGGTCCTGAAATTGTTCACGGTGACCCCGGGGCTCGCTGAAAAACACACCTGACCAGAACGATCGGAGATCACAACGGCCGTCGGCGTCCCTCGGACGCGGCGGCCGCCCGGCGTCCGGTCCGCGACGCCCGGAAGGTCTCCTCTCCTCAGGTTCTGGTCACATGCGCTCTCACACCCTGCTCCCTGCCCTCCTGCTGCTCGGCTCGCTCACCGCGGCCTGTGCGCACCCCACGTCCGAACCCCCGGTCACGGCAGCCGACGGCGCACGGCCCGGCGCGTCGCCGTCCCCGGCCCGGACGGTCGACCCGTCGAAGATCAAGGGCCTGGAGATCGCCAGCGACAGCAGCGAGAACGGGTCCTGCCCCTTCGCGACCAGCTACCCGGACGTGCCCGGCGCGGAGGCGATGACGGCCGCGATGAAGAAGGACGTGGAGCGGCGCCTGGCAACCTTCCGCTCGGGGGCGTGCTCGGATTCGGGCGGAGCGGACGGTCGCGAGCTCAACATCAGCCACCACTTCCTGGTCGCCTCCGGCGACGTGCTCGGCGTCCGCCTCACCACCCAGGACCAGAGTTCGGCGGGCGACGGGCTGTCCGCCAGGACGTACTGGTACGACGGCGAGGCCGACGCGTACCGCACGACACTCGGACTCGTCGCCGACGGCTCCCGGGACGCCTTCGTCGCCGCCTTGAAGGATCAGCTCAAGGACCGGCAGGGCGTGGACGCAGCCGCCCTGGACGACAAGTTCTCCGACCCGGACGCCCGCGACGCCGCCCTGTACGACATGGCCTTCACCGCCGACGGCGGACTGCGGGTGCACTTCGACCGCGGCGACGTGGGCGTTCCGGCCGCCGGGGCCCAGACGGTGACCATTCCCCAGAAGACGATCACGCCATGGCTGTCCGCGTTCGGCAAGCGCGCCCAGCAGCAGACCGTGAGCCCCAGCCGTTCACTCGACCTGGGCGCGCCGCACGTCCCCACCCCGGCCGTCCCCACCCACACCGCCTCCGGCGACGACGACACCGACTGCAGGAAGGTCAAGTGCATCGCCCTGACCTTCGACGACGGGCCCGCCGTCCCCGAGAGCTCGACCCTGCTGACCCACCTCGCCAAGTACAAGGCGCGCGTCACCTTCTTCACCGTCGGCCAGAACGTCGCCGCCCACCCCGACCTCGTCCGCGCCGAGGCGAAGGCCGGCCACGAGATCGGCAACCACTCCTGGAACCACCCCGACCTCACCCGGCTCACCCCGCAGCAGGTCGCCTCCCAGCTCAACCGCACCAGCGCCGCCATCAAGGCCGCCACCGGCAGGACCCCCACCCTCTTCCGTCCGCCCTACGGCGCCGTCAACCGAACCGTCAGGGCCGCCACCGCCCTCTCGCCGGTGCTGTGGGACGTCGACACCGAGGACTGGAAGTACCGCGACCCCGCCAAGGTGGCCCGCACCGTCATCACCAAGGCCCAGCCCAACGACGTCGTCCTCCTGCACGACATCCACGCCACCTCGGTCGCAGCCGTCCCCGAGATCCTGCGCACCCTCACCGCCCGGGGCTACCACTTCGTCACGGTCAGCCACCTGCGCGCCACGCTGTGACACCGAGAGCAGCAGGCCCCACGAGCGGTGCGCTCCGGTCCGCCCTCTGCCGGGCGCCTGCCCGCCGAGCACATGCGCCTGCAAACCGCCCGGGTTCCCGGGCTCACGCCTCTATGAGACCGGCGCGGATCGCGTACCTGGTCAGCTCCAGACGGTCGCGCATGCCGAGCTTCTGGAGGAGGTTGGCGCGGTGGCGTTCGACCGTCTTGGCGCTGATGAAGAGGAGTTCGCCGATCTCCTTCGAGGTGTGGCCCTCGGCGACCAGCTTGAGGATCTCCTCCTCGCGCTCGGTGATGGCCCGTTCCGGCAGGCCGTCGCCCCGGTGCAGCCGCTCCAGGTAGGAGCGGACGAGGGTCCGCTCGGCGCCCGGGTAGATGAACGGCTCGTCACGCACGGCCGCCCGGCAGGCCTCGACCAGATCGCGGTCGGCGACGGACTTGAGGACGTAGCCGCTGGCTCCGGCCCTGAGCGCCTCGAAGAAGTACTCCTCGTTGTCGTACATCGTCAGGATCAAGATGTGCAGCGCGGGCAGCCGGCGGGAGAGTTCGCGGGCCGCCTGGAGACCGGTCATGCGCGGCATGGCCACGTCCAGGACGGCCAGGTCGACGGCGGTGTCCCGGGCGCGGGCGACGGCCTCGGCCCCGTCCCCGGCCTCGGCCACGACCGTCAGATCGGGCTCCCCGTCCAGGATGAGACGCACTCCCCGGCGTACGAGGGTGTGGTCGTCGGCGAGCAGGACGCGGATCGGGGGCCGGGCGGTGGCCGGCGGGCTTCCGGGCGTCACCGGTGTGGACATCAGCGTGCTCCTTCCGTCACCGGTATGCGCAGGCGTACGTCGGTGCCCCGGCCGGGGGCCGGTTCGAGGGTGAGGGAGGCGCCGATCAGGAGGGCGCGTTCGCGCATGCCGGTGATGCCGGCGCCCTCCGGGGCGTCGCCGAGGCCGGTGCCGTTGTCGCGTACGAGGAGTTCGACGCCGCCGGGGTCCGGCCGGAGGCGGAGTTCGGCACGGTCGGCACCGGCGTGCCGGGCGGTGTTGGTCAGGCCTTCCTGGGCCACTCGGTAGACGACGAGTTCCGATTCCGGGGTCAGGGCGGGGAGGGTGCCGGTGACGTGGTGGCGCACGGTCAGCCCATGGGTCGTGAACTCGGCGGCGAGCGAGCGCAGGGCGCTGGCCAGGCCGAGTTCCTCCAGGACACCGGGGCGCAGCCGACGGGCGATACGGCGGATCTCGTCCAGCCCCGCCCGGGTCGCCTCCTGCGCCTGGCTGACCTCCTCGCGCAGGTCGTCGGGCGCCCGGTCCGCCACGCGCTTGAGCTGGAGGAGGACGGCGGTCAGGGTCTGCCCGACCTCGTCGTGGAGCTCCCGGGCGATCCGGTGCCGTTCGCTCTCCTGTGCGGACAGCGCCCGGGCGGCGCCCGCGGCCCGCTCGGCCTCCAGCCGGTCGAGCATCGCGTTGTACGTCGTGATCAGCCCGGCCGTCTCCGCGGGTCCGGCGACCACCGGGCGGGAGCCCGGACGCAGCAGATCCACGGTGGCCATGGCCCGGTCCAGCCGTTGCAGGGGCCCGAGGCCGAAGCGCAGCACGAGTGCGTTGCCGGCGAGCAGCATCGCCAGGCCGCCGAGCAGGACGAGCGCCTCGCCCGGCAGAACGGGGGTCGACACGGTGACCGGGCCGAGCAGCAACGCGGTCGCCACGACCAGGCCCGCCGCGTTGAGCGAGAAGATCCGCCAGAACAACGACACGTTCCTGGATCCGCTCCTTCCGGCCTTCGCGTATGACACCGCCCCCTCCACCCTCTCCGGCGACCGGCCGCTGCGTATATCCGTCACGACACCCATGTCGTCACCGTACGGCCGGATGACAGCATGCGGACTTGACCCGTCCATGGATCGACACCGTTCATCAGATCGACAAGAGCCAGCCGAACAAGGGGAAGAAACGTGTCAGCTCCGCGCCTGAGGGCGACGCCGCTGCCGGGCATCGGGGTCCAGTACGACCTGGAGACCCGGGAACACCGCCATCTGTCGGTGGTGGCGCACCGCGACGGCACGCGCACGGTGAACGTGTACCGGGCCGACGATCCCGACTCCTGCGCGCAGTCCCTGCGGCTGTCCAGCTCGGAGGCGGGGTCGCTGATCGACGCGCTGAAGCCGTCCCACCACAGTCCCAGTCTGCTGTACACCACGGATTTGGGGCTGGTCGCCGAGCGGATCGAGGTGGCCGCGACCTCCCACTGGAACGGGCGGGTGCTGGGCGACACGCGGATGCGCACGGAGACGGGCGCGTCGGTCGTGGCGGTGCTGCGCCGGGCCGAGGCCATCCCGTCCCCCGCGCCGGACTTCCGGCTGGCGGGCGGTGACACGCTGATCGTCGTCGGCACCCGTGAGGGCGTCGACGCCGCCGCGGCGATACTCGGTCGGGAGTGATCCGGTGCACTCCGCGGTCCTGCTGATCGAGTTCGGTTCCATCATCCTCGGCCTCGGCCTGCTCGGCCGGTTCGCCGCCCGTTTCCGGCTGTCGCCGATACCGCTGTACCTCCTGGCCGGTCTGGCCTTCGGCGAGGGCGGTCTGCTGCCGCTCGGCGCGAGCGAGGAGTTCATCGCCACCGGCGCCGAGATCGGCGTCATCCTGCTGCTGTTGATGCTGGGCCTGGAGTACACGGCGAGCGATCTGGTCTCCAACCTCAAGACCCACTACCCGTCCGGTCTGGTCGACTGCGCGCTCAACGCGCTGCCGGGGGCGGCGGTGGCGCTGCTGCTCGGCTGGGGGCCGGTGGCCGCCGTCGTCCTGGCCGGTGTCACCTGGATCTCGTCGTCCGGCGTGATCGCGAAGGTGCTGGGCGACCTGGGCCGGGTCGGCAACCGGGAGACGCCGGTGATCCTCAGCGTGCTCGTGCTGGAGGATCTGGCGATGGCGGTGTACCTGCCCATCATCACGGCGCTGGTGGCGGGGGTCGGGCTGCTGGCCGGCAGCCTGACCCTGGCGATCGCGCTGGGCGCGGCGGGCCTCGTCCTGTTCCTGGCCCTGCGCTACGGAAGGGTCATCTCCCGCTTCGTCTCCAGCGACGACCCGGAGAAGCTGCTGCTGGTCGTGCTGGGTCTGACGATCCTGGTCGCGGGTGTGGCACAGCAGCTGCAGGTGTCCGCGGCGGTGGGGGCCTTCCTGGTGGGCATCGCGCTGTCGGGAGAGGTGGCGGAGGGTGCGCACACGTTGCTGAGCCCTCTGCGCGACCTGTTCGCGGCGGTCTTCTTCGTCTTCTTCGGACTGCACACCGACCCATCCAGCATCCCTCCCGTGCTGCTGCCCGCCCTGGGCCTGGCCGTCGTCACCGCCCTGACGAAGATCGCCACCGGTTACTGGGCGGCGCGGCGGGCCGGGATCTCCGTCAAGGGCCGCTGGCGGGCGGGCGGTGCGCTGGTGGCCCGTGGCGAGTTCTCGATCGTCATCGCCGGCCTGGCGGTCTCGGCGGGCATCGAACCGTCCCTCGGCCCCCTGGCCACGGCCTACGTCCTCATCCTGGTCGTCCTGGGCCCCCTCACCGCGCGCTACACGGAGCCCGCGGCGACCTGGTGGAGCCGACGCCGCGAGTCACGCCGGGGTACGGCGGAGACGACACCCCGGGCGAAGGAGGCGGACGCGCCGGTGGCCGACTGAGGGGGGCGCCGGACAGGGGAGCCACCGCCGAACCCCGGCGGCGGTCAGGCGCCGGACAGGTGAGCCACCGCCGGCCCGGGCAGCCGCCACCCACCCGGCAACGGTCCTGAGCCGGATCCCGGCGACGGCTCAGGCGCCGGCGGCCGGTTCCCACCCCTGCCTCCGCAGCACCCCCGGCACATCCGGTGCCTCGTAGTGCTCTCCCTTCAGCACCTTGCCGTCCTCGCGGCGGGAGACGGTGCCGTCGGGGCCGATCTTGGTCATGTTGGAGCGGTGGATCTCGGCCAGCACCGCGTCGAGGTCGATGCCGTGGACGAGGGCGGTGCCGTAGGCGACGTAGACGACATCGGCGAGTTCGTGGGCGAGCCGGTCGAGCGGGCCCGTCACCGACACCTCGGCGACCTCCGCGGCCTCCTCCGCGAGGAGTTCGCCGCGGTGGGCGGCGAGTTCCGGGGACACCTCCGTGGGGGTACTGCGGGCGTCCAGGCCGAAGGCGAGGTGGAATGCACGGACCAGGTCTGCGGGCGAGGAGCTCATGGGGGCGACTGTAGTGGCGGCCACCGACACTCCCCTCGCCCCGTGTCCGGTCCCACCCCGTGAGCCCGCCCCTGGTCAGCGGGGCACCACGACTGGCAGGATCGCGCGCATGTCCAAGATGCTCCCACCCATCGGCAGGCGCCGGGCCCTTCAGGGCGGCGCCGCCTCCCTCGTGGTCCTCGGGCTGCTGTTGTGGTGGCTGCGCCCCTGGGCCGAGGAGCGTCCGGGCGGGACGATCAGGTTCAGCACGGGCACCCGCGCGGGGGTCTACCACGAGTACGGCGAGCTCCTGCGCACCGAGATCGACGGGGACATGCCCGATCTGAAGGTACGCCTGCTGACCAGTGCCGGTTCACAGGAGAACGTCGCGGACGTGGCGACGGGCAAGGCCGACTTCGCGATCGCCGCGGCCGACGCGGTCGCCACGTACCAGCTCGACAACGGCACGGGCGCCGACCGGCTCCGCGGTGTGGCGCGTCTGTACGACGACTACGCCCAGCTCGTCGTACCCCCGGACTCGGACATCCGCTCCGTCGCGGACCTGCGGGGCAAGCGCGTGGCCATAGGGCTGCCGAACTCCGGCGTACGGCTGATCGCGAACGGCGTGCTCAAGGCGGCCGGGATCGACCCGGAGAAGGACATCAAGCCGTCGTCGGACGGCATCGACACCGGACCCAAACGGCTGGGACACGGCCTCGACGCGTTCTTCTGGTCGGGCGGGCTGCCCACGGACGGGCTGAGCCGGCTGGCCAAGAAGTCGGCGTCGGCGTTCCGCTTCGTGCCGATCGACGCCGGCCTCGTGGCCAAGCTGCACGAACAGGGCGGTGCCACGCGCTACTACCGCGCCACCAAGATGCCGGAGTCCGCCTACCCCACCATCCAGCGCGGCGACCCGGTCCCCACCCTGGCGGTGTCCAACCTGCTGGTCACGCGCAACGACATGGACTCCCGGCTCACCGAGTGGCTGACCCGTACGGTGATCGACAGCCGGGACGGCATCGGCGCGACCGTCCACTCCGCCCAGCTGGTCGACGTCCGCACGGCGATCTACACGGACCCGCTCAAGCTGCACGACGGGGCCCGCCGCTACTACCGGTCCGTCAAGCCATAGCCCGCTTCGCCGTCAGGCCGTAGCCCTCGCTCCCTCGCCGGTCCGACCCTCGGCACCGCCACTGTCACCTTCAGCCCGTGCGGCTCGTGATGGTCGTACGCGATCGAACCGCCGCCCGCCGTGAGCAGCGCCCGCGAGATGGACAGTCCGAGGCCCGAGCCCTTGATGTTCTGGTGGCGGCTGCTGCGCCAGAAGCGGTCGCCGACGCGGGCCAGTTCCTCGTCGGTGAGGCCGGGGCCCTCGTCGGTGACGACGACGGTGGAGATGTCGCCGTTGGAGGCGACGGTCACCTCGACGGTCCGGCCCTCGGGCGTGAACTTCACCGCGTTGTCGATCACCCCGTCCAGCGCGCTGGACAGCGCCACCGGGTCGGCCCACGCGGTCGTCGGCGGGCAGTCGCCCACCAGGCGTACGCCCTTGGCCTCGGCGGTCGGGGACCAGGCCGCGACCCGTTCGGCGGCGAGCTCGCCGATGTCGGTGATCTTCAGATCGGCCTCGGTGTGCTCGGCCAGCGCCAGGTCGAGCAGATCGTCCAGGACCTGCGCGAGGCGCTTGCCCTCGGCCTGGACCGAGGCGATCTCCTTGTTGCCCTCGGGCAGCTCGAAGGAGAGCAGTTCGATGCGCAGCAGCAGCGCCGCGAGCGGGTTGCGCAGCTGGTGCGAGGCATCGGCGACGAAGGCGCGCTGCTGCTCCAGCACGTCCTCGACGTTGTCCGCCATCTCGTTGAACGACCGGGCCAGACGCCTGAGTTCCGGCGGACCGCCGGCGGCGGCGACCCGGGACTTCAGCCGCCCGGTGGCGATGTCGTGGGTGGTGGCGTCCAGTACCCGCACGGGCTTGAGCACCCAGCCGGTCAGCCGCAGGGCGGCTCCGACGGCCAGCAGCATCGCGGCGGACTCGCCCGCGCCGATGACCAGCCAGCCGTGCAGCGTGCGGGAGCGCATCTGCCCGGTGGGCGAGTCGGTGACGACGACCGCGACGACGTCCCCGTCCCGGATGACCGGCGAGGCGACCACGAGGTTGCCCCGCTGCCAGGGCCACACCTGCCGCGGGTCGTGGCTGCGGCGGCTGAGCAACGCCTCGTCGAAGGCGTCACGCACCTCGCCCTCCTTTGGCAGGGACCACCCGGCCGGTGCGTGGGCCATGGCACTGCCGCTGCGGTAGAAGACACCGGCCCGGATGCCGTAGACCTTGTAGTAGCTGTCGAGTTCGCTGCTGAGCGTGGCCAGACGCTCGTTCTCGAACGCGCTGGCGGTCCCGGTGGGCGAGTCGGTGACGAACTGGGCGAGAGCCGCGAAGCGTGCGGTGTCGTCGATCCGGTCGACGACGACCTTCTGCTGCTGGGCGCCGGCCAGGCTGACGGCGAGCGGGACGCCGAGCGCGAGCAGTACGGCCGCCATCAGGACGATCAGCAGCGGGAGCAGACGAGTGCGCACCCGGCCCCGCTATCCGGCAGGCGCGACGAGCCGGTAGCCGACTCCGCGTACGGTCTCGATGAGGGCGGGCATGCGCAGCTTGGCGCGCAGGGACGCGACGTGCACCTCCAGAGTGCGCCCCGTCCCCTCCCAACTGGTCCGCCACACCTCGCTGATGATCTGCTCCCGGCGGAAGACCACCCCGGGCCGCTGCGCGAGCAGGGCCAGGAGGTCGAACTCCTTGCGGGTCAGCTGGACCACGTTTCCGTCCACGCTGACCCGGCGCGTGGGCAGCTCGATGTGCACCGGGCCCAGACGCAGCTCCGTCTCGATACCGCTGGAGGTGTCTTCGTGGGAGGTGCGCCGGCTCACGGCGTGGATGCGGGCGAGCAGTTCCCCGGTGTCGTACGGCTTCACCACGTAGTCGTCGGCGCCGAGATTGAGGCCGTGGATGCGGGAGCGCACGTCGGAGCGCGCGGTGACCATGATCACCGGTGTGCTGGTGCGCTTGCGGATCTTGCCGCAGACCTCGTATCCGTCCTGGTCGGGCAGGCCCAGGTCGAGCAGGACGACGCCGAAGCCGTCGCTCTCGGGTACCAGCGCCTGCAGGGCCTCCTCACCGCTGCGCGCGTGCGTGACGTCGAACCCGTGACGTGCCAGGACCGCCGACAGGGCGGCGGCGACGTGGTTGTCGTCCTCGACGAGCAGCAGTCTCACCCGGGCCCCCTTCGGTTCACTGGCCGTACGATCTAGATGTGTACGAAGAAGCGTGCACGCGCGCGTGCACCTTGTGCAGTCACGCTGATGGATGAGGACGGCGTCAAGAGGGTTCCGGTTGCGGAGCGCTTCCGTTACCCGGCCGATATGAGCGCTGCTCATAAGTGCTACGACACGTGTCCGATTGCTATCGGATCGTGATGCTCAGATTCCCCTCAGATGTAATGACGCAGGTCGTAGAGCGTTACTACTGTCCTCCGAAACCGAGGAGGACGGAGCCTGAGAGCGATGACCGAAGTATCGGTGGCCAAGGAAGATGTGGCCGCGACCGGAGAACTGGTCGTCCTGAAGAGCGTCAACAAGCACTTCGGCGCGTTGCACGTACTCCAGGACATCGACCTGACGATCGCCCGCGGCGAAGTCGTCGTGGTCATCGGACCCTCCGGGTCCGGCAAGTCCACCCTGTGCCGCACCATCAACCGCCTGGAGACGATCGACTCCGGCACGATCGAGATCGACGGCAAGCCGCTGCCCGCCGAGGGCAAGGGACTCGCCCGGCTCCGGGCCGACGTCGGGATGGTCTTCCAGTCCTTCAACCTCTTCGCGCACAAGACCGTGCTGGAGAACGTCACACTCGGCCAGGTCAAGGTCCGCAAGAAGGACAAGAAGGCGGCCGAGGAGCGGGCCCGGGCCCTGCTCGACCGGGTCGGCGTGGCCGCGCAGGCCGAGAAGTACCCGGCACAGCTCTCCGGCGGCCAGCAGCAGCGCGTGGCGATCGCGCGGGCGCTGGCCATGGAGCCGAAGGTCATGCTCTTCGACGAGCCGACCTCCGCGCTCGACCCCGAGATGATCAACGAGGTGCTGGAGGTCATGCAGCAGCTCGCCCGCGACGGCATGACGATGATCGTCGTCACCCATGAGATGGGTTTCGCACGATCGGCTGCAAACCGCGTGGTGTTCATGGCGGACGGCCGAATCGTCGAGGAGGCTGCGCCCGACCAGTTCTTCAGCAATCCGCGCAGCGACCGTGCCAAGGACTTCCTGTCGAAGATCCTGCATCACTGACGGCGCGGATCGCGCCGGACGCGACTCGTGTCGCCCACCCCTTGAGGGCCCGCATCTCTTCACCAGTCAAAGGATGTTCATCATGAAGCTCCGCAAGGTCACCGCCGCCTCGGCCACCGTCTTCGCTCTCGCCCTGACCGCCACCGCGTGCGGCGGTGACAAGAACGAGGGCGGCGGCTCCGGTTCCGGCGACGGCAAGACGATCACTGTCGGCATCAAGTTCGACCAGCCGGGCCTCGGCCAGAAGACGCCGCAGGGCTACGCCGGCTTCGACGTCGACGTCGCCACGTACGTCGCGAAGAAGCTCGGCTACAACGCGAACCAGATCGAGTGGAAGGAAGCGAAGAGCGGCGACCGCGAGACCATGCTCCAGCGCGGTGACGTCGACTTCATCGCCGCCACCTACTCGATCACCCCGGAGCGCCAGGAGAAGGTCGACTTCGCCGGCCCGTACCTCCTGGCCCACCAGGACGTGCTGGTCCGCGCCGACGACAACTCCATCAAGTCGCCGGCTGACCTCAACGACAAGAAGCTGTGCTCGGTAACCGGCTCGACTTCGGCGCAGAACGTCAAGGAGAAGCTGGCCCCGAAGGCCGACCTCCAGCAGTACCCGACGTACTCGGCCTGCCTGGGTGGTCTGCAGACCAAGAGGATCGACGCCCTGACCACGGATGACTCGATCCTCGCCGGTTACGCCGCCCAGGAGCAGTTCAAGGGCAAGTTCAAGCTCGGCGGCTTCAAGATGACCAACGAGAACTACGGCATCGGCGTCAAGAAGGGCAGCGACCTCAAGGACAAGATCAACAAGGCTCTTGAGGACATGGTCGCCGACAAGTCCTGGCAGAAGGCCGTGGACAAGAACCTCGGCCCGGCCGACTACAAGAACGAGCCCGCGCCGAAGATCGGCGACATCAAGAGCTGACGCAACGGCTGAGGCAACGCCTGTCGGGTGCGCCGCCCTCCGGGGCGGCGCACCGGGGCATCCCTATACGCGGAAGCGCGGGAGATCGTGTTCGACTTTCTGAGTGACTACGACATCCTGGGAGCCTTCTGGACGACGGTGCAGCTCGCCCTGCTGTCGGCCGTCGGCTCCCTGATCTGGGGCACCCTGCTGGCCGCCATGCGCGTCGGCCCGGTGCCGCTGATGCGCGGCTTCGGGACCGCTTACGTGAACCTCGTGCGGAACATCCCGCTGACCGTGATCATCCTGTTCACCTCGCTGGGCCTGTACCAGGCACTGAACATCACCCTCGGCGCCGACAGGTCGGACACGGCCAACTTCCGGCTCGCCGTACTCGGTCTGATCGCCTACACCTCCGCCTTCGTGTGTGAGGCGCTGCGTTCCGGCATCAACACGGTGCCGGTCGGTCAGGCGGAGGCGGCGCGCGCCATCGGCCTGAGCTTCTCGCAGGTGCTGCGGCTGGTCGTGCTTCCCCAGGCGTTCCGCTCGGCCGTCGGCCCGCTGACGAACGTCCTGATCGCGCTGACGAAGAACACCACGGTGGCCGCGGCGATCGGTGTGGCGGAAGCGGCGTTGCTGATGAAGGAGATGATCGAGAACGAGGCGCAATTGCTGCTGATCTCCGCGATCTTCGCCTTTGGTTTCGTGTGCCTGACGCTGCCGACCGGTCTGATCCTCGGCTGGGTGGGCAAGAAGGTGGCGGTGAAGCGATGAGTGCCCTTCTCTACGATGCGCAGGGGCCCCGCGCCAAGCGGCGCAACGTCCTGTTCACGGTGGCCTTCCTGGCCGTTTTGGCGGCTGTGCTGTGGTGGGTGTACCTCACCCTCAAGGACAGCGGCCAGCTCGAATGGGTCCTGTGGGAGCCCTTCTTCACCAGCTCCGAGCCCTGGTCGACGTACATCTGGCCGGGCCTGCAGAACACGCTCAAGGCCGCGGTGCTCGCCGTGATCATCGCGCTTCCGCTCGGTGCGGTGCTCGGCATCGCCCGGCTGTCGGAGCATGCCTGGATCCGGGTGCCGGCCGGAGCCGTGGTCGAGTTCTTCCGCGCCATCCCGGTGCTGATCCTGATGATCTTCGGGCTCGCCCTGTTCGCCGAGTACACGAACGTGTCGTCCGACGACCGTCCGCTGTACGCGGTCGTCACGGGTCTGGTGCTGTACAACGCCTCGGTCCTCGCCGAGATCGTCCGGGCGGGCATCCTCTCCCTGCCCAAGGGCCAGTCCGAGGCGGCCATGGCGATCGGCCTGCGCAAGAACCAGGAGATGCGGCTCGTCCTGCTGCCGCAGGCGGTCACCGCGATGCTGCCGGCCATCGTCAGCCAGCTGGTCGTCATCGTGAAGGACACCGCCCTCGGCGGCGCGGTCCTCACCTTCCCCGAGCTTCTTGCCTCGGCCAACACCATGAGCGGCTACTACGGTGCGAACACGATCGCCAGCTTCACGGTCGTGGCTGTCATCTTCATCGCGCTCAACTTCGCCCTGACCTCCTTCGCGAGCTGGCTGGAGCGTCGGCTGCGGCGGGCCAAGAAATCGACGGGCGCGGTTGTGGGCGTGGACGAGGCGCAGATCGCCGGCGGAGGGGGAACCGCCGGCGGAGGCGTCAACTGACCTTCGGTCACCTCACCTGACACACTCAGGGGCAGTGGCATGATCGCCACTGCCCCTGGTCACTTGACGCAAGCACCGGCAATGGGTTGCATACGTTCTGTGATCGTGCACCCTGCTCCAAGCTCCTGTTCACCTACGTCTCTCAGGACAACATCACGGGCAGGGGGCGCCGCGCCGTGGACCCGGTGATCATCGTCGGAGCGGGGCCCGTCGGGCTCACGCTCGCCCTGGCGCTGGCGCGTCAGGAGGTGCCGTGCGTCGTTCTCGACGAGGGGCCGGGCAAGGACGAACCCCGTGCGGCGCGCACCGTCGTCCTGCGCGAGGACACCGCCGCCCTCATGGAACGGCTGACCGGCGTGCCACTGTCACAGGCCGGCTCCCACTGGGCCGGATGGCGGTCGATGCGGCGCAAACAGGTGATGCGCGAGATCGTTTTCGACGGCACCGAGCCCGCTCCCCTGCACATCGCCCAGCACGTGCTGACCGACGCCCTGCGCGCGGCCCTTTCCGGCGAACGGCTCGTCAAAGTCGCGGTGGACAGCCGCGTCGACGGCATCGAGCAGGAGTCCTCGGGCGTCACGGCCCACACCCGCGGCCCCAAAGGCACCTGGTGGCGCGGCAGTTACCTGGTCGGCTGCGACGGTCCCCGCTCGACCGTGCGCAAGCTCCAGGACATCCGCTTCCCGGGCCGTACGGCGGTGGAACGTCACGCCGTTGCCGCGCTGCGTACGGAAATGCCCTGGCACGACGAGGCGTTGCTGCACCGCATGCCGCCGTGGCGCATGTCGGGCCCCTCGGCCGGCGAGGTCACCGCGCGCCCGCTGCCGGACGGCGTCTGGCGTCTGGACTGGCTCCTGCCGCCCGGCAAGGACCTGGTCACCCCCGAACTGCTGCTGACCCGCATCCGGGAGACCCTGGCCGGCTGGGCGGGCGGCACGACCCCGCCGTACGAGCTGCTGGACACCGGCGTCCACACGGTCCACCACCGTCTGGCCCGCCGCTGGCGCGCCGACCGCGTCTTCCTCGCCGGGGACGCGGCACATCTGCTCGGCGCGCTGGGCACGCACGGGCTGGACGAGGGCCTGAGGGACGCCGACAACCTCGCCTGGAAACTGGCCCTGGCCTGGCACCACGGGCCGCACGAGGCGCTCCTCGACAGCTACCAGACCGAGCGCCGGGCGGTCGTCGCCGCCCGGTTGCGCGCCGCCGACCAGGCACTGCCGCTGCTGCGCGGCGGCGCAGGCCTGCGCTCCTACGTCCCCGGCTCGTCCCGGGGCCACGACGCGCTCCTCACGGACGGTCACTTGGGGCACGGCCAGCTCGGCGCGCCGGGGGCGTACGCCGACTCGCCCCTCGCGCCCGGACACCTCGAAGGTGAGACCCCCGTCGACACATCACCCGGAGCGCCGGTCAGCGACGTACGGGTCACCGCGGAGGACGGCACCTTCGTACGGCTGCGGGACCGGCTCGGCCGCGGCGCGCTGCTGGTGGTGCTGATCGCGCCGGGCACGGGCGTGTGGGAGCGCAAGCACTGGGTCGGCGCCGGCGTCATGCCCCGGCTCGCGGCCGCGGTCGCGGCACTGCCGCACCCCGCCGAGCTGCTGGTCGCCGAGAGCTATCCGGGCGCTGCCGCGCACACGGTGCTCCTGGTGCGCCCCGACGGGCACCTCGTCACCGCGCTGAGCGGAGTGCGCCCGGACGACCTGTACGCGGCGGCGGAGGCCGCGGTGGGCGGACCGGCGAAGGCGCAGGCCGAAGCCGGTGCGCCGGCCGGCTCTCGCTGGACGGTCGACATCGCTCGCTGACGGTCGACCTCGGGTGACGCGCTCACTGTCACCGTGCGTCCGCATGGTGACAGTGAGTTGACCGGCCCGGGCGGTCATGGTGTACTCCGGTGCGTGACCGACACCTGTGTGCGCCTGTGGCGGAGAGTCCATATGGACCTCGTCCGCTATGCGGGCTGCGTGTGTCGCCCGTCCTGCTGACTTCGCATCCCCCTCTTCCTCTGTGCGCGCGCCGCGCTCTGTCTGCCGCGGCCGACGCGCCTGATTCGCGAACTCGCATCAGACCTCCAGGACGGCACCCGTGTCTGTATCCCCTTCCGCATCCCCCGCTGTCTCCTCTTCCGGCTCCTCTGCTGTCACCTCCGCCGTTTCGGCGCCCACTCAGGCCGACCTCTTGGACTTCGTGCGGCGTACGGCCACCGACACCGAGCTGATCGCCTCGCTGCCGCTCGACCCGGAAGGCCGCACCTGGGTGCGGCTGGACGGGCCCGGCGGCAGTGAGGCCTGGCTGATCGGCTGGCCGCCCGGCACGGGCACCGGCTGGCACGACCACGCCGACTCCGTCGGCGCCTTCCTGACCGCGTCGGGCGAGCTCAAGGAGTACTCGCTCGCCGCGCGGCTGCCCACCGACGGCTGGAAGACCCTGGAACTCACCGACGGTGTCGACCGCGAACGCCGGCTGCCGTCCGGCCAGGGCCGTGCCTTCGGCCGTCACCACGTCCACGAGGTGCTCAACGAATCCCCCGACGCCCACGCGATCTCCGTCCACGCCTACTACCCGCCCCTGCCGCAGATCCGCCGCTACAGCCGCAGCGGGCCGATCCTGCGCCTCGAGCAGGTGGAGCGACCGGAGGACTGGCAGTGAGCGCGACGCACGAGCGGGTGAGCGACGGCAGCAGCCACAGCAGCGGGGTCGGTGTCCAACGTCCCGTCGGTATCGACGCGTTGCTGGAGCGCGTACGTGCCGGTTACCAGCGGATCGAGCCGCAGGAGGCGTACGAGGCCGCCCGGGCCGGTGACGCGCTGCTGGTGGACATCCGCTACGCGGCCCTGCGCGAACGGGACGGCCTGATCCCCGACACCCTCGTCGTCGAGCGCAACGAGCTGGAGTGGCGCCTCGACCCGCAGGGCAGCCACCGTCTCCCGGAGGCAACGAGCCACTGCCTGCGCGTCGTCGTGATCTGCAACGAGGGGTACGCCTCCAGCCTGGCCGTCCAGTCCCTGCACCAGCTGGGACTGCACCGGGCCACCGATCTGGTCGGCGGGTTCCAGGCTTGGCGGGCGGCGAGGCTTCCGGTGGTGTGACCACGCGGTTCGCTCAGAACTGCTCGTCCCCGAGAAACTCCGTGTCCTCGCCCTCCTCCTCCAGCGCCTGCCGGACCACACGCAGGGCCATGCCCTCGGAGTAGCCCTTGCGGGCGAGCATGCCCGCGAGGCGGCGGAGTCGCTTGTCCCGGTCGAGCCCACGAGTGGAGCGGAGTTTCCGCGCGACGAGTTCCCGCGCGGTCGCCTCCTCCTGCTCGGAGTCGAGCTGGGAGACGGCCTCGTCGATCAGCGTGGAGTCGACGCCCTTGGTCCGCAGCTCTCGGGCGAGCGCACGCCGCGCCAGCCCTCGGCCGTGGTGCCGGGACTCCACCCAGGCGTCCGCGAAGGCGCTGTCGTTGATGAGGCCGACCTCTTCGAACCGCGACAGCACCTCCTCGGCGGCGTCGTCCGGGATCTGCCGCTTGCGCAGGGCGTCGGCGAGTTGCTTGCGGGTCCGCGGGGTCCCGGTGAGCAGGCGCAGGCAGATCGCCCGCGCCTGCTCGACCGGGTCCCCCGGAGGCTCCCCCTGCTCGGCCCTCGACGAGGAGAGGGACCCTCCGTCCTCGGCATCCGCCGCCGCGCCGAAGCCACGCCGACGACGCCCGCGTCGACGTCCGCCGGGCGACCCACCGTCACGTGAGCCGTCCCTGGACGAGCCGCCTCCGCGTGAGCCTCTGTCAGCTGAGCCGGTGCCGGATGAGCCACTGCCCCGGGAGGTATCCCCGTACGGCCCGCCGTCCTCGTGCAGTCGGTCGCCCCCGTACAACCGGTCGTCCCCGTGCGCGTCCGCCCCGTCCACGGCCGAGCCCGTCTCCTCTCCGGTGCCCCTCCCCCGTGAGGCACCGGAGGCGGTGTACTCGTACTCCGCCCAGTCGGTTCGTCGTGTCACGGGTCAGCTCTTGGCTGCGGCGGCCTTGGACTTGGCGGGCTTGGCCACTGCCGGGGCGGGGACCGCCGCCGGGGCGTCGGCCGGTGCCGGGGAGACCGCCGCGTCCGTGCCCGGCTCGGCGGCCGGCTCCTCGGGGCGTACGCCGACGCCCAGCTTCTCCTTGATCCTCTTCTCGATCTCGTTGGCCAGGTCGGGGTTGTCCTTCAGGAAGTTGCGCGCGTTCTCCTTGCCCTGGCCGAGCTGGTCGCCCTCGTACGTGTACCAGGCGCCGGCCTTGCGGACGAAGCCGTGCTCCACGCCCATGTCGATCAGGCCGCCCTCGCGGCTGATGCCATGGCCGTAGAGGATGTCGAACTCGGCCTGCTTGAAGGGCGGCGCGACCTTGTTCTTGACGACCTTGCAGCGGGTGCGGTTGCCGACCGCCTCCGTGCCGTCCTTCAGGGTCTCGATGCGGCGGATGTCGATGCGCACCGAGGCGTAGAACTTCAGCGCCCGGCCACCGGTCGTGGTCTCCGGGGAGCCGAACATCACGCCGATCTTCTCGCGGAGCTGGTTGATGAAGATCGCGGTGGTCTTGGACTGGTTGAGCGCGCTGGTGATCTTGCGCAGGGCCTGGCTCATCAGGCGGGCCTGGAGACCCACGTGGCTGTCGCCCATCTCGCCCTCGATCTCCGCGCGCGGGACGAGCGCCGCGACGGAGTCGATGACGATGAGGTCGAGGGCACCGGAGCGGACCAGCATGTCCACGATCTCCAGGGCCTGCTCGCCGTTGTCCGGCTGGGACAGGATGAGGTTGTCGATGTCGACGCCGAGCTTCTTCGCGTACTCGGGGTCGAGTGCGTGCTCCGCGTCGACGAAGGCGACCTGCCCGCCGGCCTTCTGCGCGTTCGCCACCGCGTGCAGGGTCAGGGTGGTCTTACCGGAGGACTCCGGTCCGTAGATCTCCACGACACGGCCGCGGGGCAGGCCGCCCACGCCGAGGGCCACGTCGAGGGCGGTGGACCCGGTCGGGATGACCTCGATGGGCTCCTTGGTCCGGTCGCCCATGCGCATGACCGCGCCCTTGCCGAATTGCCGTTCAATCTGTGCGAGAGCGGCATCCAGGGCCTTCTCGCGGTCGGTTCCTGCCATGGGTTCCACCCGATTTGCTTGAGTCGATCGCTTCACGTCAAAGACGCTAACGCCTGCCACTGACAATGCGCCCCGACGCACGTCCGGCCTGTGGATAACTCGGGCATTTCTCCACCCAAAGTATGTCGAAATGCCCACCGCTGAGCTTCGCCGGAGACTCCATAAGAATGGATGTTCGATTTTCGTGTCAAGCGACACCACGCGGCACCTCCGCGACAGGGCGCGGCGACTCAGTCCGGGCTCTTCCCGGAGCCCCCGCCCTCGGGCCGACCGCTTCCGGGCCGCTCCGCCCCTGCCCGCCCGGCCCACAGCTGCCTCGCGCGCGTGACGAGGCTCGGCCCCTCCCCGCGTCGGTGATGGCCGTGCACCCGGGGGTCGTCCGTGACGGCGTACCGCTTCACGTACGCCCCCAGGAAGGCCTGGAGCGTGGCGATGGCGGGGATGGCGATCAGCGCGCCGACGGCGCCCAGGAGCGCGGTGCCCGCGATGACCGAGCCGAAGGCGACCGCGGGGTGGATGTCGACGGTCCTGGCCGTCAGCTTCGGCTGGAGCACGTAGTTCTCGAACTGCTGGTAGATCACCACGAAGATCAGCACCCACAGCGCGTACCAGGGGTTGACCGTGAACGCGATCAGCATGGGCAGCGCGCCCGCGAGATACGTGCCGATGGTGGGGATGAACTGCGACACCAGGCCCACCCACACGGCGAGCACGGGCGCGTAGGGCACGTCCAGGCCCTGCAACAGGACGAAGTGGGCCATGCCGGAGATGAGTGCCATCAGACCGCGCGAGTAGATGTAGCCGCCGGTCTTGTTCACGGCGATCTCCCACGCGCGCAGCACCTCGGCCTGCCGTGCGGGCGGCAGGAGGGAGCAGATCGTGCGGCGCAGTCGCGGACCGTCCGCGGCGAAGTAGAACGAGAACAGCGCGATCGTCAGCAGCTGGAAGAGACCCCCGATGACCTGGGCGGACACGTCCAGGACGCCCGTGGCGCTGTTCTGCACGTAGTTGCGCAGCCAGTCGGAGCGGAGCAGGCCCTCCTGGATGTCCACGCGCTTCAGGTCGGTCTTGAAGTGCGTGTTGATCCAGTTGATGACGGAGTCGAGGTAGTCCGGGAAGCCCTCGATCATCTTGATGATCTGGTCCGCCAGAATGGAACCGAGCAGTGTGACGAAGCCCGCCGCCACGATGATCACACCGATGAAGACGACGAACGTGGCCAGTCCCCTGCGCATGCCGCGCG